>JADMJD010000246.1 GCA_018780805.1 Rubrivivax sp. | reverse complement strand
CGGCATCGGCCATGTCCTGGGTGAGTTTTTCCATCATGTAGCTGCCGGCCCAGGGATCGACCACGCTGGTGATGTGCGTCTCTTCCTGCAGGATCAGCTGCGTGTTGCGCGCGATGCGGCTGCTGAACTCGGTGGGCAGCGCGATGGCTTCGTCGAAGCTGTTGGTGTGCAGGCTTTGCGTGCCGCCGAACACCGCGGCCATGGCCTCCACCGTGGTGCGCACGATGTTGTTGTACGGGTCCTGCTCGGTCAGGCTCCAGCCGCTGGTCTGGCAATGGGTGCGCAGCATCAGGCTCTTGGGCTTCTTCGCGCCGAAGCCCTTCATGATGCGTGTCCAGAGCAGCCGTGCGGCGCGCATCTTGGCGATCTCGAGGTAGAAGTTCATCCCGATGGCCCAGAAAAAGCTCAGGCGGCCGGCGAATTCGTCCACGTCCAGGCCCTTGGCCATGGCGGTCTTCACGTACTCCTGCCCGTCGGCCAGCGTGAAGGCCAGCTCCAGCGCCTGGTTGGCGCCGGCTTCCTGCATGTGGTAGCCGCTGATGCTGATCGAGTTGAACTTCGGCATCTGCTGCGCCGTGTACTCGATGATGTCGCCGATGATGCGCATGCTCGGCGCCGGCGGGTAGATGTAGGTGTTGCGGACCATGAACTCCTTGAGGATGTCGTTCTGGATGGTCCCGCTCAACTGCGCCTGCGCCACGCCCTGCTCTTCGGCCGCGACGATGTAGCCCGCCAGCACCGGCAGCACGGCGCCGTTCATCGTCATGCTCACACTGACCTTGTCCAGCGGGATGCCGTCGAACAGGATCTTCATGTCCTCCACGCTGTCGATGGCCACGCCGGCCTTGCCGACGTCGCCCGTCACGCGCGGGTGGTCGCTGTCGTAACCCCGGTGCGTGGCCAGGTCGAAGGCCACGCTGACACCCTGGCCACCGGCCGCCAGCGCGCGGCGGTAGAAGGCGTTGCTTTCTTCAGCGGTGGAAAAGCCCGCGTACTGGCGGATGGTCCAGGGCCGCACGCTGTACATCGTGGCCTGCGGGCCGCGGATGAAGGGCTCGAAACCCGGCAAGGTGTTGGTGTGCGGCAGGCCTTGCAGGTCTTCGGCGGTGTAGAGCGGCTTGAGCGTCAGGCCCTCAGGTGTCACCCAATTCAGCGCCTGCACATCACCACCGGGCGCGGATTTGGCCGCTGCCGCCTGCCATTGGGCCAGCGTGGCCGGGGTGAAGCTGTGATCCTTGGCGCTCATGCAATCTCTCCAGGGCCCTTGTCGGCCGGCCTTCATTATGCATAATTATAAATTCTGAAGCTACGCCAAACTGACACGCGCACAGCCCCGTGGCCGCCGTCGAGACCACCCCATCCGCACTGGCACCCGCCAGCCCGCTGGCCCGCCGCGCCCTGTACCAGGACGTGGCGGACCGCCTGCGCGAGCAGATCTTCAACCGCCGCCTGCCGCCCGGCAGCTGGATCGACGAGCTGAAGCTGGCGGCCGAGTTCGGCATCAGCCGCACGCCTCTGCGCGAGGCACTCAAAGTGCTGGCCGTCGAGGGCCTGGTGACAATGAAGCTGCGCCGCGGCGCGTATGTCACCGAGGTGTCCCGCGACGATGTGGCCCAGGTTTACCACCTGCTCGGCCTGCTGGAGAGTGATGCCGCCGCCGTGGTCGCCACGCAGGCCAGCGCCAGCGAACGTGCCGAGTTGCAGGCCCTGCACGACCGGCTGGAAAAGCAGGTGCGCCAGCGCGAGGCGTTTTTTGCCACCAACGAGGCCTTCCACATGGCGCTGCTCAGCATCGCCGGCAACCGCTGGGCACTGCAGATGGTGGCCGATCTGCGCAAGGTGATGAAGCTCAACCGCCACCTGTCGCTGTTCAAGCAGGGCCGGCTGGCCGATTCGCTGGCCGAACACCGCGCGCTGATGACGGCCATTGCGCAACGTGACGGCGAAGGAGCCCGTGCGCTGATGCTGGCGCACTTCCGCAACGGCCTGGAGGCCGCGGCCTGAAGCCCGCCTGATCAGGCCGCCGGCTGGATGGGGATGCGGCGCGCGCGCAGCTGGCCGCAGCCGGCGTCCACGTCCTGCCCCGCCGATTGCCGCATGCGCGTGAGCACACCTTGCTGGTTCAGGCGGCGGAAGATCTGCGTCACCCGCTCGGTGTCGGGCCGGCGGAAGTCCATGCCTTCGCCGCTGTTGTACGGGATCATGTTCAGGATCGCGTACTTGCCACGCAGCAGCGGCACCAGCGCGTCCAGCTCGTCGTCACCGTCGTTGATGCCGGCCAGCAGCGTCCACTGGTACTGGATGGGGTAGCCGGAGCGGCGTGCATAGTCTTCGCCCAGCGCCACCAGCTCGGCCGGCTCGAAGCGGGGTGCGCGTGGCAGCAGGGCCGCGCGCCGTTCGGACTGCGTGGAATGCAGCGACAAGGCCAGCGCCGGCTTCACCGCCTGCTGCGGCAGCCGCTCAAAGACCCGGCGGTCGCCCACGGTGGAAAACACCAGCTGCTTGTGCGCGATGCCGCCTTCCCGGCCCAGCAGCTCGATGCTCTCCAGCACCGCATCCAGGTTGTGGGCCGGCTCGCCCATGCCCATGAAGACCACCTTCTTCACCGGCCGCCGCTGGCGGGCCAGCACCACCTGGGCCACGATCTCGGCGCTGCCCACCTGGCGCAGCAGGCCGCTCTGGCCGGTCATGCAGAACACGCAGCCCACCGCGCAGCCAACCTGGGTGGAAACACACAGGCCGTCGCGCGGCAGCAGCACGGCTTCCACCGTCTGGCCGTCGGCCAGGTCCACCAGCAGGCGGGCCGAGCCGTCGTCGCCCGGGTGTTCCGAGCGCACACGGGCCAGGCCGTCCAGTTGCGCCGCCAGCGCCGGCAGGGCCTCGCGCAAAGGCTTGGGCAGGTAGTTCGTGATGTCGCGCCGGCCGCCGTCCTGCGGTTTGGCCTGGGCCCATTGGCGCAGCACCCGGGCCTCGTGGCCGGGGCCGGCGCTCAGCGCGCGCAGCTGTTGTCGGAGTTCATGGATCTGCACGGCCGGGAGTATCGTCTGGGGATGACCAACCTGCACCCCATCCGCCCCCTGGGCGCCAGTGGCCTGAAGGTGCCGGCCTTGTGGCTGGGCACGATGATGTTCGGCGACCAGACCGACGCCACCGAAGCCGCCCGCATCGTCGACCACGCGCGCCAGCAAGGGCTGTTTGCGCTGGACACGGCCGACGTCTATGCCACCGGGGCGTCGGAGCGCATGGTGGGCGAGCTGATCGCGCGCGACCGCGAACACTGGGTGCTGGCCACCAAGGTGGCCAACCCCGGCAGCCCGCTGCCCAACGACCGCGGGCTCTCGCGGCGCTGGATCACGATGGCGGTGGAGCGCAGCCTGCAGCGCCTGGCCACCGACTGGATCGACCTCTACTGGCTGCACCGCGACGACGAACAGACACCCGTCGAAGAGATCCTGCAGACGCTGGCGCGCTTGATCGACACCGGCAAGATCCGCTACTACGGCGTGTCCAACTTCCGCGCCTGGCGCGTGGCGCGGCTGGTAGAAGCCGCACGCCGCATGGGCGTGCCGCCGCCCATCGCCTGCCAGCCACCCTACAGCGCAATGACACGCGGCATCGAGGACGAACTGCTGCCCTGCTGCGCACACTACGGCCTGGGCGTGGTAAGTTACAGCCCACTGGCGCGCGGTGTGCTGTCGGGCAAGTACAGCCCCGGCGAGGCCCCGCCTGCCGGCAGCCGCGCCGCGCGCGCCGACCGGCGCATGATGCAGACCGAGTGGCGCCCGGAGTCCCTGTTGCTGGCGCACCGCTTCCGCGACCATGCCGAGTCGCGTGGCCTGCCGCCCAGCCAGCTGGCCGTGGCCTGGGTGCTGCACAACCGGCTGATCAACGGCGTGATCGCCGGCCCGCGCACGCTGGCGCAGTGGCAGGACTATGTGGCCGCGCTCGGGGTCACCGTCGGCATCGAAGACGAGGCGATGGTGGATTCACTGGTCGCGCCCGGCCACGCCTCCACCCACGGCTACACCGACCCGCTGTACCCGGTGACGGGCCGCCAGCCGCTGTGAGCACGGCCCTCTCCGCCGAGGCGCAAGCGGCGCGCCATGGCGATGCACAGGCCCTGGCCGCTGCATTGGCCGCGGCGCGCGCGCACACGCTGCGCCTGTTCGACGCCTGGCGCCAGGCCCTGCCGGCGGACATGGCCGTGCGCTACGCGCCCGATCTGAACCCGCCGCGCTGGGAGCTGGGGCACCTGGCCTGGTTCGAGGAACGCTGGATCGCGCGTTATCCCGAGCGCCTGCGCGGCGCTGCGGCCGACCCCGACACGGCGCTGGCGGCATCGCTGCTGCCGCAGGCCGACCGGCTGTACGACTCCAGCCGCGTGGCCCACACCACCCGCTGGCAGCTGGACCTGCCCGACGCCGACCGCACGCTGCGCTACGCCGCCCAGGTGCGTGAACGCACGCTGGCCCTGCTGGCGCTCAGCGGGTGCGACGATCACTGCCTCTACTTCTTTCGCTGGGCCTTGTTGCACGAGGCCATGCACGCCGAAGCCGCGGTGTACACGGCCCAGACCCTGGCCCTGCCCATCGCCGCGGCGCTGCCGCAGGCCGGCCCTGCCGCCGGCCCGGCAGGCCGCGTGGCCTGCCCTGGCGGGCCCTTTGTGCTGGGCGCACCAACGCTGGACTCACCAACACGGGACTCACAAACGCCGGGCTCACAAACGCCGGGCTTACAGACGCCGGGCTTACAGACGCCAGGGTTTGTTTTCGACAACGAACGCGGCGCGCATGCCGTCGAACTGCCCCCCTTCGAGATCGACCGCAGCCCGGTCACCTGGGCCGCCTACCGCACCTTCATCGACGCTGGCGGCTACGACGAGCCGGCCCACTGGTCGGCTGAGGGCTGGGCCTGGCGCCAGCGCCACAGCACCGGCCGCCCGCGCCATGTCACGGTGGACGACGGGGTCTGGCAGCGCGCCGCCTTCGGCCGCTGGGTGGCCCTGGCCGATGACGAACCGGTGATGCACCTGAGCCATCACGAAGCGCTGGCCTGGTGCCGCTGGGCCGGCCGCCGCATGCCCAGCGAAGCCGAATGGGAATGGGCAGCGTTGCACGCCGACGGCTTCCGCTGGGGCGAGGTCTGGGAGTGGACAGCCAGCCCGTTTGTGCCCTACCCCGGCTTCGAGCCCCATCCCTACCGCGACTACTCGGCGCCCTGGTTCGATGGTCGCCCGGTCTTGCGGGGCGGCAGCTTCGCCACCACGCCCTGGCTGAAACACCCGCGCTACCGCAATTACTTCCCGGCCGACCGCAACGACCTGTTCGCAGGCTTCAGGAGCTGCGCGGCGTGATACCCGCCTCCGCCGGCAGCCGCCGGGGTGCGCGGATGCACACGCCCTTCTTCGGGCTGGCCAGCCCGTAACGCAGTTCCACCGCCGCGCGCGGCACGCCGAACTGTTCGGCCAGAAATACCAGCAGCCTGGCCGTGGCCTTGCCGTCCTCGGGCGCCGCGGCGATCTGCACCTGCAGCCGCCCGGCCATCACGCGGCCAAACCCGTCGCGGCGGGCGCCGGGTTTGCCCTGCAGGTCCAGCAGCAGATCCTCACCGTCCCAGCGCCAGTGCGCCACCACGGGTCAGTTCAACGCCGTCGAGCCCGGGGGCTGCTGCGCCGCCGGGGTGAAGAGTTCGCCCACGTCCACCGCGTCGAAGCGGTACTGCAGGCCGCAGAACTCGCAACCCACCTCCACCTCGCCACGCTCGGCGATCAGCGAATCGCTTTCTTCCCGGCCCAGCCCACGCAGCATGCCGCGCACCCGCTCGCGTGAGCAGCGGCAGGCAAAGGCTGGCGCCAGCGGCTCGAAACGCCGCACGTCTTCTTCCCAGAACAGGCGGCGCAGGAGGGTGTTGGCGTCCAGCGTCAGCAGTTCTTCGGCCGTCAGCGTGGCCGCCAGGTGGGCCACGCGGTTGAAACCTTCCGACAGACCGATCTGGTCCTCGTTGCGCGCGCCGCCCAGGTTGGCCACACCTTCCACCGGCAGGCGCTGGATCAGCAGGCCGGCCGCCAGCTCGCCATTGGCGGCCAGCACCAGCCGCGTGTCCAGCTGCTCGGACTGCAGCATGTAGTGCTCCAGCACCTCGGACAGCTGCTGCAGCGGCTCGCCTTGGTCGCCGTGCAGCGCGACCACGCCCTGATAGGGCTGCTGCCCGGGCTGGCGCTGTGCCGGATCGAGCGTGATCGCGCAACGGCCGCGGCCGTGCAGGTTGACCATCGCTGCCAGTTGCGCGCCGGCCGGCACCTCGCCCGTGACAGTGGCGGTGCCGCGGAACTGCAGGTCGGGCTGCACCTCGGCCACCGCCAGCGGCACCGGGCCGTCACCCTGGATCTGCAGCACCAGGGCACCGTCGAACTTGATGTTGGACTGCATCAGCACACCGGCCGCGCACAGCTGGCCGACCAGCGATTGCAGCTCGGGCGGCCAGGGCTCGCGGGTGGCGCGGCGGCGCAATACCTCTTGCCAGCCATCGGTGAGGCGCACCAGCATGCCGCGCACCGGCAGGCCTTCGAACAGGAACTTGTGCAGCTCTGACATCAATCCACCCTCTGCGCCTGGCGGTGGCGCGCGGCCTGCTGCACATAGTGTGCGGCGCTCATCTGCAGCATCTGGATCTGCTCCGGCGACAACATGCGCACCACCTTGGCCGGGCTGCCCATGATCAGCGCGCCGTCGGGGAACTCCTTGCCTTCGGTGACCAGGGACTTCGCGCCCACCAGGCAGTGTTGGCCGATGCGCGCGCCATTGAGGATGACGCTCTGGATGCCGATCAGCGAACCATCGCCCACCGTGCAGCCGTGCAGCATCACCTGGTGACCCACGGTGACCCCTTCGCCCAGCGTCAGCGCGATGCCGTGGTCGGTGTGCAGCACGCTGCCGTCCTGGATGTTGCTGCGGGCGCCGACCTGGACCAGGTCGTTGTCGCCGCGCAGCACGGCGCCGTACCAGACACTGGCCGCTGGGCCCAGGCG
This sequence comes from Rubrivivax sp., assembly GCA_018780805.1. Lineage (GTDB taxonomy): Bacteria > Pseudomonadota > Gammaproteobacteria > Burkholderiales > Burkholderiaceae_C > Rubrivivax. The sequence continues at coordinate 5,929 of JADMJD010000246.1, read as the reverse complement.
CACCCGGCCCAGCACGGTGGCGCTGTCGGCCACCCAGGCGTCGGCGCCGAGCTGCGGCACGTCTTCGCCTAACCGGTAGATGGCCATGGCGGCTCCCATAATCCAAGAAAACCGAGGATTCTAGGGATGGAGCTCCGCCAGCGTGCGCTGGACCTGTTGCAGTGCCCCGACCCGGCCGCGAAGGCCGCGGCCGTGCGCGCGCTGCAGGCCGCGCCGCCGCCGCTGGACACCACCGCGCTGCTGCAGCCCAGCGGCGCGCTGCCCGGCCGCCCCACGCGCCCGGCGCTGGTGGACCCGGTCGCGCTGCCGCGCCGATCACCCTTCACCACGGCGGGCCGCGCCGCGCTGCTACACGCCATCGCGCACATCGAGTTCAACGCCATCAACCTGGCACTCGACGCGCTCTGGCGCTTCCCCGGCCTGCCCGAGGCCTACTACCGCGACTGGCTGCAGGTGGCGTCCGAAGAAGCGCTGCACTTCAGCCTGCTGGCCGAGCACCTGCAGGGCCTGGGCCACGCCTACGGCGACTTCGATGCCCACGACGGCCTGTGGGCGATGACCGAAAAAACCGCTGGTGAACTGACGGCGCGCATGGCCCTGGTGCCACGCACGCTGGAGGCCCGCGGCCTGGATGCGACGCCACCGCTGCAAAGGCGCCTGGCGCAGGCCGGCGACCAACGCGCAGTCGAGATCCTCGACGTGATCCTGCGCGACGAGATCGGGCACGTGGCCATCGGCAACCGCTGGTACCGCTGGTGCTGCAAGCGCGACGGTGTCGACCCCGAGTTGCACTACGCGGTGCTGGCCACGCGCTACGGGGCACCACGCCTGCGTCCACCCTTCAACACCGCGGCGCGCGCCGCCGCGGGTTTCAGCGCGGCCGAGATCGCGGCCCTGCAGCACAAACACCCAGGCCCCTGATGCACATCTTCGTCGCCGGTTTCCAGCACGAGACCAACACCTTTGCGCCCACATGCGCCGACTGGACCGCCTTCCAGTCCGGCGCCGGATACCCCGAAAGCACCCACGGCGCCGCCATGTTGGCCCGCATGGGTGGCACTGTGCTGCCGATGGGTGGTTTCATCCGCGCGGCCCAGGCGCGCGGATGGACGTTGCAGCCCTCGCTCTGGGCCGCCGCTACGCCATCGGCGCATGTCACGCGCGAGGCCTTCGAACACATCGCCGGCCGCATCGTCGACGACGCGCGGGCCGGCGGCTTCGACGCCGTCTACCTGGACCTGCACGGCGCCGCGGTGGCACAACATGTGGACGACGCCGAAGGTGAGCTGCTGCAGCGCCTGCGCGCCGTCATCGGCCCCGACATGCCGCTGGTGGCCAGCCTGGACCTGCACGCCAACGTGACGGCACGCATGTTGCAACACACCAGCGCGATGACGGCCTTCCGCACCTACCCGCACGTGGACATGGCCCAGACCGGTGCACGCGCCGCTGGGCTGCTGGCCGACGTCGCCTCCCACGGGCCGCTGCACACACACCATGTGCGCCTGCCGTTTCTGTTGCCGCTGAACGTGCAGTGCACGCTGATGGCGCCAGCGGCGGGGATCTTCGAAGCGCTCGCACACAACCCGGTGGCGCTGAGCTTTGCAATGGGCTTCCCGGCGGCCGACTTCCCGGAATGTGGCCCGGTGGTCTTCGGCCATGGGCGCGATCCGGCCCAGGTGCAGGCCGCGGTCGATACGCTGGCCGCGCAGGCCGTGGCGCTGCGCCCGGCCTGGCGGCTGGACCTGCTGACGCCTGATGCCGCCGTCGAACAGGCGCTCAAGCTGTGCGCCGACGGCCCCGTCGTCATCGCCGACACGCAGGACAACCCCGGCGCCGGCGGCGACGGCAACACCACCGGAATGCTGCACGCGCTGCAGCGCGCCGGCGCGGGCCAGCGCTGGCCGGGCCAGGTGGCGCTGGGCCTGCTGCACGACCCGGCCGCTGCCGCGGCGGCACACACCGCCGGTGTCGGCGCCACGCTGGACCTGTCATTGGGCCGCAGCGTGCGGGCCTTCGACGGCCGGGCCACCGATCCGCCACTGCACTGCACGGCCAGGGTGGTGGCGCTGAGTGACGGTGTGGTGACCCTGAATGGCCCGATGACCGCCGGCAACACCGCCACGCTGGGGCCTTGTGCGCGGCTCGATGTTCAAGGTGTGCAAGTGCTGGTCAGCACCGCCAAGACACAGATGCTGGACCTGGACCTCTACCGCTTCCTGGGCGTGGAGCCCATGGCGATGAAACTGCTGGTCAACAAGAGCTCGGTGCACTTCCGCGCCGCCTTTGCACCCATCGCCGCCCACATCCTGGTGGCCCAGGCCCCGGGCCCGATGGCCGCCGATCCGGCCGACCTGCCCTGGCGCCATCTGCCGCCAGGCCTGGAACTCAGGCCCTGACCGCCGGCCGTAAACTCCGCTCCACAAACACCCTCCGAGGATCCCGAGCCATGAACAAACGTCGCTTCCTGAACACCTCCGGCCTGCTGCTCGCAGGTGTGCTGCTGGCCGCCTGCGGCAAGAAGGAAGAGCCGCCCGCGCCGGCCCCCGTGGCCTCCGCGCCCGCCCCGGCGCCGGTCAAGGTCTACGTGGTCGGCACCGACGCCGCCTACGCGCCGTTCGAGAGCCAGAACGAAAAGGGCGAGATCGTCGGCTTCGACATCGACGTCGTCACCGCCGTGGCCGCCAAGGCCGGCATCCAGGTGAAGTTCGTCAACACCCCCTGGGAAGGCATCTTCAACGCGCTGGGCCAGGGTGACCGTGACCTCGTGGTCTCGGCGGTGACGATCACTGAAGAGCGCAAGGGCACGATGGACTTCAGCGACCCGTACTTCGACGCCGCACAGCTGATCGCGGTGAAGGAGACCAGCAAGGTCAGCAAGTTCGGCGACCTGAAGAAACTCAAGGTGGGCGTGCAGACCGGCACCACGGGCGACGAAGCCGTCAGCAAGCTGCTGGGCAAGACCAACACCAACGTCAAGCGCTTCGAGAGCACCCCGCTGGCGCTGAAGGAGTTGGAAGCCGGCGGCGTGGACGCGGTGGTGGCCGACAACGGCGTGGTCATCCACTACGTGGCCAACAACCCGGGTGGCAAGTTCAAGACGGTCTCGGACAAGGAGTTCGTGCCCGAGCAGTACGGCATCGCCGTCAAGAAGGGCAACACCGAACTGCTGGCCAAGCTGAACGAAGGTCTGAAGGCCATCAAGGCCGACGGCACCTACGACCAGATCTACGCCAAGACCTTCGGCGCGCCGCCGGCCGCCGCCGCACCGGCCTCGGCAGCGTCGAAGTAAACCAGGGCACCGGCGATGGATCTGCGCTGGGAGATCCTCGCCGGTTACGGCCCGCTGTTCGTCAGCGGCCTGTGGATGACGATCCAGCTCACGCTGGTGGCCATCAGCGTCGGGCTGGTGCTGGGCGTGGGTTTCGGGCTGGTCAGCAGCTCGGCCGACGCACCGCCGCCCAAATCACCGGCCATGGCCTTCGGCCTGAAGCTGGCACGCTGGGCCACCGTGGCCTACGTGACATTCTTCCGCGGCACGCCGCTGTTCGTGCAGATCCTGCTGGTGCACTTTGCGCTGATGCCGGCGCTGGTGCACCCGGACCACGGCCTGCTGCTGTCGGGTGAACTGGCGCGCACCTTCCGCCAAGAGCACGGCGCCTTTTTCTCCGGCTGCGTGGCGCTGAGCCTGAACGCCGGTGCCTACATCAGCGAGATCTTCCGCGCTGGTATCCAGAGCATCCACCGCGGCCAGGTGCAGGCGGCCTACAGCGTGGGCCTCACCCATGTACAGGCCATGCGCTACGTGATCCTGCCGCAGGCCTTCCGGCGCATGGTGCCGGCGCTGGTGAACGAAGGTGTCACGCTGATCAAGGACAGCTCGCTGGTCTCGGCCATCGGCCTGGCCGAGCTGGCACTGGCCGCGCGCACCGTGGCCGGGGCCTATTCGCGCTACTGGGAGCCTTACCTGGCGATCTCGGTGCTGTACCTGATCCTGACGCTCACGCTCTCGCTGCTGGCCAAGCGGCTGGAAGCGCCGGCACACCTGCGCGGCCGTTGATCAGGGGCCGCTGAAGAAATACTGCTTCAGCCCGGCCAGGATCATCTCGACCGCGATTGCGGTCAGCACCAGTCCCATCAGCTTCTCGATCGCGGCCACCATCGACGAGCCCAGCAGCTGGCGGATGCGGTCCGCCGCCAGCAGCACAGCGCCGGAAACAGCCATCGCCACCGTCAGCGCGCCCATCCAGGTCCACAGCCGCTCGGGCTGGCGCGAGGCCAGCAGCAGCACCGTGGCCATGGCCGAGGGCCCGGCCAGCAGCGGCACCGCGAGCGGAAAGATGAAGGGCTCGCGGCCCTGGGCCGTCGCATAGACCTCGCCGCCGCTGGCAAACACCATGCGCACCGCGATGATCAGCAGGATCACGCCGCCGGCCACCTCCAGCGAACGTTCCGACAGCCGCATCACCTGCAGGAACCCCTGGCCGCCGACCATGAAGACGGCCAGCACCGCAAACGCGATCAACACCTCGCGCAGCGCCACCACCCGCCGACGGGCCGGCGGCACCTCCTTCAGCACGGAAATGAAGATGGGCAGGCTGCCAAAGGGGTCCAGCACCAGCAGCAGCAGCACCAGGGCGGAAACGAAGGTGTGGTCCATGGCGCAGATTGTGTGCGAGGGCCGGACTGTTGCGCGGGCGCCGCAGTTACACCCCCGGTGGCGTGCAAAAGGCCCTGCGGCTGCGGGTTTGCCCGGGTTCCGCCCCTAGACTCACGCTTGCAGCGCCTTTGACGCGCCTTCTCTTTGTTGCAACACCCGAGAGCATTCCATGCAATTCAAGTCCATCGCCCTCGCCCTGGCCGCGCTGTCCGCCGGCTCGGCCTTCGCCCAGAGCAGTGTCGAGATCTACGGCCGCCTGAACACCAGCATCGAGCGCCAGAAGATCAACGGTGTCAGCAGCACCGACATGCTGAACAACGCGTCGCGCATCGGCTTCCGCGGCACCGAAGACCTCGGTGGCGGCCTGAAGGCGGGCTTCGTGCTGGAACACGGCTTCAACTCCGACACCGGCGCTGCGTCCGGCGCGTTCTGGGGTCGCCAGTCGGAAGTCAGCCTGGGTGGCAGCTTCGGCACCATTCGTTTGGGCAACTACTTCAGCGAGACCTATTTCGCCACGGCTGATTACGTGTCGATGCACAACCACGACACCGGCACCTCGTCGGACGCGTTCTACGCCGATACCCGCTACTTCGTCGGCAGCGACAAAATCAGCTACACCTCGCCTTCGATGGGTGGCCTGGTGGTCCATGCCGCGATCAATGCACGCGACATCCCGGGTGAAGTCGACCGCACGGTCGAGTTCGCTGCCAACTACGATGCGGGTCCGATGCACCTGGGCGCCGGCTACCAGAAGACCGGCGATCTGAACCAGTTCGCCGTGCGTGGCCTGTATGAGATGGGTGCCTTCACGTTCGGCGGCTACATCCAACGCGACGAAGACGTTTATGGCCCGGGCACCCGCACCACGTTCCGCCTGGCCGGCATGTACACGATGGGCGCGACCGAGCTGCACCTGAACTACGGCCGCGCCGGCGACTACAGCGATCTCGACGATTCGGGGGCCAGCCAGTACACCTTGGGCCTGAACTACAACCTGAGCAAGCGCACCAAGCTGTACACCTACTACTCGAAGGTGAGCGACGGTGCCGCCGGCATCTACGGTGACCGCAGCCACATGGCCGCGGGCGTGCGCCACAACTTCTGATCGGCTCCGCGCCGATCAAACCAGCCGGCCCTCGGGCCGGCTTTTTTGTGCCCGACCGTCCCGTGAAACCTCAACCGCGCGGGTGGTGCGCCGCGTGGATCTGGCGCAGCCGCTCACGTGCCACATGGGTGTAGATCGTGTTGGTCGAGATGTCGGCATGGCCC
>JADMJD010000233.1 GCA_018780805.1 Rubrivivax sp. | reverse complement strand
CAACGACCAAAGGATTATGAGTCCTCTGCTCTGACCAACTGAGCTAACGGCCCGCCAGCCGGCATTCTAGAAGCCGGGGGCCTGCCGGCGGCCGCGACCTACTTCTGCGACAGTGCATGCCCCACCAGCCGCGACGTGATGTCGACGATCTGGATCATGCGGTCGTAGGCCATACGGGTGGGGCCGATCACGCCCAGTGTGCCGACCACCCGCCCGTCCACCTCGTAGGGCGCGGTCACCACCGAGAGCGCCTCGTAGGGCACCACCTGGCTTTCGCCGCCGATGAAGATGCGCACACCTTCGGCGCGGCTGCTCACGTCCAGCAGGCGCATCAGCTCGGTCTTCTGCTCGAAGAGGTCGAACAGGCGGCGCAGGCTGCCCATGTCGTGGCCGAAGTCCTGCACACCCAGCAGGTTGCGCTCACCGCTGACCACCACGTTGTCGCTGCTGGCGGCCATGGCCTCGGTGCCGGCCTGCACCGCGGCCTGCATCAGCGTCGCGATCTCGCCGCGCAGCGCTTCCACCTCGTGTTTGAGGCGCTCGCGCACCTCTTCGATGGTCAGGCCGGCGTAGTGGGCGTTGAGGTAGTTGGTGGCCTCCAGCAACTCGGTCGGCGAGAAGTCGCGCGCGGTGAAGATCACGCGGTTCTGCACGTCACCATCAGGCGCCACCAGGATGACCAGCACGCGTTTGTCGCCCAGGCGCATGAACTCGATGTGGTGGAACACACCGGCCTTGCGCGGCGCCGTCACCACACCGACAAAACTGCTCAGGCTGGACAACAGCGACGCTGCCTGCGCGATCACACGCTGCGGCTGGTCGGGCTGCAGCACGGCGGTCACCTCGGGGTCGGGGCTGGCCATGTCCAGCGGGCGCGCCGTCAACATGGTGTCGACGAACAGCCGGTAACCGCGTGCGGTGGGGATGCGGCCGGCGCTGGTGTGCGGGCTGGCGATCAGGCCCAGGTCTTCCAGGTCGGCCATCACGTTGCGGATGGTGGCGGGTGACAGGTCCAGCCCCGAGGCCCGTGACAGCGTGCGCGAGCCCACCGGTTGCCCGTCGGCGATGTAGCGCTCCACCAGGGCTTTCAGCAGGGTCTTGGCACGGTCGTCCAGCATGGTTTTCATTGTAGTGACGGCCTTGGGCGTGGGGGCTGGGCGCCGGGGGCCCTATGGTGTAATCCAACGCATGCCGAGCCGCTTTCGACACGCTGCCATCGTGGGCAAGTACCAGGCGCGCGGCATCCGCCCGCTGCTGGAAGAGATTGCGCAGTTCCTGATCGCGCAGGGCCTGGACGTGTCCTTCGAACGCGAGACCGCGCTGGCCACCGGCGTCACTGAATACGACGTGCTGGCCCCCGGCGCCATGGGCGTCAGCTGCGACCTGGCCGTGGTGGTGGGCGGCGACGGCACGATGCTGGGCATCGCCCGTGAAGTGGCGCGCTACAACCTGCCGCTGGTGGGCATCAACCAGGGCCGGCTGGGTTTCATCACCGACATCGCCGCCAACCACTGGCGCGATGCGCTCGGCCCGATGATCGGCGGCGACTACGAAGAAGAACACCGCAGCATGCTGGAAGGGGTGGTCTGGCGCGACGGTGAACGCATCTCGCAAGGCCTGTCGCTAAACGACGTGGTGGTCAGCCGCGGCGCCACCGCCAGCATGGTGGAGCTGCGGGTGGACGTGGGCGACGATTTCGTGGCCAACATCCGCGCCGATGGTTTGATCATCGCGTCACCCACCGGCTCCACGGCCTATGCGCTGTCGGCCGGCGGGCCCATCCTGCACCCGGGCATCGCAGGCTGGGTGGTGGTGCCGATCGCGTCGCACACCTTGTCCAACCGGCCCATCGTGTTGCCCGACGCGGGCGAGGTGCGCATCGGCATCGTGCAGGGCAAGGAGGTCTCGGCCAGCTTCGACATGCACAACGTGGCCAACCTGCTGCCGGGCGACCAGGTGCGTGTGCAGCGCTCGGCGCACAAGGTGCGGTTTCTGCATCCACGAGGCTGGAGCTACTACGCGACGCTGCGCCGCAAGTTGCGCTGGTACGAGGGGGTCGTCTGACATGCTCAGAAGACTGGCCTTGCGCGACGTCGTCATCGTCACCGAACTCGAGCTGGAGTTCGGCCCCGGCTTCACCGTGCTGACGGGTGAAACCGGCGCCGGCAAGTCCATCCTGATCGATGCGCTGCAGCTGGCGCTGGGTGCACGTGCCGATGCGGCGCTGGTGCGTGAAGGTGCGGCGCGGGCCGAGGTGAGCGCGGAATTCGACAGCCCGACCGCACTGGCCACCTGGCTGGACGACGCCGGTTTCCACAGCGACGATGGCAGGTTGTTGCTGCGCCGCAGCGTCGATGCACAGGGCAAGAGCCGCGCCTGGATCAACGGCAGCGCCGCCACCGTGGCGCAGCTGCGCGAAGCGGCCGATGCGCTGGTGGACATCCACGGCCAGCACGCCTGGCAAAGCCTCACACGGCCGGCCGCGGTGCGCGCGCTGCTGGACGCCGAAGCCGGCATAGACGGCAGCGCACTGGCCGGCGCCTGGGCGCGCTGGCGCGAACGCCTGGCCGCGCTGGACGCGGCCCGCGCGCAGCAGGACAGCCTGGCGCGTGAACGTGAACGCCTGGCCTGGCAGATCGGCGAGCTGGCCAAGCTGGCGCCGGCCGAAGGTGAATGGGCCGAGCTGGAAGCCGAACACCAGCGCCTGGCCAACGGGCAGGCGCTGGTGGATGCCGCCCGCAGCGCGCTGGACGCGCTGGCCGACGCAGAACCTTCAGCCGACGGCTTGACGGGCCGCGCCGCCGACACGCTGGACGACGTGGCCCGGTTCGATGCCACGCTGGCGCCGGTGGTGGAGGTGCTGCGCAGCGCGCAGGCGCAGATCGAAGACGCCGCGCACACGCTGCAAGCCTACCTGCGCCATGCCGAGCCCGACCCCGGCCGCCTGGCCGAGCTGGATGCGCGGCTGTCGGCCTGGCTGGCACTGGCGCGCCGCTACCGCCGCCCGCCGGCGGAGCTGCCGGCGCTGCTGAGCGGCTGGCAGGCCGAGCTGGCCGCGCTGGACGCCGCCACCGACCTGGCCGCGCTGGAACAACAGGCCACGGCCGCAGAAGGCAGCTGGCGCACCGAGGCCCAGCGCATCTCGCGCCTGCGGCGCAAGGCCGCGCCGGTGCTGGGCAGCGCCGTCAGCACCGCGATGCAGCAGCTGGGCATGGACGGCGGTCGGTTCGAGGTGGCCCTGGTGCCCGAAGACAAAGCCCAGGCCCATGGCCTGGAGACGGTGGAGCTGCGGGTGGCCGGCCACGCCGGCAGCACGCCGCGGCCGCTGGCCAAGGTGGCCTCGGGCGGTGAACTCTCGCGCCTGGCGCTGGCCATCGCCGTCACTGCGGCACAAGGCGAGAGCACCGCCACGCTGATGTTCGACGAGATCGACGCCGGTGTCGGCGGCAGTGTGGCCGACAGCGTGGGCCGCCTGATGAAACAGCTGGGCGCGCGCACGCAGGTGTTTGCCGTCACGCACCTGGCCCAGGTGGCGGCCTGTGCCGATGCGCACTTCGTCGTGCGCAAGGCGCTGCAGGGCCGCAGCACCGTCAGCGATGTGCAGCCGGTGAGCGGCGAAGCCCGCGTGAGCGAGATCGCCCGCATGCTGGGCGGCGAGCGCCTGGCGCCGGCCACCAGCCGCGCCCACGCCGAAGCGATGCTGGGCGAAGGAAAGCGGCGATGACATCGGCGGCCGGCACAGCAGGCGGCGCCGAGGTGGTGCTGGTCACCGGCATCTCGGGCTCGGGCAAATCGGTGGCGCTGCATGCGCTGGAAGACGCGGGTTATTTCTGCGTCGACAACCTGCCACCCGAGCTGCTGCGCGATTTCATCCGCCTGGAGCAGGCGCGTTTCACCAGCCGCGTGGCGGTGGCGGTGGACGTGCGCACCGCGGTGTCGCTGCCGCAGCTGATGCCGCTGGTGGCGCAGCTGCGCGACGAAGGCCAGAAGATCCGCGTGTTGTTCCTGGACGCCAGCACCGACGCCCTGGTGCGCCGCTTCTCGGAGACGCGCCGCCCGCACCCACTGACGGCGGTGGAAGGTGAACTCTCGCGTGCCTTGATCGAGGCGCTGGAGATGGAGCGCCAGCTGCTCTCGGGTGTGCGCGAGATCGCGACCGTGGTCGACACCAGCCAGCTGCGCCCGGCCCAGCTGCGCACCTGGGTGCGTGATCTGGTCGGCGTGCCCAGCTCGGCGCTGACCCTGGTCTTCGAGTCCTTTGCCTTCAAACACGGCGTGCCGCTGGACGCCGACTACGTGTTCGACGTGAGGGTGCTGCCCAACCCCTTCTACATCCGCGAGCTGCGCCCGCAGACCGGGCGCGACGAAGCCGTGGCGCAGTACCTGGAGGCGCAGCCCGAGGTGGGTGTGATGCTTGCGCAGATCGAGAACTTCGTGCGCCACTGGCTGCCCGCGCTCAGCGCCGACCAGCGCGCGTACCTGACGGTGTGCATCGGCTGCACCGGCGGCCAGCACCGCTCGGTCTACATGGCCGAGACCCTGGGCCTGCGCTTGCGCAGCATGGTGACCACCCTGGTGAGGCACCGCGAGCTGGACGGCCATGCCCACTGACGGCCGCACGGCGCTGCCGCTGTTCCCGCTGCAGCTGGTGCTGTTCCCGGGCGGGCTGCTGGGGCTGAAGGTGTTCGAGGCACGCTACCTCGATCTGATCACGCGCTGCCTGCGCAGCCGCGAGCCCTTTGGCGTGGTCTGCCTGCGCCAAGGCCACGACACCAGCCGCGGCGCGGTGCAGCTGGAGCCCGTGGGCACGCTGGCCCATGTGGACGAGGTGGACAGCGAACAAGCCGGCATCCTGCGTGTGCGCTGCACCGGCGGCAGCCGATTTGCGCTGGCCGCCGCACCGGTGCAACAGACCGATGGGCTGTGGACGGCCGCCGTGGACCCAGTGGATGACGACAACCACGAACTGCCAACGCCCGCGATGCTGTCCACCGTGAAGGCGCTGGCCCAGGCCATCGCCAAGCTCAAGGCACAGGACAGCCTGCCCTTCCTGGAGCCCTTCCGGCTGGACGATGCCGGCTGGGTGGCCAACCGCTGGTGCGAGATCCTGCCCATCCCACTGGCGGCCAAGCAGAAACTGATGGCACTGGAATCGCCGGCGGCGCGGCTGCAGATCGTCGACGAGTACCTGCGCGGCAAGCAGGTGGTGCAGTGATCAGCTGATCAGCTTGCGGATCGGCGCGGGCAAGCCCATCTGCAACGCAGTTTCACGCGTGAACCACCGCCCCGGCAGCGCGGGCGCAGCAGCGCCTGCAGGCAGGCGCCACACAAAAGGCTCCAGTGTCCAGTCCAGGTGCGTCAGCACATGCACAAAGGGCGGCAGGCGTTCGCCCTCGCCGGGCCAGCCGGCACACTGGTCTTCCCAGGCCTGGGCATCGGCCGCTTCCGGCAGGCTCCACAGGCTGGCCCAGACGCCGGTGCCTGGGCGCTGCTGCAGCCAGACGCTGTCGCCCTGCCACAGGCACAACAGGCCGTTGTGGCGCCGGCCGCGCTTGAGCTTGCGGGTCTTCACCGGGTAGGCCTCGGGCCGGCCCTGGGCCAGGGCCACGCAGTCGCTGCGCAGCGGGCAGTTGTCGCACTGCGGACGGCGCTGCAGGCACACGGTGGCGCCCAGGTCCATCAGTCCCTGGGTGTAGACGGCCACGCCCTGGGCCGGCAGCAGGCCTTCGGCCAGTTGCCACAGCGCACGTTCCTGCCGCTGTTCGGCCAGGTCACCGGAAAAGCCCAGCGCGCGACCCAACACGCGCTTGACGTTGCCATCGAGGATGGCCACCCGCTCGCCAAAACAGAAGGCCGCGATGGCCGCCGCGGTGGAGCGCCCGATGCCGGGCAAGGTGGCCAGGCCGGCGGCGCTGGACGGGAAACTGCCGCCATGTTCGGCCACCACTGCCTGCGCGCAGCGGTGCAGGTTGCGCGCCCGGCTGTAATAACCCAGGCCGCTCCAGAGCCCGAGCACGTCGTCCAGCGGCGCCGCGGCCAGCGCAGCCACATCAGGGAAACGCGCCAGGAATCGGGCGTAGTAGTCCAGCACCGTGCTGACCTGGGTCTGCTGCAGCATCACCTCGGACAACCACACGCGGTAGGGGTCGCGGTTGCCTTGCCAGGGCAGGCCCTGGCGGCCGTGCTGCCGCTGCCACGCGATGACCCGCGTGGCCAGGTCGGGGGCGCCGCTCAAGCCGCAGCGGCCTGCTGGTCGGCGGGCGGTGCGAGCAGACCCAACGCCATCGCCACGGTGTCGGCGGCGCTGCGGTCCAGGCGCTGCTGCAGGTCGCGCAGGTGCTGGTCCTGTGCTTCCACCTCGCCGATGCGCTGCTCCAGTTCACCGGCGGCGGACTGGATGCGCTCCAGGGCCTCGCGGCGGCGCTGGAAGGCCTTGCGGCGCTCCCGCAGCTGCAGGTCCACCTGCGCCGTGGCGCCCTTGCTCCAGAGTTCGATGTCGCCAGCGGCGTTTTCGAACACCACCCGCAGCTTGGACAGCAGCAGGCGCCGGAACTGCTCGGCAAAGCCCGGCACGGCCAGGCGCCAGGCCTGCGAAAAGCCGACGTAGCGGCTGTAGTTCTGCGCGATCAGGTCCAGCTCGGCGCGGTAGCGCGCCAGGTCGGGTGCGATGCCCAGCGTGAAGGAAAAACCGAACTCGGCATTCAACTGCCGGAAGCTGGCCTCCAGCATGCGCTGCATCTCGGCGGCCTGGGCTTCCGCCGCCACCACGCCGGCCCGCAGACGATCAAACAGCAGGTCGAAGGGTTTGCGCGAGCCCAGCACCGAGGTGCTGGCGGCCGCCTGCATGGCTGCCACCTCGGTGCGCAGCACCTCGCTGGAGAGTTTGCCCAGCGCCTCGCGCTGCTGGCGCGCCTGCACGGCGCGCAGCGCGGCCAGGCGCGCAGTGCAGCGCTCGAAGTCACCCGCCTCGGCCTCGACCCGCGACAGCATCAGCCGCACCTTGCCGCCACTCTTGCCGCGCAGACCGCGCAGCTCCAGCATCTGCTCGGCGTTCTGGCGCCGGCGGTCGCCCAGGCGGCGGGCACCGGCCTCGCGCAGCAGGCGCAGCGTTTCCACCGCGGCTTGCGCGAGCAACTCGCTCTGGCGCGGCAGCAGTTCGCTGGCCAGCGCCGCCTCCAGCTCGGGCAGGCGGCTGCGCTGCAAGGCCTCGGCGTCGTGCGAAACCCGGGCCGACAAGGCCTCGCGTGCGGACAACGGGAACACCCGCTCTGCCGGCATCTGCAGCGTTTCGGCGGTCTGTTGGCGCTGGCGTTCGATCTGCGCACGCACCTCGGCCGGCGGCAGCAGCGGGTCGACCAGCGCGTCGATCTTGTTCAACACCACGAAGCGCTCCAGCGCGTTGCCGCCCAGGTGTTCGCGCCAGATGGACAGGTCAGACCGCGTGACCCCGGCATCGGCCGCCAGGATGAAGACCGTGGCGTGTGCCGACGGCAGCAGAGACAGCGTCAGCTCGGGTTCGGCGCCGATGGCGTTGAGGCCAGGGGTGTCGATGACCACCAGGCCCTTTTGCAGCAGCGGGTGCGGGTAGTTGATCAGCGCGTGGCGCCACGCCGGCACTTCCACCGTGCCGTCGGCCTCGATGCGCGGGTTGTCATCCGGGTGGTCGGCATGCCAGAAGCCCAGCCGTTCGGCGTCTTCCACCGAGACCCGCTGCGTCAGCGTCACCGCCGACAAGGCCTTGGCCAGCGCGTCGGGCTGGGTCGGGTCCAGCGGCACACGGTGCCAGGGTTCGTCGCGCGTGCGCAGTTCGCCGAGCGAGAGGCCGTGCAACCGGGTCTCGATGGGCAACAAGGACAGGCCGGGCGCCTGCTCGGCGTCGAAAAACAGCTCCACCGGGCACATCGTGTTGCGCCCCGGCGTGGCCGGCAGCACACGCCGGCCGGTGTCGGCAAAAAAGATGGCGTTGATCAGCTCGGACTTGCCGCGCGAGAACTCGGCCACAAAGGCCACCGTCAGCCGGTCGGCCAGCAGCCGCTGGTGCAAAGCCTGCAGGCGCGAACGGTCCGCCGGCTCGACCAGATCGTGGTCGGCCAGGAAGCGGGCGAAGGCGCTGACGCTGCGGTCGAGCGAACCGCGCCAGGCGGCCTGGCTGTCCAGGCGAGAGGCGAGAGTGCTTTGCATCGGCGTTTTGGCCATGCTAGCGCAGCCGAACCCGGCGTCACAGGCGCGAAACACTTGCTGACACCGCGCCACCACAGGCTGCGCAGCCCGTCACGGACAGCGCAGCGCCCGCCTCAGCCGTCGGGCGTGAAATCGCCCTCCGGCCTTCGCCAGCCGTGCAGCCCCTTCCGGGGCCGCACACGCAGGCTCAGCGCTTCTGGCAGGTGTTGCACCAGTAGGTGGCGCGCTGGCCCTGCACCATGCGCCGGACCGGTGTACCGCAGACCGTGCAGGGCTGGCCGGCGCGGCCGTAAACGGCGGCTTCATGCTGGAAGGCGCCGTCCATGCCATGGGCATCCTTGAAGTCGCGCAGCGTGGTGCCGCCCAGCGCCAGCGCACGGGCCAGCGTGGCGCGCACGGCGACCAGCAGGCGCGCGGCGCGTGGCCGGCTGATGCGGTCGGCCCGCATGGCCGGGTGGATGCCGGCTGCGAAAAGCGCCTCGCAGGCGTAGATGTTGCCGGCGCCGACGACGATGTCGCCCGCGAGCAGCACCACCTTGATCGGCGCTCGGCGGCGCTTCAGCTGCGTGTGCAGGAACTCCGGCGTCAGGCCGTCGTCGAACGGCTCCCGCCCCAAGGACGCCAACAGCTTGCGCGCCGGATCCACCCCCTGCCCCGCCGACCAGACCACCGCGCCAAAGCGCCGCGGGTCGGTGAGCCGCAGCGTGCCACGCGAGGTGTGCAGTTCGAAGTGGTCGTGCGGCCCGGCCGGTGGCACCGTGCCGGCGTGCAGGGCCAGCGAGCCCGACATGCCCAGGTGCAGCAGCAGGCCGCCGGCATCGGCCCGGCCCTCGAGGGGCAGCCACAGGTACTTGCCACGGCGGCTGACAGGCCCCAGGCGCAGGCCCGGAAAGTGCGTCAGCGCCTGGCCCAGCGGCCAGCGCAGCGGTTTGCCCATCTGCAGCGCCAGCACCTCGGCGCCCTGCAAGGGGCCTTCCAGGCTGCGCCGGGTGACCTCAACTTCAGGGAGTTCCGGCATGGGACCATTATGTGAGAATGAATTTCGAATCGAAGGGGGGCGCGATGCCTGAGTTCAAGCGCTGGTGCCGGACGGCCGTGGCCCTGGCCCTGGTGGCCGGCATCGGCACGGCAGTGGCCAGTGAGCCACCCACCCGCACGGCCCTGGATGCGCCGTTGTTCTACCAGCTGCTGATCGGCGAGATGGAGTTGCGCAACGGCGACCCCGGCACCGCCTACCAGGTCTACATGGAAGCCGCGCGGCGCACGGCCGACCCCGTGCTCTTCCGCCGCGCGATGGACATCGCGCTGCAATCACGTGCTGGCAACGAGGCCCTGGCCACCACCCGTGCCTGGCGCGAGGCCCGGCCCGAAGACGCCGATGCGCTGCGCCTGGAACTGCAGGTGCTGACCGCCCTGAACCGGCTGCAGGAGGCCGGCCCCTCGCTGACGGCCTTGATCCTGCAGACCCCGGCCGCCGAGCGAAGCGGTGTGATCGCCGCCCTGCCCAGGTTCTTCGAGCGCGCCACCGACAAGCGCCAGACCGCCACCTTGCTCGACACCGTGCTCGCGCCCTACCTGACACCCGCCGACACGCGCACCGCAGCGGTGGTGGCCAGTGGTCGCAGCTGGCTGGCCGCGGGCGAGCCGGACCGCGCGCTGGCCCTGGCGCGGCAGGCTGCGGCGGCCGACGCCGAAGCACCCGGCCCGGTGCTGCTGGCGATGGAGCTGCGCACGGCCAAACCCGAGGCCGAACAGCTGATCACGATGTACCTCGCGGGCACCAAGGCCGAACCGGCGCTGCGCCTGGCCTGGTCGCGAGTGCTCACGGCGGCCCAGCGTTACCCCGAGGCCATCGCACAGCTGGAAACCACCACCCGCGCCCAACCCGATCAGGCCCCGCCCTGGCTGATGCTGGGTGCCCTGCACCTGGAACTGCGCCATTTCGCCGAAGCCGACACGGCCTTGCAGCGCTACGTGGCACTCGCCCAGGCCCAGCCGGCCGCCGAGGCCCTGCCGCTGCAAAGCGACACCGAGGACGAAGCCAGCGACAGCCCCCGACCTGACCAGGGCCTGGTGCAGGCCTGGTTGATGCTGGCGCAATCGGCCGAGCAGCGTGGCGACTTTGCCGGCGCAGAAACCTGGCTCAACCGCATCGACGACCCGCAGCGTGCACTGGAGGTGCAAGCCCGCCGCGCCACGCTGATGGCGCGCCAGGGCCAGGTGGAGGGCGCCGTCGCGTCCTTGCGGCGTGTGCCCGAACGCAGCCCGGGCGATGCACGTGCCAAGCTGGTGGCAGAAGCGCAGCTGCTGCGCGACATCAAGCGCTGGCAAGGCGCTTACGAGGTCTTTGAAACCGCCAACCAACGTTTCCCCGACGACCTGGACCTGCTGTACGAACAGGCCATGATGGCCGAGAAGGTCAACCGCCTGGACGACATGGAACGGCTCCTGCGCCGTGTCATCGCGCTCAAGCCCGACCATGGCCACGCGCACAACGCACTCGGCTATTCGCTCGCGGACCGTTCCCAGCGTCTGCCTGAAGCCCGCGAACTGGTGCAACGTGCGCTGGAGCTGATGCCTGGCGACCCCTTCATCACCGACAGCCTGGGCTGGGTGGAATACCGGCTGGGCAACCTGGACGAAGCCGAGCGCCTGCTGCGCCGCGCCTGGACCTCGCGCCCGGACACCGAGATTGGCGCCCACCTGGGCGAGGTGCTGTGGGCCAAGGGGCAACACGACGAAGCCCGCCGCATCTGGCGCCAGGCCCGGGCCCGCGACGACGGCAACGAAGTCCTGCGCGAAACACTGGCCCGGTTGCAGGTCGGTTTGTGATCTGCACCTGGCGCCGCGCCGGCGCGGCGCTGCTGCTGGCGGCTGTGGCCGGCTGCGCCACGGTGCCCAACACGGAGCAGCCGATCTCAGGCCGGCTCTCGCTGCAAGTGGCGGCATCGGACGGCCAGCCGGCGCGTGGCTTCAATGCCAGCTTCGATCTGCGTGGCACGGCCGAGGCCGGCGAACTGCGGCTGTCCACCCCCCTGGGCCCGCAGATCGCGTCGGCCCGCTGGTCGCCCCAGGAAGTGGTGCTGGTGGCCGGCCAGGGCGAACAACGTTTCAACAGCCTGGCGGCGCTGGCGCAGGAGGCGCTGGGTGAATCGCTGCCGCTGCAGGCCCTGCCCGACTGGCTGCAAGGCCGCCCCTGGCCAGGCGCCACGACGCAGGCTGGCGCCTCCGGCTTTGAACAATTGGGCTGGACGCTGGACCTGAGCCGACGCGCTGAAGGTTTCATCACCGCCACCCGTGCCCAGGCCCCCGCCGTGAGCCTGCGCATCCGACTGGAGACCCCCTGATGGCGCTACTCGCGCTGCACGACCTGCCGGCCCCGGCCAAGCTGAACCTGTTCCTGCACATCCTCGGCCGCCGCGCCGACGGTTACCACCTGCTGCAGTCGCCCTTTGTGCTGATCGACTGGTGCGACACGCTGCACCTGGAACGCCGCGCCGATGGTCAACTGCAGCGCCACGACCTGGGCCCGCCGCTGCCGGCCGACGACCTGTGCCTGCGCGCCGCGCGTTTGCTGCAAGCCGAGAGTGGCAGCACCTGGGGCGCGGACATCCACATCCTCAAGCGCGTGCCCTCGGGTGCCGGCATGGGCGGCGGCAGCTCCGATGCCGCCACCACGCTGCTGGGCCTGAACCAGCTCTGGGGCCTGCACTGGCCACGCGAACGCCTGCTGCCGCTGGGCGCACGCCTGGGCGCCGACGTGCCGTTTTTCATTGGCGGCCACAACGCATTCGTTGAAGGCATCGGCGAACGGCTGCAACCCATCACGCTGCCGGTGCAGTGGTACGCCGTGCTCAAACCGGCCGCATCCTTGCCCACCGCACAGATCTTCGCCCACCCCGGGCTGACACGCGACACGGAACCTGTTATAGTGGAAGGCTCTCTCGATGACGCACAGCGCATGCTGGCCTGGAGCAGCGGATGGGGTCGGAACGACCTGCAGCCGCCCGCCGAAGACCGGTGCCCCGAGGTGGCGCAAGCCGCCCGGTGGCTCGAAGACCTGTTCGGCAACAGCCGCATGACAGGCTCGGGCAGCGCGGTGTTCGCGAGAGCCGGCATGGACGAGGTTCCCACGGTGATGACGCCGGCAGAAATGTCGGCGCAGAAGTTGGCGCCGGGATGGGAAGCGCGGATGTGTCGGAGCCTGGCACAGCACCCTTTGGTGGGCTGGGCCGGCTAGACAGGTTGCAAGGTGTCGGCGTCAGCCGGCTCCGGTGTAGGGGAGTCGCCAAGTTGGTCAAGGCATCGGATTTTGATTCCGACATGCGAGGGTTCGAGTCCTTCCTCCCCTGCCAAAATTTTCTGCCCTGATCGGCATCCACATCCGGTTTCTCGGAGTCCCAGCGTGCTCTTCAACACCGTGCTCTTCACCGGCAACGCCAACCCGGCGCTCGCCCAAGAGATGGCCGGCCACCTGGGCGTGGAGCTCGGCAAGGCCGCCGTCGGACGTTTCTCCGACGGCGAGGTCACCGTCGAGATCCGCCAGAACGTGCGCGCCCGGGACGTCTTCGTCGTGCAGCCCACCTGCACCCCGACGAACGAGAACCTGATGGAGCTGCTGATCATGGCCGATGCGCTCAAGCGTGCCAGCGCACGCCGCATCACGGCGGTGATCCCCTACTTCGGTTACGCCCGCCAGGACCGCCGGCCGCGCAGCACCCGGGTGCCCATCAGCGCCAAGGTGGTGGCCAACCTGCTGGAAACCGTCGGCGTCGAGCGTGTGCTGACGATGGACCTGCACGCCGACCAGATCCAGGGCTTCTTCGACATCCCGGTCGACAACA
>JADMJD010000074.1 GCA_018780805.1 Rubrivivax sp. | reverse complement strand
GCCAGTGGGAGTACTACTTCTACATCGACCTCGAAGGCCACCCCGACGAGCCGCACGTGGGCGCCGCCCTGGCGGCGCTGCGGGAAGCCTGCGCCTTCTTCAAGGTGCTGGGCGCCTACCCTGTCGACGTGCACTGAACCGAGGCTGACGGAAGTACCCATGTTCAACCAGCTCGGTGTCATCGGTTGTGGCCTGATGGGCGGCTCGTTTGCGCTCGCCCTCAAACGCAACGGCCTCGTCAAGCGGGTGATCGGCTACAGCAAGTCGCCCTCGACGACGGAGCGTGCGAAGAAGCTCGGCATCATCGACGTGGCCGCCGAGTCGGCGCTGCTGGCGGTGTCGGGCTCCGACATCGTGCTGCTGGCGGTGCCGGTGGCGGCCACCGAAGGCACCTTCAAGGCCATCCGGCACCTGGTGGAGCCCGGCGTGCTGTTCATGGACGTGGGCAGCACCAAACGCGACGTGGTCGACGCCGCACGCCGTGTGCTGCGCGAGCGCATCCCCAGCTTCGTGCCCGCGCACCCGATCGCCGGCAAGGAGGTCTCGGGCATCCAGCATGCCGACGCAGCGCTGTACACCGGCCGCCAGGTCATCCTGACGCCGCTGCCGCAGACCACCCTCGAGCTGGTGCAGAAGGCCACCGATGTCTGGTCGGCCATCGGCTCGCAGGTGCTGAAGATGTCGCCTGAGAACCACGACGCGGCGTTCGCGGCCGTCAGTCACTTGCCGCACCTGCTGGCGTTTGCGTATTTCAGTGCTGTCACGCACCAGCCAGCCGGGCGCGACTTCCTGTCACTGGCCGGCCCGGGCTTCCGTGACTTCACGCGCATTGCGGCCAGCGACCCCGCGATCTGGCGCGACATCCTGATCGCCAACCGCGAAGAGCTGCTCAAACAGTCGCAACGTTTCCGCCACACGCTGGATGCGCTGGAGCTGGTGATCAAGTCCGGCAACAGCGACGCGCTGGAGGACCTGATCCGCACCGCCTCCGAGGGCCGCGCCGGCTGGCAGCTGGGCGGCACCCGCGGGCCGGCACGCGGCGGCGCATGATGGCCCTGCCCTTCCTGGACCTGCCCCCGTTGGCAGGGGCCTCGGGCACGGTGCGCCTGCCGGGCTCGAAGAGCATCTCCAACCGCGTGCTGTTGTTGGCCGGCCTGGCCGAAGGCACGACGGTTGTGCACGACCTGCTGGATTCCGACGACACGCGGGTGATGCTGGACGCGCTGCGTGCACTCGGCTGCGGTCTGGTACGGGACGGTGCCACGTTGCAGATCACCGGCCTGAGCGGCCGGCTACCGGTGCACGAAGCGCAGCTTTTCCTGGGCAATGCTGGCACCGCGATGCGCCCACTCACCGCTGCACTGGCGGTGCTGGCGGCCACGCAGGGCGGCCGTTTCGAGCTGTCCGGCGTGGCCCGCATGCACGAGCGCCCGATCGGCGACCTGGTGGAAGCGCTGCGCCCGCTGGGCTGCACCATCGACGACCTGGGCACCCCCGGCTACCCGCCGCTGCGCCTGCGCGGCGAGGCGGGCGGCCGGCTGGCCACCGACCGGGCCATCCATGTGCGCGGCGATGTGTCCAGCCAGTTCCTGACCGCGCTGCTGCTGGCGCTGCCGCTGGTGGCCGGCGAGCACGACGTGGTGATCGCCGTGGACGGTGAACTCATCTCCAAGCCGTACATCCAGATCACGCTGAACCTGCTGGCGCGTTTTGGCATCACGGTGCAGCGCGAGGGCTGGGCCCGTTTCACCATCCCCGCCGGCAGCCGCTACCGCACGCCCGGCCACATCCACGTGGAAGGCGATGCCTCATCGGCCTCCTACTTCATCGCGCTGGGCGCCATCGCCGCCCACGGTGGCGCACCGTTGCGCATCGAAGGCGTGGGGCTGGACTCGATCCAGGGCGACATCCGCTTCGTCGAGGCGGCGCAGGCCATGGGCGCCCAGGTCAGCGGCGGGCCGGGCTGGCTGGCCGTGCACCGCGGCGCCTGGCCGCTGCGGGCCATCACGCTGGACTGCAACCACATCCCCGACGCCGCGATGACGCTGGCCGTGATGGCGCTGTACGCCGACGGCACGACGCGGCTGGACAACATCGCCAGCTGGCGCGTCAAGGAAACCGACCGCATCGCCGCGATGGCGGCCGAATTGCGCGCCGTGGGCGCCACGGTGACGGAAGGTGCCGACTTCATCGAGGTGACACCGCCCACCGCCTGGCGAACGGCGGCCATCCACACCTACGACGACCACCGCATGGCGATGTGCCTGTCGCTCGCGGCCTGCAACCCGGCGCGCGTGCCGGTGCGCATCCTCGACCCGCACTGCGTGGCCAAGACCTTCCCGGGGTACTTCGACGCCCTGTTCGGCGTGGCCCACGCACTGCCGGAGGACGTGCCGGTGATCACGGTGGACGGCCCCACCGCGTCCGGCAAAGGCACGCTGGCGGCCGAGTTGGCGCAGCGCCTGGGCTACGAACTGCTGGATTCCGGCGCGCTCTACCGCGCGGCCGGCCTGGCGGCGCTGGAAGACGGGGTCTCGCCCGACGACGAAACAGCCGTGGCCCGCCTGGCCGCGACGCTGGACCTGCGGTTTGCAGACGGCCGCACCTGGCTGCGTGGGCACGACGTGACGGATGCCTTGCGGGCCGAGCAGGCCGGCATGCTGGCCTCTCGGGTGTCGGCCCTGCCGGCAGTGCGCACGGCCCTGCACGGGCTGCAACTGGCCTTCCGCCGCGCGCCGGGCCTGGTGGCCGACGGGCGCGACATGGGCACCGTGGTCTTCCCCGACGCCGCACTCAAGGTCTTCCTCACAGCCAGCGCCGCGGAGCGTGCCACCAGGCGGCATAAGCAGTTGATTTCGAAGGGAATTTCATCTAATATCGACAGTCTTCGCGCTGATTTGGAAGCGCGCGACCTGCGGGACAGTTCCCGCGTGGTGGCGCCTCTCAAGCCGGCCGAGGATGCGATGCGGCTCGACAACTCCGCACTCACGGTCGAAGAATCGGTCGAAAGGGTGCTGGCTTGGTGGGCCGAGCGCAGGCCTTTTGCAGCGGCATCCGCTGCGGCAAAGGGCTGAAGAAGCCGGTGCACCACGCTCTCCGCGTGGTGTGATCTGAAACCTAACCCCGCAACGGCTGTTGCACACACCGCCCGCCGCCCTGAAGCTCTGAAGCCTCTCGCGTGCCGGGTCCAGGAAACACGATGCCCCAAACCCAATCTGCCACCACGTTCGGCGGCGGCGAGTCTTTTGCCGCCCTGTTCGAAGAATCCCTGAAGTCCGCCGACATGCGCGTCGGCGAGGTCATCTCCGCCGAGGTGGTCCGCATCGACTTCAACCACGTGGTGGTGAATGCCGGCCTCAAGAGCGAGGCCTACATCCCGGTCGAAGAGTTCAAGAACGACCAGGGTGAACTCGAAGTGCAGGTCGGCGACTTCGTCTCCGTCGCTGTCGAGGCGGTCGAAAACGGCTACGGCGACACCATCCTGTCGCGCGACAAGGCCAAGCGCCTGGCCTCGTGGATGGCGCTGGAAAACGCGCTGGACTCCGGCGAGTTCGTCACCGGCACCGTCTCCGGCAAGGTCAAGGGCGGCCTGACCGTGCTGGTCAACGGCATCCGTGCCTTCCTGCCCGGCTCGCTGCTCGACACGCGCCCGGTCAAGGACATGTCGCCCTACGAGGGCAAGACCATGGAGTTCAAGGTCATCAAGCTCGACCGCAAGCGCAACAACGTCGTGTTGTCGCGCCGCGCTGTGGTTGAGGCTTCGATGGGCGAAGAACGCGCCAAGCTGCTGGAAACCCTGCGTGAAGGCGCCATCGTCAACGGCGTGGTCAAGAACATCACCGAATACGGTGCGTTCGTGGACCTGGGCGGCATCGACGGCCTGCTGCACATCACCGACATGGCCTGGCGCCGTGTGCGCCATCCGAGCGAGGTGGTCACGGTCGGTCAGGAACTGACCGCCAAGGTCCTGAAGTTCGACGCCGAGAAGAGCCGCGTCAGCCTGGGCATCAAGCAGCTGGGCGACGACCCGTGGATGGGCGTGGCCCGCCGCTACCCGACGGGCACGCGCCTGTTCGGCAAGGTCACGAACATCGCCGACTACGGCGCCTTCGTCGAGATCGAACCCGGCATCGAAGGCCTGGTGCACGTCTCCGAAATGGACTGGACCAACAAAAACGTCGCCCCGGCCAAGGCCGTTTCGCTGGGCGACGAGGTCGAGGTCATGGTGCTCGAGATCGACGAGGACAAGCGCCGCATCAGCCTGGGCATGAAGCAGTGCATGCCCAACCCCTGGGAAGAGTTCGCGTCCAACGTCAAGCGTGGCGACCGCGTCAAGGGCCCGGTCAAGTCGATCACCGACTTCGGCGTCTTCATCGGCCTGGCTTCCGGCATCGACGGCCTGGTGCACCTGTCCGACCTGTCCTGGCACGAGCCGGGCGAGAGCGCGGTGCGCAACTACAAGAAGGGCCAGGAAGTCGACGCCATCGTGCTGGCCGTGGATGTGGAGCGCGAGCGCATCAGCCTGGGCATCAAGCAGCTCGACACCGACCCGTTCACCAGCTTCACCACGCTGAACGACCGCGGTGCCGTGGTCAACGGCAAGGTCAAGACGGTGGACCCGCGTGGCGCCGAAGTGCAGCTGAACGAAGACGTGATGGGTTACCTGCGCGCCTCTGAAATCGGCCGTGACCGCGTGGAAGACGCGCGCAACGTGCTGAAGGAAGGCGACGATGTCGAGGTCATGATCATCAACATCGACCGCAAGACGCGCAACATCCAGCTCTCGATCAAGGCCAAGGACAACGTCGAGCAGCAGGAAGCCATGCAGCGCCTGAACCAGAGCAACGACCGTGAAACCGCCGGCACCACCAGCCTGGGCGCCTTGCTGCGCGCCAAGCTGGACAACCGCGAGTAAACGCTTCCAAGCGGCATGACGCGATCCGATCTCGTGAACAAGCTGGCCGAACGTTTCGGCCAGCTGACGCAGCGCGACACCGAGTTCGCGGTGAAGACGATCCTGGATGCGATGTCCGACGCGCTCGCGCGTGGGCACCGCATCGAGATCCGCGGCTTCGGCAGTTTTTCGATCAACCGCCGGCCGCCGCGTGTGGGGCGCAATCCCCGCAGCGGCGAGCAGGTCACGATCCCCGAGAAGCTGGTGCCGCACTTCAAGCCGGGCAAGGCCCTGCGCGAGGCGGTGGATGCGCAGGCCCCGGCACCTTCGGGCGCCGTGGCCGACCGCGATTGACACCGCACGGCAACGCCATGCACCAGGGGCCTTCGGGCCCCCTTTTTATGGGCGCTCCTACAATCCGCGCAGCATGCGATTCATCGTCTGGCCCCTGCGGGTCTTTGTCTTCTTTGCGCTGTTCGCCTTTGCGCTGAACAACCAGCAGGCCGTGGTCGTGCACTGGTTCTTCGGCGTCGATTGGACGGCACCGCTGGTCATCGTGGTGCTGATCGCGTTTGCGCTGGGCTGCGCCATCGGCGTGCTGGCCATGGTGCCCAGCTGGTGGCGGCAACGCCGGGTGGCGCGTCAGGCACAGGTGGCCCCTGTGGCCGGCCCGGCGACAGCCCCGGCCAGCGCCGGGCCGGCCAGCGGCTTCGGTGTCGAGCCTCCGCGCGAAGTGCTGTGACGCCAACCTGAGCACCCGCGATGGAATTTGACGTGCAGTGGCTGCTGATCGGCCTGCCCACCGCCTTCGTGCTGGGCTGGCTGGCGTCACGCCTGGACCTGCGCCAGCTGCGCCGCGACCGGCGTGACGCGCCACGGGCCTACTTCGAAGGCCTGAACCTGCTGTTGAACGAACAGCAGGACAAGGCCATCGACGCCTTCATCGAAGCCGTGCAACACGACCCGGACACCACCGAACTGCACTTTGCGCTGGGCAACCTGTTCCGCCGCCGGGGCGAGTTTGAACGTGCGGTGCGGGTGCACCAGCATCTGTTGTCGCGCGCCGACCTGAAGCTGCCGGAACGCCAGCGCGCCCAGCACGCACTGGCGCAGGACTTTGCCAAGGCCGGCCTCTTCGACCGCGCCGAAGCCGCCTGGCGCGCGCTGCTGGAGACGGCGTAC
Organism: Rubrivivax sp.; assembly: GCA_018780805.1. Taxonomy (GTDB): domain Bacteria; phylum Pseudomonadota; class Gammaproteobacteria; order Burkholderiales; family Burkholderiaceae_C; genus Rubrivivax. Next base: position 61,171 of record JADMJD010000074.1, on the reverse strand, counting down.
GACACCGAAGCCCGGCTGGCCCTGCTGTCGCTGTTCGAACGATCACGCGACTGGCGGCAGGCCGCCGACACGGCCACCGAGCTCGAGCGCCGGGGTGGCGGCTCGTTTGCCATCCGCATCGCGCACTACCACTGTGAACGTGCGCTGGAAGCCGACGCCGCCGGCCAGACCGAGCAGGCCGATGCGGCGCTGGCCGCCGCCCGGGCCGCAGCGCCGGATGCACCGCGGCCCCTGCTCGTGGCCGGCCAGCGGGCGGCCACCGCCGGCCGGCCGACGGAAGCGCTGGCCGCCTGGCTGGCCCTGCGCCAGCGCAGCGCCGCTCTGTTTGCACTGGTGGCCGATGCCTACGCACAGGCGGCGCAGGCGGTGGGCGAAGACGAGGCGGCGCGTGCCACCCTGGCCTCGGCCTACGCCGAAGAACCCCGGCTGGAACTGCTGCAGGCCCTGGACCGCCTGGACACCCCCTCGTCGGGGGGCCACGGCGGGCCGGCACGGCGCCTGGCCCACCTGGTGCAGCAACCCAGCCTGGGCGCGGCAGCAGCCGTGCTGGCGCTGGACAGCAGCCAATGGCAGGCCGACACCCGCGAGCGCCTGCACAACGCCGTGCAGCGCGCCGCGCGGCCCTTGCAACGCTACCGCTGCGCCGCGTGTGGTTTTGAAGCCCACCACTACTTCTGGCAATGCCCCGGCTGCCAGGGTTGGGACACCTACCCGCCACGCCTGCTGGAACAGCAATGAGCCGCTGAACGGCCGCCCCCCCAACGGGGGCCCCTGCCCGGTGGCCCGCCGCGTGGCGATGGTGCGGCCGCGGTCCGGCTCGAACAATGGCCATCAGCCCGGGACAAGGTGTTTCGGGTCCTCAACCAGGAGATTGCCATGTTCCGTACTTTCCTCGCCGCCCTGCTGACCACCCTGTCGATCGGTGCCTTCGCCGCTGTGGATGTCAACAAGGCCAGCCAGGCCGAACTCGAGGCCCTGCCCGGTGTGGGCACCGCACTGGCCACCCGCGTGATGGCCGAGCGTCAGAAGTCGGCCTTCAAGGACTGGGCCGACCTGATCCAGCGTGTGCGCGGCCTCGGCGAAGGCAATGCCGCCAAGCTCAGCCAGGGTGGCCTGACCGTTGGCACCGCGGCCTACAAGCCAGCCGCCAAATGAAGCCGTGCTGCGGGTGCCACCCCACCCGCAGCACCGGGCCCGGCCTTGAATTGACGACGATAGTTGCGCGTTGTCATCAGAAGTGATGTTGATTTGACCGACAAAGCCGTTCAACCCGCTTTGTTCAGGGTTCAAGGGTCTCGCAGGCTGTGTTTGAATGCGAGTCATGCAAAGTTTGCTCGAACCTTCCGTCACGGCCAATTTGAACCTGCACGTTGCGCTCGTCGACGACGACCCCGAATACACCGAGTTCCTCGCCCAATACCTGCGCGAGCGGCAAGCGCGTGTGGATGTGTTCCCGGACAGCAACGATCTGCTGGCCCACCACGATCCGTACGGCTACAACTTCTACGTGCTCGACCTGATGCTGCCCGGCGTGGACGGCGCCGAGTTGATCAAGGTGCTGCGCCGCCGCACCGATGCCGGCCTGCTGGTGGTGTCCGGCCGGCTGGCGCCCGAGGTCTTCCGCCAGGTCATCACGGCCGGGGCCGACATGTACCTGGCCAAACCGGTGCAGTTTGAACAGGTCGCACTGGCCATCCAGGCAGTGCAGCGCCGCATCGAAGCCTCGAGCGCCGCCCAGACCGTCTGGAAGCTCGACCAACGCGCCCGCCAGCTCATCGCGCCCGATGGCGCGAAGGTGGACCTGAGCGACGCCGACCTGTCGATGCTGGAGTGTTTCCTGGAAGCCGATGGCGAGGTGGTGAGCCGTGAAACCCTGCGCCAGAAGCTGGGCCGCGAGCCCGAGACTGAAACCGCCGACGGCCTGAACGCCACCATCTACCGCCTGCGCCGCCGCATCGAACGGGCCACGCCGGCGCTGGTGCCGCTGCAGTCGCGCTCGCGCGTTGGCTACGTGTTCCGCGCGCCACTGCGCACGGCCTGAGCACTGGCTGCCAGCACCCCCCCGGTCAGTCATCGGGCGCATCGGCCACCAGCAGCCGCATCGTCGTGCCTTGGGCGCCGGTGCTCAGCAGCTGCACCTGGCCACCGTGCAGTTCCATCACGCGGCGCACGATGTACAGGCCCAGGCCGTGGCCGGTGCCCGGGGCATGGCCCTGGCCACGCGCCCCGCGTTCAAACAAGCGCCCCTGCAGCTGCGGCTCGACGCCAGCGCCCTGGTCGATCACGTCCATCACCAGGCCCAGCGGCTCTTCGGAATCGGCCAGGCGCAGCAGGACCGGTGAACCCGGCGGGCTGTACTTCAACGCGTTGGACAGCAGGTTGCGCAACGCCAGCCGCATCAGGCTCATGTCCATGGCCGCGGTGCGCGCCGTGGTTTCCCGCCGCACCTTGACACGGTCGCGGTCGGCCGGTGACATGTCGGTGATGGCCACGGCCACCAGGGTGGCGATGTCGGTGTCCTCGCGCTCGATGGGGCCGGGGCGGGCCAGCAGTGCGGCCACGGCCAGGGTGTTGTCGATGCGGGCCATCACCTGGCCCAACACGTTCTGCGCCCGCGCCAGCCGCGGTGTGGCCACGGCCTCGCCCACGTCCTTCAACGCCGCCACGGCGCTCTGCATGGCCGCCGACGCGTTGTTCAGCGGCTGGCGCACCTCGTGGGCCATCACGTCCAGCATCTCGCTGCGTTCGCGCAGCATGCGCGCCTGCTCTCGCCCCTGGTTCTCCAGTTCGGCCCGCAGCGCCTGCTCGCGCCGCAGCTCGGCGGTGCGTGCACGGCGTTCGCTGACGTCCTGCAGCGCGCCGATCATGCGCACCGCCTGCCCGCCCTCGGCCACCGGCTCACCAAAACAACGCAGCCACAGTGTTCGGCCGCGTGGTGTATTGGCTGGCAGCTCCAGGTCCCAGGGATGGCCGTCCAGCCGGGCCCGCGCCAGCGCATGGGCCAGGCGCTGGCGGTCGGCATACAAAAACAGGCGCAGGCAACGGCGCAGCGTCAGTGCACGGTCCGCCGGCTGGTCCTGCAGATCGAGCAGGCGCAGCGCCTGCGCGGTCAGGCGGATGCGGCCGGAGACCAGGTCCAGGTCCCAGCCGCCCACCCCGGCGATGCGGCCGGTGCGGTCGAGGAAGGCCTCGCTGGCCTGCAAGGCGGCCACCGACCGCTTCTTTTCCGTCACGTCACGGGCGGCCAGGTAGAACAGGTCGCGGTCGTCCAGGCGCACCCCCACGGCGGCCACGTCCACCTGCACCAGGCTGCCATCGGGCCGCCGGTAGACGCTGGAAAAGTCCAGCCGTTCGCCAACGCGGAAGCTGCGCAGCACACGGTCGACCTGCTCGCGGGCGTAGCGCGCTTCCCAGACCGACACATGGACGCCTTCCAGTTCGGCGCGCGGGCGGCCCAGCAAGGTGGCAAAGGAATCGCTGAACTCCACCAGCCGGCCACTGCGGTCCAGCACGTGCAGGCCGTCGCTGGCCGTCAGCAGCAGCGCATGCAGGCGCTCGCGCTCGCGCTCCAGCGCGATGCGGCTGCTGTCGGCACGTTGCCAGGCGCGGTAGGCCAACCACGAGGCACCGGCCAGCAAGGCCAAGGTCAGCATCGCCAGGCCCACGGCGAGCCGGGCCTCGTTGCGCCAGGTGGCCAGGTAGTCGGTGGTGGCCATGCCCACCAGCACCAACATCGGCAACTCGCCCACGCGGCGGTAGGCGCTGGCACGCTCGATGCCGTCCAGGGCCGTGGTGGCCAGGAAATTGCCCTCGCGGGGCGCCCGGCCGAGCGCAGCATGCAACTGCGCCGATACGTTGGTGGAGCCAATGCCGCTGCGCGGCGTGGGCGGATCGGTCTGGCGGGCCACCAGTGCCATGTCACTCATGCGCAGCGTGACCGCGCTCTGCCCCCTCATGCCCAGGCCGCTGAACAGGCGCTCGAACTGGCGCACGTCCAGCTCGGCTGCAACCCAGGCATCCGGCTGGCCCGCAGGCCGGTCCAGGCGCTGCAGGAGATCGATCACCCAGCGGTCTCCCGGCCCCGCCTGGCGCAGGCCGGCAACCTGGAGCCGGCCCGGCACCGCCGCCTGCATGGCGGCCCGCTGGCCTGGCGCGAGACCACTGTCACCGAGCACACGCAGGTTCTCGGCCTGCGGCACCAGGCGGCGCAGATCGCCCAGGACTTGCGCCGGCGGCGGGTGGCCGGGTTCGGCGCTGGCCAGCGCGGCCAGGCGCAGCGCAAAGTCCACCCGCGCGAGTTCGGCTTCGATGTTGCGTTCCAGGCCGCGCGCCAGGCTGTCCACGGCGTCGAAGGCCCGCTGGCGGTGGGCCGCACGGCTGGCGATCAGCGTGCTCACCAGCAGCACCATGATCAACACCAGCACACCGACGTTGGCCAGCACCAGCCAACGCATGGCCTCGCGGCCGGGGGGCAACTTGCGTTCGAGGCTGGGAACAGGCGGACTCATGAACGGAGGGCTTCAGTGCCAGCCGAAGAATGCCAGCACTTCGCCGCGCCGGGCACGGGTATCGGCTTCGCCGAGGGCCATCAGTTCCCGTGTGAACGGCGCCTCAAAGAGCAGGTAGCTGGCAAAGGCGGCGCCACGCATGTCGCCAGCCGTGCTGCTGCTGCCGACCCCGCGCAGCAGCGCACGCACCGGCCGCGGCAGCTGCTGCTGGTGGCGCGCGGCGATGTCGTCGATGCGCTGGCTGGGCGCAATCACCAGGGCCTGCACGGGCATCAACGGCGTGGCCAAGCGCTGCTCGGGTGTCAGCAGGTCCAGCGTGCGGTTGATGCGTTGCAGGCGCTCCACGTCCACCGACAGCCCGTCCAGAAAGATGCTGGACATGGCATGGCCGCCGATCTGCGCGATTGTGGGATAGCCGCCGTCACGCACCACCCGACCCGCCGGCTCCTGCATGCGGCCAACGCCGATGATCAGCACCCGCTGCGCCCCCAGGTGGATGGCCGGCGAGATGGGCGCCGTCTGCCGCATGGAGCCGTCGCCGTACCAGCCGGTCTGCGCGCCCTGCACCAGGCGCTGGGCCGGAAATACAAACGGTATGGCCGACGACGCCAGCAGGTGCGCGATGGTCAGCCGGGAAGGCACGGCGATGCGCTGCGAGCGGGCATAGCTCGGCGCCGACGCCGCCGACTCGAAGAATGTGACGTGTTCGCCGCTGGTGTAGCTGGAGGCGCTGACCGCCAGCGCCTGCAAGTGGCGCTGCGACAGCATCTGCGGCAGGCGCTCCAACGGCACCAGGCGGTGCAACAGGCCCTCCAGCGGCGTGTTGTCGAGCAGGGAGCGCGGGCGCAGCTTGCGCCAGCGCGCCAGCACCCACCCCAGCGACAACATGCTCAGCCACTGTGCGCCACTGCGCAGCACGCCGATGGCGTCGGCCCGGTAGACCTGTTCGGCGCTGAAACCGCGCCAGACCTCGCCGATCATCGCCACGGCATCGTCAAACGCATCTGCGTGGCAGGCCAGCGCAGCAGCATTCAAGGCCCCGGCCGAGGTGCCGCAGATCACACCGAAGGGGTTGTTGCGCGCCGCCGGCTGCCCCTCGCGCCGCAGCGCGCACAGCGCCTGCAAAACGCCCACCTGGTAGGCCGCGCGGGCACCGCCGCCAGAGAGGATGAGCCCGGTCAGGGGTGTTTCATGCACCCCTGCATGCTAATCAGTCGTCGCGCCCGTGTTTTCCCTTGCCGTGGCCGTTGCCGTGGCCCTTGCCATGGCCCTTGCCCCGGTCATCGTCTTGGCTGTGTGCGCGCACGTTGTGCTCGTACCAGTCGTCGCGCACAAAGACAACCGGCGCACCGCAGGCACCGTAGGCCCGGCAGTGCTGCTTCCAGTTCTTGCGGTGGCCGGGTGGCACCCACATGTAGACCGGTTCGGGCCGCACCACCACCACGCGTGGACGTTCCACATAGACAGGCTGCGCATAGACCACCTGCGGCTGCGGGAACCGGCCGATGTCGATGCGGCCATAGACACCGGGCTGGCTGATGCCGATGGACACCCCGACGTCAACGTTGGCAGCACCTGCGGCGGTGGTGCCGGCGGCCAGTGCTGCAGCCAGGCCGGAAATCAGGAAGAGGCGAACGTTCATGGGGGCACTCACTGGGTTGGAACAGACCCTTCCAACGGCCCGGGTCGGTGCAGCGTTGGCACCGTCACAAAGGTTTACCCGGCCTCGTACACCACCTCGGCCGGCCCGGCAATCTGCCGCCAGCGCAGCAGCGCTTCGTCGCTGGGCCAGAAGCGCGCAGACTCACCCAGGTCGAGGTCGGCCGTCGCACCGGCGCGCTGCAGCTTCAGGCGCACCGCCAGGCCTTGCACCAGCTCACCGGCTTCGCTGTCCACCCGCCGCGCTGGCCAGGTCTTCACCAGATCGACCAGCGGCGTGGTGCCGCCGCGCAACTCCTGGGTCTTCACCGACAGGTGTCGGCCGTAACGTGCGCGCGCGCCGGCCAGGTCCCAGACAGCCATCACGTTCAGGCGCAGGCCGCCGGCAAAACGATCAGTCTGCACCTTGCCCTGCACGATGATGAGCTCGTCCTCGCGCAGCAACTCACGTTGGCTGTCCAGCAGGCTTTCGTTGACCACCGCCTCGATGGCCTCGCTGCCGTCTTCGAGCTTGAAGATGCCCACGCGCCCACGCGCACCATTGATCACCCGCAGCTCACCCACGATGCCGGCCAGCAGCTGGGGCTCGCGTGAGTCCTGCAGTTCGGCGATGGGGCGGCGGCAGAAGCGGCGCACCTCCTCACGGTTCTGGTCGAACAGGTGGCCCGACAGGAAAAAGCCCAGCGCCGACTTCTCCAGCGTCAGGCGCTCGCGGATGCTCCAGGGCTCGGCCACCACCAGGGCCGGCTCCTGCGTGCTGGAGCCATGGCTGTCGCCAAAGTCGAACAAACCGCCCTGCAGCGCGTTCGCCGCCTGCGTGTCGGCCCAGTCGAAGGCCAGGCCCACGCTGGCCAGCGCACTTGCCCGGTCGGGGTGGATGGCGTCAAAGGCCCCCGCCTTGATCAGCGCCTCCACGGCCCGTTTGTTGACCGACTTGCGGTCCACACGCGCGGCAAAGTCGAACAGGCTGCGGAATGGGCCGCCACCGCCGCCGTCAGCGCCCTCGCGCGCGGCGACGATGGCCTGAATCGCGCCCTGCCCCGTGCCCTTGATGGCGCCCAGGCTGTAGCGGATGAGCTTGTCGCCTTCGCGGCCCGGCACGGGCTCGAAGCGGTGCACGCCACGGTTCACGTCCGGCGGCTCAAAGGCCACGCCGAAGAGCTTGGCGTCGTTCAGCAGCACCTTGAGCTTGTCGGTGTCGTCCTGCTCGATCGTCATGTTGGCCGCGTAGAACTCGGCCGTGCAGTGCACCTTGATCCAGGCGGTGTGGTAGGCCAGCAGCGAGTACGCCGCGGCATGGCTCTTGTTGAAGCCGTATCCCGCGAACTTCTCCATCAGGTCGAAGACCTCGTCGGCCTTCGTCGCGTCGATGGATTTCTGTGCCGCGCCCTGGCGGAAGATCTCGCGGTGTTCGGCCATCTCCTCGGCCTTCTTCTTGCCCATCGCACGCCGCAGCAGGTCGGCGCCGCCCAGCGTGTAGCCGCCCATGATCTGGGCCGCCTGCATCACCTGCTCCTGGTAGACGAAGATGCCGTAGGTCTCGGCCAGCACCTGGCCCAGCAGCGCGTGCGGGTAGGCCACGTCCTCCTTGCCGTTCTTGCGCGCGCAAAAGCTGGGGATGTTCTCCATCGGGCCCGGCCGAAACATCGCGTTCAGCGCGATCAGGTCCTCCAGCCGCGTGGGTTTGGCTTCGCGCAGCATGCCCTGCATGCCACGTGATTCAAACTGGAACACGGCTTCCGTCAGACCGTCGGAAAAGAGTTTGTAGACCCGCGGGTCGTCCAGCGGCAGGGTCTCGTAGCTGAAGTCGCGCCGCTCGGGCCGGCGCGCGACGATGAATTGCTTGGCCAGCTCCAGGATGGTCAGCGTGGCCAGGCCCAGGAAGTCGAACTTCACCAGGCCGATGGACTCGACGTCGTCCTTGTCGAACTGGCTCACCGCGCTGTCGCTGCCGGGCTGCTGGTACAGCGGGCAGAAGTCGGTGATCTTGCCGGGTGCAATCAGCACACCACCCGCGTGCATGCCGATGTTGCGCACGATGCCTTCCACACGTGTGGCCAGCTGCAGCAGGCCGGCCACCTCTTCGTCGGCGGCTTCGCGCTGGTCCAGCTCGGGCGCTTCCTGGCGCGCGTAGATCAGGCCGGCGTCGGGCTGCTCGGGCACCTTGGCCAGCGTCACGGTCTTGCCCGGCGGGGCCGGGATCAGCTTGGCGATGCTGTCCACCTGGCCATAACCCATGCCCAGCACCCGGCCCACGTCGCGCAGCGCGGCCTTGGCGGCCATGGTGCCGAAGGTGGCGATCTGGCTCACGGCGTCGCGGCCGTACTTGTCCTTCACGTACTCGATGACGCGGTCGCGGTTGCCCTGGCAGAAGTCGATGTCGAAGTCGGGCATCGAGACCCGGTCCGGGTTCAGGAACCGTTCGAACAGCAGCTGGTAACGCAACGGGTCCAGGTCGGTGATGGACAGCGCGTAGGCCACCAGCGAGCCGGCGCCCGAGCCTCGGCCCGGGCCCACCGGGCAGGCGTTGGCCTTGGCCCAGGTGATGAAGTCCGACACGATCAGGAAGTAACCCGGAAATCCCATCTTCAGGATGGTCTGGATCTCGAAGTCCAGGCGCTGCACATACTCGGGGCGGCGTTTGTCGCGCTCGGCTTCGTTCGGGTAGAGGTGGGCCAGCCGCTGCGCCAGGCCGGCGTGTGAGGCCTGCCGGAAGTAGGCCTCGATGGGGCTGCCGTCGGGTGTGGGGAAGTCCGGCAGCTGCGGTTTGCCCAACACCAGGCTGAGGTTGCAGCGGCGCGCGATGACCGCGGTGTTGGCCAGCGCCGAGGGCACATCGGCGAACTTGGCGGCCATGTCGTCCGCGCCCAGGAAATACTGCTCGCGCGTGAAGCGCCGCACCCGCTTGGGGTTGGCCAGCAGTTCACCTTCGGCGATGCAGACCCGGGCCTCGTGCGCCTCGAAGTCGTCAGGCTCCAGGAACTGCACCGGGTGCGTGGCCACCACCGGCAGGCCCAGCTCGGCCGCCAGCGGCACCGTGGCGCGCACATGGGCTTCGTGCGTGGGCAGGCCGGCGCGCTGCAGCTCCAGGTAGAAACGGCCCGGAAACAGCTCGGCCAGGCGCCGCGCGGCGCTGCGCGCACGTTCGCCGTCACCGGCCAGCAGCGCCATGCCGACCGCGCCCATGTCGGCGCCCGACAGCGCGATCAGCCCACCGCCCAGGGTTTGCAGCCAGTCCCACTTCAGCCACGCGGCGCTGCGCTGCGCGTTCTGCGTCCAGGCCCGCGCCAGCAGTTCGCTCAGGTTCAGGTAGCCCTGGCGGTCCTGCACCAGCACCAGCAGGCGCGAGGGCTGTTTGTCGCCGAACTCGGGTTCCATCCAGAGGTCGGCGCCGATCAGCGGTTTCACGCCCTTGCCGCGGCAGGCCTTGTAGAACTTGATGGCGCCGAACAGGTTGTTCAGGTCGGTGATGGCCAGTGCCGGCTGGCCGTCGGCCCGTGCGGCAGCGGCCGCATCGCTGATGCGCAGGGTGCCGTCGACGACGGAATATTCGGTGTGGGTGCGCAGGTGAACGAATGTCGGCGGGGAGGTCATCCGGGCATTGTAGGAACCTAGAATTTGCCCCCATGGCCGAACGTCTGCGCCGCATCGTCGGCCTCCTGCTCATCTTGTCCGCCGTGGCGCTGGCACTGTCGCGTGCGCCCGACCGCACGGTGGAATCGCTGGTGGCACGCTGGGCGCCACCGCCGTCTGACTTCATCGAGCTGAACGGCCAGCTGGTGCACCTGCGCGACGTCGGCCCCCGCCACGACCCGCAGCCCATCGTGCTGGTGCACGGCACCTCGGCCAGCCTGCACACCTGGGAAGGCTGGATGGCTGAGCTGGCCAAGACCCGGCGTGTGATCGCTTTCGACCTGCCCGGCTTCGGCCTCACCGGCCCGCGCCCGGATGGTGACTACAGCGGCGACGCCGACGCCCGCTTCACGCTGGCCCTGCTGGACCGGCTGCGGCTGCCGCCGGTGGTGCTGGGTGGCAACTCGCTGGGCGGCATGGTGGCCTGGCGGGTGGCCACGCTGGCACCCGAGCGGGTGCGGCGGCTGATCCTGGTGGACGCGGCCGGTCTGCCCGACTCCATCACCTCGATCCCGCTGGGCTGGCGGCTGGCGCGCACGCCGGTGCTGGGCGCGGTGAGCGAATGGGCGCTGCCGCGCGAGATGGTGGTGCAAGGCCTGGTCAAGGCCTACGCCGACCCGGAGAAGATCACCGCAGATCTGGTGGACCGCTACTACGAGCTGACGCTGCGCGAAGGCAACCGCAGCGCGCTGCGCGAACGCCTGCAGCAGTTCCAGCCGGGTGTGGACGCCGAGCGCATCAACAGCATCCGCCAGCCCACGCTGATCCTCTGGGGTGGGCGCGACGCCATCATCGCGCCCGCTGCGGCGCAGGCGTTCCAGCGCCGCATCCCGGGCAGCACGCTCGTCATGTTCGACCGCCTGGGCCATGTGCCGCACGAAGAAGACCCCGCCACCACGCTGGTGCCGGTGCAGGCCTTCCTGGCCCGGCCCTGACCGGGCCCACGCGCGTCAGACCATCAGGCCACTTCACGTTTGGCCCTGTCGCGCGCCCGCGCGGCCTTGTGACGCACCTTCCACTGGTTGCGCTGGTCCTTGCGTTCCAGCGCCGACATCGCGTCGCGCAGGATCTCGCGCTGCAGCTTCTGGAAGTTGCGCAGCCGGTCGGGCGGCGCCTGCTCGCGCACAGCACAGCCGGGTTCGTCCTGGTGCCGGCAATCGCGGAAGCGGCAGGCACACGACAGCTGCGCGATGTCGTCGAACACCGTGCCCAGCGTGTCGGCATCCACATCCAGCCGCAGCGTGCGCAGGCCGGGTGTGTCGATGATGCAGGCGCCGCCCGGCAGCACATGCAGGCTGCGCGCAGTGGTGGTGTGGCGGCCACGGCCGTCGTCCAGCCGGTTGGCGCCGGTGTCCTGGCGTGTTTCGCCCAGCAGCGTGTTGGTCAGCGTGCTCTTGCCGGCCCCGCTGGAGCCCACCACCACCAGCGTGCGGCCCGGTGCCAGCCAAGGCGCCAGCGCGTCGTTGGTGCGGTGGTCCAGGCCGTTCAGCGCCACGGCCTCGATGCCGGGCGGCAGCAGCGCCCAGACTTCGCGCAGGCGGCGCTCGGCAAACACCGGGTCGCAGAGATCCACCTTGGTCAGCACAACGACGGCGTTCAACTGCGAGAGGCGCGCCAGCGCGATGTAACGCTCCAGCCGGCGCAGGTTGTAGTCGTGGTCCAGGCCCATCACCAGCAAGGCGGTGTCCACGTTGCTGACGATGGTGGCGCGGGTCACCTTGTCGCGCCCGTCGTGCAGGCGGCGGGCCAGTTGGCTCAGTGGGGGTACACGCTGGTGCACCCACCACTGGCCATGGCGGTTGCAAGAGGCAAACACCCAGTCGCCCACGGCCAGACCGTCGTGTTCGGTGGTCTGGGCCAGCAGCGCGGGCAGCGCACGGGCGGGGTGCTCGCGGTCGCCGTCGTGCAGCGTCAGCGCGTCGCGCTGCACCTGGGTGATGCGGCGCAGAAAAGGTGCGGTCTGGTCGGGGGCCAGGGTTTCGATGTGCTGCCGCATCGAGGGGGTCAGGCCGATGGCCTGCAGGCGGGCAGCCAGTTGTTCGTTGATCATGGTGCGTCGAGATCCAGGGGCAGGCACGCGGGTGCCGATCAGCCGATGCAAAACATCGGCCGGAGCGCGGGGTCTGGAAGTCGGCGCCGGTCACGCATCAAGCGTGACGGGGATGTCACGCACACAGCGTGACGCAAAAGTCACGCTGGTCGCGTGACCCGGGGATCAGGCGTGGTGCTGGACCGGGGCCGACAGGTGGGCAATGAACGTGGTCTTCATGGCGACTCTCCTGTGGCGTTGTTGGAGGCTGCAATGTGCCCGCGCCGGCGGCCCGCGTCAACGGCCAGCGTCCTCTATCCTGGGGAGGTGTTGCCCCTCTACATCGACGATCACCTGCTCGTGCTCGACAAACCCGCCGGCCTGCTGGCCGTGCCCGGGCGCATCGATCCCGACTGCCTGGCCACACGCGCACAGGCCCTGTGGCCTGACGTGCGGGTGGTGCACCGGCTGGACCAGGCCACCTCGGGCCTGATGACCTTTGCCCGCGGCGCCGAGGCCCAGCGGGTGCTCAGCGCCGCTTTTGCAGAGCAGCGGGTGGACAAGCAGTACCTGGCCATCGTCGAAGGTCTTCTGGCAGATGACCAGGGCGAGATCGACCTGCCCCTGGCCGCCGACTGGCCGAACCGCCCGCGCCAGGTGGTCGATCCGGTCCGCGGCAAAGCCAGCCGCACCCGCTGGCGCGTGCTGACACGTGGCAACGGCTGGACCCGGCTGGAACTGACCCCGGTCACCGGCCGCACGCACCAGCTGCGGGTGCACCTGCAAGCCATCGGCCACCCCATCGTCGGCGACGGTCTGTACGGCCAGGGCGGCCCCCGGCTGCTGCTGCACGCCGCCCACCTGACGCTGCCCCACCCTTACCATGGGCGCCCCGTGGCCTTCCAGAGCCACGCCCCCTTCTAGACAGACCACCATGAGCTACCTGCTGCTGATCTTGGAACCGCCGGGCCAGCGTGAGGCCCGCAGCCCCGCTGAGGGCGAAGCCGTCTATGCCCAGATGCAGGCCTTTGCCGCCGGCCTGCAGGCACGCGGGGTGCTGCAAAGTGTGAACGCGCTGAAACTTGCCCGCACCCGTGTGACGCGGCGCGGCGCCGAGCTGCAGGCCCTGGACGGCCCCTTCACGGAAACAAAGGAGCTGATCGGTGGCTACTTCCTGCTCGACGGTGTCACATGCGAACAAGCCCTGGCCATCGCCGCCGACTGCCCGGCCGCCGCCTACGCCACCGTGGAGGTGCGAGAAACCGGTACCTGCTACGAGTGAACCTGTCGATCCGCGTGTTCGCCACACGTCGTGCGGGACCAATCCCTGGAGCACATCATGGCCCGCGTCAGCACCTACCTCAACTTCCGCCGCGACACCGAAGCGGCCCTCAACTTCTACCGCGAGCTCTTCGGCGGTGAACTCATCGGCCCGGTGATGCGCTTCGGCGACGCCCCGGCCTGCGACGGCAGCCCGCTGCCCGAGGCCGACCGCCAGCTCATCATGCACATGGAAGTCAGCATCCTGGGTGGCCATGTGCTGATGGGCACCGATTCGCCCGAGGCGATGGCCATGCCCTTTGTCGCCGGCAACAACGTGCACCTGAACCTGGAACCCGACACCAGGGCCGAAGCCGAGCGCCTGTATGCCGCGCTCACCGACGGTGGCAGCATCCAGATGCCGCTGCAGGACATGTTCTGGGGCGGCTACTTCGCCAGCTTCACCGACCGTTACGGCACCCATTGGATGATCAACTGCGCCCAGCCCGCGGCATGACGGACGCGGCCCGTGCCGCGGCAGAAACCGTCTGGCGCGCCGAAGCCGGCCGCATCGTCGGTGGCCTCATGCGCCTGGTGCGCAGCCTGGACCTGGCCGAAGACTGTGCACAGGACGCCCTGGTCGCGGCGCTGGAGCATTGGCCGGCCGACGGCCTGCCGCAGAACCCCGGCGCCTGGCTGATGGCCACCGCCAAACACCGCGCGCTGGACCGGCTGCGCGCCGCCCAGCTGCACGGCCGCAAACACGAGGACCTGGCCGCTGATCTGGACGCGCTGCAGGCCATGGTGGTGCCGGACTTTGTCGACGCACTCGACGCCGCGCGCCAGGACGACCTGGGCGACGACCAGCTGCGTTTGTTCTTCGTGGCCTGCCACCCGTTGCTGTCGGCCGACGCGCGTGTGGCGCTGACCCTGCGCCTGCTGGGCGGCCTGAGCACGGCCGAGATTGCACGTGCCTGCCTGGTGCCCGAGCCCACCATCGCACAGCGCATCGTGCGTGCCAAACGGCAGTTGGCCGAGGCGCGGGTGCCCTTCGAAGTGCCCGACGCGGCGGCGCGTGCGCCACGCCTGGCGTCGGTGCTGGAAGCGATCTACCTGATCTTCAACGAAGGTTATGCCGCCACGTCGGGCGCACATTGGCAGCGCCCCGCGCTGATGGACGAAGCGCTGCGCCTGGGGGCGGTGCTGGCCAACGCCATGCCCATCGAAGCCGAGGTGCACGGCCTGTGGGCGCTGATGGCGCTGCAGGCCTCGCGCCGCGACGCGCGCAGCGATGCACAAGGCCGGCCCGTGCTGCTGGCCGACCAGGACCGTCGGCGCTGGGACCACCGTCTGATCGACCATGGCCTGGCGGCGCTGGCCCGCGCGCAGGCCCTGGGGGCCGGCGATGCGGCTTACACGCTGCAGGCCGCGCTGGCCGCGTGCCACGCCCGCGCCGCACGCGCCGAAGACACCGACTGGCCGGGCATCGTGGCGCTGTACGACCGCCTGCTCGCGCTGCGGCCCTCGCCGGTGGTGGCGCTGAACCGCGCGGTGGCCGTGGGCATGGCAGAGGGCCCGGCCGCGGCACTGGGGCTGGTGGACGCGCTGCTGGCCGAGCCGGCACTGGCACGTTACCCCTGGCTGCCCAGCGTGCGCGGCGACCTGCTGGACCGGCTGGGCCGGGCCGCCGAAGCCGGCACCGAGTTCCGCCGCGCCGCCGCGTTGACGCAGAACGAACAGGAGCGAGCGCTGTTGCTGGCCCGCGCACACCGTGTAGCCTCGCAGCCATGAACACGCCCCCACACCTCAGCATCGTCACCGGTGCCTCCCGCGGCATGGGCCGCGCGATCACCGAACAGCTGCTGCAGCCCGGCCACCAGGTGCTGGCCATCGCGCGCCGCTTCGACCCAGCCCTGGCCACGCTCGCCGCCGAGCGCGGCGCCCGTTTCGAAGCCTGGCCTTTGGACCTGGCCGACGCACCCGCCGCGGCCGAACGCCTGGCACAGTGGCTGTCCACGATGAAACCGGTGAATGCAGCGCTGATCAACAACGCGGCGGCCCTGTCCGAGCCCGGCCCGCTGCGCAGCAGTGCGCTGGCCGAGCTGAGCCAGGCCACCCGCGTGGGCCTGGAAGCGCCGCTGCTGCTGAGCGCCGCTTTCCTGCGTGCCACCGCCACCTGGGGCACGGACCGACGCATCCTGAACATCTCCTCCGGCCTGGGCCGGCGTGCCATGGCCGGCAGCGCCAGCTACTGCGCGGTGAAAGCCGGCATGGACCACTTCTCGCGCGCCGTGGCACTGGAAGAAACCGGCCGCCCGCACGGCGCGCGCATCGTGTCGCTGGCGCCAGGCATCATCGACACCGACATGCAGCTGCAGCTGCGCACGGCCGACCGCAGGCTGTTCCCCGACGGTGCGCAGTTCGAGGCCTTCAAGACCGAAGGCCGGCTGGACAGCCCGGCCGACGCCGCGGCCAAGGTGCTGCGCTTCCTGGCGCGCGCCGACTTCGGCAGCAACCCGGTGGCCGATGTGCGCGACGCATGAACCACGCTGAAGAGCTGATCCAGACCCTGGGCTTGGCGCCCCACCCTGAAGGGGGTTTTTACCGCGAGATCTTCCGCTCGCCCCTGCAGATCGACACACCCCGAGGCCCGCGAGCGGCGCTGACCACCATCGATTTTTTGCTGCAGCGCGGGCAGTTTTCAGCCTGGCACCGTGTGCGTTCCGACGAGGTCTGGCATTTGCTGGCCGGCGGCCCGCTGCGGCTGTGGTGGCTGCCGGCAGACCTGTCGCGCATCGAGTGCCACACGCTGGGTGAAGATCCGCCCCGCGCCGTGGTGCCGGCCGATGCCTGGCAGGCGGCCGAGCCGCTGGGCGACTTTGCACACGTGGGCGCCACCGTGGCACCAGGTTTCGACTTCGCCGACTTCAGCTTCGGCCGCGACGACACCCCGCTGCGCGAAGCCTTGCAGCGGCTGGCCCCTGACCTGGTGCGCCTGATGTAGGCCCCGGTCTTGCATGGAAGCTGCGTCTCAGACTTCTTCGCAGACTGCCCCATGCCCAACACATCTCACCGCCGCCCCTGGCTGCGCCTGCTCGGCGCCCTCGCCCTCGCCTGCACCTGGCTGCCGGCCACCGCCCAACCCACACGCACCGTGCGCCTGCTGGTTGGGTTCCCGGCCGGCGGTGGCACCGACGCCATCGCCCGCACATTGGCCGACAAACTGCGGCACGAACTCGGTGCCAACGTGATCGTCGAGAACAAACCCGGCGCTGGTGGCCAGCTGGCGGCACAGACGCTGAAAGCCGCCGCGCCCGACGGCAACACCTACTTCCTGTCGCACGACCACACCATCAGCATCCTGCCGCTGGTGGTCAAGGCCCCCGGTTTCGAACCGGCCAAGGACTTTGTGGCCGTCGCCGGTTTTGCCACCTTCGTGAACGCGTTTGCCGTCTCCGGCGGCACGCCGGCGCGCAGCCTGGACGAGTACGTCAAGTGGGTGCAGCAACAAGGCGCTGGCAAGGGCGCCGTGGGTGTGCCGGCACCGGCGTCGGTGCCGGAGTTCCTGGTCGGCGTGATCGGCCAGCGCTACCAGCTCGACCTGATCTCGGCGCCCTACCGCGGCAGCGCGCCGATGATCGGCGACATGCTGGGCAACCAGATCGGCGCCGGCGTGGGCTCCATCCCCGATTTCATCGACCAGCACAAGGCCGGCAAGCTGCGCGTGGTGGCGGTGCTGGGCCACAGCCGCCAGGCGGCGCTGCCCGACGTGCCCACGTTCAGCGAACTCGGGCTCAAGGGCTTCGAGGACGTGCCCTACTACGGCGTTTTTGCACCCGCCGGCACGCCGAAGGCGGCGCTGGACACATTCAGCGAGGCGCTGGCCAAGGTGGTGTGATGCCCGAGGTGCGCGACAAGCTCACGGCCCTGGGCCTCAGCGTGGGCCACATGCCAGGGCCGCAGCTGGCCGCGCGGGAACAGGCCTATGCGCGCACCTGGGCCGGGATCATCCAGGCCAGCGGCTTCAAACCGCAGTGACCGTGCCCAGTTGACGCGTCGGCGCTCAAGCTGCCGGCCGCCCGGCCGATACCGCTGGAAACAACCCCGGAGTGGTCGGCATGTTCGGCTGGTGGAGTTCGCTGCGTCAGACGCCGGCCAAGGGGGCCGTGCCCCCCGTGGCGGCCTTGCCCCCAGCCTGCGCCGCGGCCGTGCCCGAGGCCAGCGCGCTGGCCTGGCTGCTGGACGGGCCAGCACCGCAACCCGGGCCGCTGACGGCCGAAGAACGTGCGCTGCTGCAACCGCTGGACGATCAGTTGAAGGCCGCCCGTCTGCCCCCCGACCTGCTGCCGCGGGCGCCCGCCGTGATCCCGCAGCTGCTCGGGCTGCTGCGACAAGCGCAGCCCGCCCGCGCCGCGATGGTGCAGCAGGTGCTGAAGGACATGCTGCTGACGGCCGAAGTGCTGCGCCTGGCGCGCAGCCCGTTTTATGGGACCCAGCCGGTGGACACGCTGGAGTCGGCGCTGGACCGCATCGGCACCGCCGGCCTGCAGTCGGCCATGGCCCGCGTGCTGCTGAAACCGGTGTTCCAGGCCCAGGCCGGCGGCCTGGTGGCGGTGGTGGCGCCGCGGTTGTGGCAGCACGCCGAATACAAGTCCATGCTGTGTGCCGAACTGGTGGCGCAGCGCGGCGGTGACCGCTTCGACGGCCTGCTCGCCGGCCTGTTGCACGACACCGGCTGGCTGGCGCTGATGCGGGTGATGGACCGCACGCAGACCCGGCCGACCCTGCCCATCAGCCTGGCGCTCGACGCTGCGCTGGACCGCCGCAAGGACCGGCTCTTCGGCCGCCTGACCGCCGACTGGGACCTGACACCGGCGCTCACATCGCTGTCGCGGCAGTTGCGCGGCAACGCGGGACCCAGCGGCGACGCACGCCTGGTCACCGCGCTGCGCGACGCCGACCGCCACTGCACGGCCGAACTGCGCGCTGGCTGACCCGTGCGCGGGCTTCAGCCCAGCCAGCCGGCCAGGTCGGCTTTCAGCTGCAGCAGATCGGCCTGGCGTGTGTACATCATGTGGCCGGCGTCGTAGTAGGCGTGTGTGATGCGCGGGCGCACCTCGGCCGGCACGTCCAGTTGCGCCAGCGACCAGTCGGTGGCGCTGTAGGGTGTGCCCAGGTCGTAGCGCCCGCTGGCCACAAAGATCTTCAGCAGCGGGTTGCGGCGCAGTGCACGGGCCAGGTCGGGCGTGGTGCTGGTGAAGCTGCTGCCACGGCTGTCGCCGCGGCCGAAGTTCCATTGTTTGTGCGCCTCGCCATTGAGCACCTCGTAGCGCGTGTCGCGCACCAGGCCCAGCGTGTCGGCAAAGTAGGCCATGCCGGCCATGGTGTAGGCCGGGGCGATGGCCTCAATGCCAGGGTCGAATTCCCAGTCGCGCGTGCGGCTGGCCGCCATCGGGCCGGTGCCCCGGGCCTCCAGCCGGCCGACGATGCGGCCCTGCGGGCGCAGCGCCTCGAAGAAGTAGGTCTGGTCGCTGATGCGCAGGTTTTTTTCTTCCACCAGCGTGCGCGGCAGGCCGGTCAGCTCCGACACCCGCCGGGCCACACGCGACCGCCGGTCTTCCGACAGACGAGAGCCGGCGTGCAGTGCCGCCACGTAGTCCTCCTGCACAAAGGCCTCGGCGGCCTGGCGCGCGGCTTCCGGCGACGCGGCCAACGGCCCCTTCAACAGGCCGTGGTACTGCGCCACGTTGGCAAACGCCGGCAGGAAGAGCGCGTACGGCAGGTCGTTCGCGGGTGCGAAGTCAATGCTCTGCATGTCCATCGCACACGACACCAGGATGGCGCCGCTGAGCTGCACACCCTGGGCCTGCAGCGTGTCGCACATCGCGGCCACGCGGGTGGTGCCGTAGCTCTCGCCAGCCAGGTAGATGGGCGAGCCCCAGCGCCGGTGGCGCGTGAGCCAGGTGCGGATCACCTCGCACAGCGCGGCCACGTCGCCGTCCACGCTGAGCAAACGCTTGCGGGCGTCTTCACCTGCGGCCACGGACCAGCCGGTGTGCGGTGGGTCCACGAACACGAGGTCGAAATGTTCGAACCAGGTGTGCGGGTTGTCGACCACGCTGTGCGGCGCGGGCGCGCTGCTGGCGTCGTCGGGCACCACCACGCGCTTGGGGCCCAGCGCGCCCAGGTGCAGCCAGATCGAGGCCGATCCCGGCCCGCCGTTGAAGGCAAAACACACCGGCCGCGCTGCCGCCGCGGCGCCTTGCAGCACGTAGTGCGTGGCCATCACGGCGGCATCGGGCGGCGCGGCATCCAGGCCCTTGGCCGGTACCGGCAGGAA
The DNA here is from genome assembly GCA_018780805.1 of Rubrivivax sp. Classification (GTDB taxonomy): domain Bacteria; phylum Pseudomonadota; class Gammaproteobacteria; order Burkholderiales; family Burkholderiaceae_C; genus Rubrivivax. The sequence goes on along the minus strand of JADMJD010000074.1, from coordinate 41,742 downwards.
GGCGGCGCCGACGGCGTAGTCCAGCACGCGGCCATCGGCCAGCGTGACGCGGCCGGTGCCGGTGGCGGGGCTTTCCGCCAGCAGTTGGTCCACCCGCGCACGCTGGCGCTGGGCAGGGTCCGGAGGGTTGTCCTTCGGCGCGGCGGTGTCGGTCATGCGGGGCTCCCTGGGCTTCTTGTGCTGCCACGATACCGCAGGGGGCACGCCGGATAATGCCGTGATGACCCGCACCTCGGCGCACCTGCTGCGCATCTTTGTCACCGGCCTGCTGGCCGCGCTGCCCCTGGCCGCCACCATCGCCATCTTCTGGTGGGCCGCCAGCCTGCTGGTGCGCTGGCTGGGGCCCACCAGCGCCGTCGGCCAGGTGCTGGCGGCCATCGGCCTGGGGGTCTCGGAATCGTCCTTGGCGGGTTACGCCATCGGTGTGGCGCTGGTGGCGCTGGCCATCTTCCTGCTGGGCGTGCTGGTGGAAACCGGCCTGCAGCGTGGCCTGAACCGCATGCTGGAGGCGGTGCTGGACCGCATCCCGCTGGTGCGCAACGTGTACGACCTGAGCCGCAAGATCGTGGGCCTGGTGCGGCAGCGCGAAGACGGTGGCCTGCAGTCCATGAGCGCGGTGTGGTGCCACTTCGGCGGCACACCCGCCGCCGGCGAGCCCGGCCGCGCGGCGGTGCTGGGCCTGTTGTCCACGCCCGAGCCGGTCTACATCGATGGCCGGGCCTACATGGGCGTGATCGTGCCCACGGCGCCGGTGCCGGTGGGCGGCGGCCTGCTGTACCTGCCGCAGGACTGGGTCAGCCCGGCCGAGGTGGGCTTCGAGGGGCTGACCAGCATCTATGTGTCGATGGGCCTGACCTCGGCGCAGCACCTGCCGGGCAAGCCGGGCGCAGCCGTTACAGCTGGCGACAAATGACCCGGTCAGCTTTACAGTGTGCCGGCGCGTCACGGCCAACGCCTGGCCGGGCCCCGCGTTGAACCAGGGCCAGGCGACGATCCACGTTGCCGCCCCACTGGAGGATTCCCATGCACACCGCCCAACGATCCAAGCACCTGCTGCTGACTGCGCTGCTGGCCAGCCTGTCGATGTTCGCCGCCACCGGCGCCAGCGCCCGCGAAGACACCGCCACCGGCCCGAACGGCAAGACCGCCACCCGCAGCGTTGATCGCGAAAAAGGCAGCGTGACCTCCACCACCACCGGCTCGGCGGGCAAGACCCGCAGCCGCACGGCCGAGCGCAGCAAGGCCGCCGCCAGCGCCAGCGTCACGCAGCGTGACGGCGACGTGGTTCAGCGCGAGACGGTGCGCACCGAAGGCGGCTCCACGACCACCGTCACCAGCAGCAGCGGAAAATCGGCCACGGCCGAGACCACCCGCACCGAGACCGGCTCCACCACCACCGTGACCGGCGCCAACGGCAAGACGGCCACCGTGGAACATGAGCGCGGCACGCTGGCCGGCAAGGTCAAGGAACGCCGCGCCAACAAGCAGTAGGCGTTCCCTGAGACCCGCTCAGGCGGCGAGCCAGGCGCCGTAGCGGGCCAGATCCACGTTGCCGCCGCTGAGCACGACGCCAATGCGCCGTCCGCGCCACTCGGGCGCGCCGGCCGCACCTTCCAGAACCGCAGCGGCGCCCAGGCAGCCGGTGGGTTCGACCACCTGCTTCATGCGCTCGGCAAAAAAGCGCATCGTGCGGATCAGTTGTGCGTCGCTCACGGTCAGCACCCCGCGCACCAGGGCCTGGATCACCGGGAAGGTCAGCGTGCCGCTGTGCTGCGTCTGCGCGCCGTCGGCAATCGTCGCCGGGGTCTCGATGTGCACGATGCGGCCCAGCGCCAGACTTTGTTGTGTGTCGTTGCCGGCTTCCGGCTCCACGCCCCAGACCTCGATGCCCGGGCGCAGCGCATGCGCGGCCACCGCACTGCCGGCGATCAGGCCGCCGCCGCCCACGCAGACCAGCAGCGTGTCCAGGTCGGGCACGTCTTCCAGCAGTTCCAGGGCCGCCGTGCCCTGCCCGGCCATCACCTGCGGGTGGTCGTAGGGCGGGATCAGCGTCATGCCGCGTTGTTCGGCGATGCGGCGCCCGATGGCCTCACGGTCCTCGGTGTAGCGGTCGTACAGCACCACCTCGCTGCCGGGTTGGCCTTCCTGGTAAGCCCGCGTGGCGGCCAGCTTGGCCGGTGGTGCGTCCTGCGGCATCACGATGACGGACGGCATGCCCAACAGCCGGGCCGACAAGGCGGTGGCCTGGGCGTGGTTGCCGGAGCTGAAGGCGATGACCCCCGCGCGGCGCTGATCAGCCGTGAACTGCGCCAGCGCGTTGTAGGCGCCGCGGAACTTGAAGGCGCCCATGCGCTGCAGGTGTTCGGCCTTGAAGAACAGTTGCGCGCCGGTGCGTTGGTTGGCGGTGTCCGACGTGAGCACCGGCGTGCGGTGGGCCACACCCGCCAGGCGGCCGGCAGCGGCGCGGATGTGGTCGATCTGGATCGCGAGTGTCATGGGGCAGAAGAGGGAGAAGGTCCTTGGAAACCGCCACGGCGGTAGGTGAGCACCAGGGTGTCGCGCCAGGCGGGCGCGGCCGGGTCCAGCGGCTGGATGGGGGTGCTTTCGTGGATCACGCGTTCGTCGTCCAGCAGCAGCGCGCTCCAGGGCTCGGTGAGCGTGAAACGCTGGCCCTGCGGCCCGCGCGCGTCGAAAACCCGGGTCTCGCCGCCCTTGATGCCCTGGCGGCCGATCAGCAACACCACGACCAGATCCACCCCGTCGCGGTGCGCCCCTTCGGGTGTGGGCCGGCCGATGCCGTCGGTGCAGTCGATGCGGAAGGGGTGGGCCTCCACAAACCAGGGCTGCGTGCCCCGCAGGCCGCTCGCCACCTGCCCGAAAGCGGCCAGCAGGCGGGCCCAGGCGGGGTCGGTCAGCAGCGCGGGCGGCAGCGGCTCGAACCAGCGTTCGATGCCGCCGTGCAGGGCGTTGTATTCCACCGGCTGCCAATGGGCCCGGTGCGGCATGGCCTGCACCTGGGCGCCATCGACCACAAAACAGCCGTGGCGGCGGCGGCGGTAACGGCCGCCGTCCTTCAGGTGCAGGTCCGACGGCAGCTGGTGCCAGTGTGCGGCCCAGCCGGTCTGGGTGGCGGTGTGAATGTCGGCGGCGCGGCGCACGGTGGCGGCGTCCAGCACCGCGTAACCGGCACTGGCCAGCTGGGCGTCCAGGTCGCTCGCGGCCGTCAGGGGAGGCGTGGGGCTCATGGGCGAGAGTTTGCCTTCTCGTGCCGGTCCCGCGCCAGCCGGGCGCCATCGGCCAGCGCCTTCAGCTTGGCTTCGGCCACGGCCCGGCTCATCGGTGCCAGGCCGCAGTTGGTGCAGGCGATCAGGCGCTCGTGTGGCACGTACTGCAGCGCCCGTTCGATGGTGTTGGCCACCTCTTCGGCCGTTTCGACCTGGTCGCTCGCGACGTCGATCACACCCACCATCACGTCCTTGCCCTTGAGCAGGGCCATCAGCTCGGCCGGCACCTTGCTGTGGAAACACTCCAGCGACACCTGGTGAATGCAGCTGGCGGCCAGGGCCGGGAAGACCTGTTCGTACTGCCGCCACTGCTCACCCAGCGTCTGTTTCCACTGCACGTTGGCCGTGATGCCGTAGCCGTAGCAGATGTGCACGGCGGTCTTGCAGGTGAGGCCTTGTGCCGCACGTTCCAGCGCCTTCACGCCCCAATCGGCGGCTTCGGCCATGTAGACGTTGAAGGCCGGTTCATCGAACTGCACGATGTCCACGCCGTCGGCCTGCAACGCCAGCGCCTCCTGGTTCAGCAGCTCGGCAAAGGCGAAGGCCATCTTGACGCGGTCGCCGTAGAAGCGGTCGGCCACGGTGTCGACGATGGTCATGGGCCCGGGCAGCGTGAACTTGATCGGCTTCGTGGTGTGCGCCCGCAGGAAACGCGCCTCGGTGGCGTGCACACGGCCCTTCAGCGACAGCGCCGAGACCACCTGCGGCACCATCGCCTTGTAGCGGTCGTTGCGGATGCCCATCTCGACCTTGTGCTCGAAGTCGATGCCCGCCACCTGCTCCAGGAAACCGTGCACGAAGTGCTGGCGGCTCTGCTCGCCGTCGCCGATCACGTCCAGCCCGGCGTCCTCTTGTGCCTTGATCCACAGCAGCGTGGCGTCCAGCTTGGCCTGGGCCAGCGCGTCGCCTTCGGCCTTCCATTGCGGCCACAGTTTCTGGGTTTCGGACAGCCACTCGGGTTTGGGCAGGCTGCCGGCGATCGTGGTGCGGAACATCGGGGTCTCCTTGAAGGGCCTGCAGCCTAACCCGGCCCGGGGCAAACCTGCATCTGGGCCGACCCGCACCTCTTGTTCCGCCGATCACCCCGCGGCCAGCGCACACACACTGCTGCCCACATGCGTTGGTTTCCCCGCTTCCACCACCCCGGCTTCGATGCCGTGGCCGAACAACGCCAGATCGTCGAGGCGGTGCTGCGCAGCGCGACCGCCCTGGTCGCCGCCGACGACGACGCGCAGCAGCTGATCCAGCGCCATTGCGAGACGCTGACCCAGCTGGCGCCGCACATCGTGCTCGCCTGGACCTGGTTCGGCCCGCCCGCGCCCGACGCCATCCGGCCGCAGGTGGTGGCCGGCTCGGCGTCGGCCTACGCGCGAGACATGTCGATCCAAAACAACTGGCTCACCCGCCTGGGCCCGGCGCACCGCGCGCTGGCAGGGCGCCGGCTGGAGCCGTTTGCGGTGTCGCAGCGCTCGCTCTACGGGCCCTGGCGCCGGGCTGCACAGGACCATGGCGTGAAGAGTGTTCTGGCCCTGCCGCTGCGCTCGTCGGTGGACGACCAGCGCGGCCTGTTTGTGCTGTACGCCGACGTGCCGCGTTATTTCGACCAGGTGGGTCTGGGCCTGTTCGATGCGCTGGCTGGCCTGTTCAGTGCCGTGCTCTCACGCGCCGCGCGCAACAACGAGCTCGCCCGCGCCGCACATCGCGACGCGCTGACCGGCCTGGCCAACCGCCGCGCGCTGGACCTGATGGACCCCGGCGCGCGCCGGCTGACGCCGCAGGACCCGCCGGCCAGCCTGGTGCTGCTGGACATCGACCACTTCAAGGACATCAACGACCGCCTGGGCCACGCGGCCGGCGACGACGCCATCCGCCGCGTGGCGCAGCTGCTGCTGGCCACCTTGCGCGAAGGCGACACCGTGGTGCGCTGGGGCGGCGAGGAGTTCGTGGTCTGGCTGCCGGGGCTGGACGCCGTGCGCGCCCAGGCTGTGGCCGAAAAACTGCGACTGGCGGTGGCCGAAGCACCGCCGCCGCGCATGACGGTCTCCATCGGCATGGCCGAGCTGCGCGTGGGCGAATCGCTGGCCGATGCCATCAACCGTGCCGACCGCGCGATGTACGCCGCCAAGCAGGCCGGCCGCAACCGCGTGGTGTTGTCCGAACACCCCCAGGGCCGGGTTTCGCCCGGACCGCCCCCCGAGGGGGTCCAGGTGCCCGGCCAAGCCAGTTCACCTTGAGAGGCCCTGCCCGCCAGGCACCCCGGGGTTCGCGCGAGAATGCCGCGCACCCACCCGATGAGCAGCAGCCCCTCCATCCGCGCCACGCTGCGCCACGCCGCGTTCCGCACGCTGCTGGGCGGTGGCACGGTCTATTTCATCGGCAGTTTCATGCAGTCCACGGCCGCGGCCTGGATGATGGTGGAGTTGACCGGCTCGTCGTTCCTGGCCGCGCTGGTGCAGACGGCGGTGTTCCTGCCGATGTTCCTGCTGGCGCTGCCGGCCGGTGTGCTGGGCGACATCGCCGACCGCAAACGCCTGATGCTGGGCGCGCTGGCGGCGCAGGCTGTGGCCGTGGCGCTTCTGACCTTGCTGGGCCTTCTGGGCTGGGCCGGGCCGGGCAGCGTGCTGTTCCTGATCTTCGTCGCCGGCTGCTGCACCGCGCTGTTGTCGCCGTCTTGGAACTCCAGCATCGGTGACGCGATTCCGCGCGAGGACCTGCCGCAGGCCATCACGTTGGTGGGCATCACCTACAACGCGGCAAGGGCCCTGGGCCCGGCGCTGGCCGGCGCCGTGTTCGCCATCGGCGGCGCGGGGCCCAACTTCGGGGCCGCGCTGGTGGGCGTGGCGGTGATGGCCTGGGCCATCCACCGCCACCCGCCCGCGCCGCACCCGCCCTCGCGCCTGCCAGCCGAACGGCTGTGGGGCGGCATCAACAGCGGCGTGCGTTTTGCCTGGCACTCGCCGATGGTGTTTGCCCAGCTGGTGCGCACGCTGGCCTACGCCGGCGCGGGCTCGGCGCTCTGGGCGCTGCTGCCGGTGATCGCGGCCAAGCAGCTGGGCATGGGCGCGGCCGGCTTCGGCTTCCTGATGGCCTGCATGGGCACGGGCGCGGTGGCGGCGGGGTTTGTGATCGGCCGCATCCGCGTGCGTTACGGGCTGGAGCGCCTGGTGGCCGGCGGTTGCATCGCCTTCGCACTGGCGATGCTGGTCACGGCCCTGCTCACCTGGCGCTGGGGTGTCTACGTGGCGCTGCTGGTGGCCGGTGCCTCGTGGATGGCGGTGATGTCCACTTTCAACACCGCCACGCAGACCAGCGCACCGGCCTGGGTGCGTTCGCGTGCGCTGGCCATGCACACCCTCTGCGCGCTGGGCGCGTTTTCACTCGGCGCCGCGCTCTGGGGGGCCTTGTCCGATCTGGTCGGCCTGCAACCCGTGCTGTGCGCCGCTGCCGCGTTGATGCTGGGCGGGCCGCTGCTGGCACGGCGCTACCCGCTGCGCATGGGGGAAAAACCCGACGTCACACAGGCCGTGCCCTGGGAAGACCTGTTCGTCGCCCATGTGCCCGAGCCCGAAGCCGGCCCGGTGGCGGTGGAGCTGCGTTACCACGTGCGGGCAGACGACGCGCAGGTCTTCCTGGACACCGTGGGTGAGCTGCGTGCGCCCCGGCAGCGCGACGGCGCCACCTTCTGGCGCGTCTACCGCGACCTGTCGGACCCGACACGTTTTGTCGAACGCTTCATCGTCGCCTCCTGGGCCGACTACCTGCACCAGCGGGCCCGCGCCACGCAGGCCGACCAGGCCATTGAAGCACGGGTGCGGGCCCTGGTGGACCCGGCCGAGCCGGTGACCATGGCGCACTACATCGCCGAACGCTGAAGGCGCCAAACGCCCCTCAGCGACCGTCCTGGTGCACCACACCGGGCAGCGGCTGCTCAGCTGACCAGGTAGACGCTGATCTTCACCGCCGGCTGCGCCGGCATCAGGCCCTGCAGCGTGCCGACGAAGACACGGCGGTTCAACCACTCGTGCGGGCCTTCCGGGGCCGTGACCTTGACCACCGAGCGCGCGTAGCGCCCGCCGGGCGCGGCCTCGTCGATGGTGACCTGGTTGTGCACGGTCAGCACCGCGCCGTCGTCGGTCTGCATCTCGTACAGCGCGTCCAGCAGCTTCACGCCGTCGGGGCGCAGCAGTTGCCGGTCGGCGCCGCCGGGCAGCACCCGGCCGCGCAAAAGCGGGCCCTCGAAATGGCCGCCGAGGATGTCGATGATGAATCGTTCGCCCAGCGGCGTGCGGCCCAGCGCGCGTCTGTCGCCGATGTCGACGAAGGCGGTCCAGGCCAATTCCAGCGTGGGCAGGGACGCAGCGGGCGTGGGCGCAGTCATGGCAGGCGGCGTTGCAGGAAGTCCAGCACGCGGTGGTTGAAGACCGCGGGATTGTCGCGCGCCACGCCGTGCCCGGCGTCCGGGATGCGCTGCTGCTCGGCCTGCGGCATCGCCGCACACAACGCGTGGAAGCAGCTGTCGTGGATGGCCGGGGTGTGAACACCTGCCAGCAGCAGCGTGGGTTTGTGAAAGGCCCGCAGCTGCACCGGGTCAGGCGCGGGGAACTCCTCGCTGGACAAGGACAGGCGCTTCATCGACAAGGCGTTTTCCATGCGCCGCGCCAGGGCCTGCGGTGGCATCTGTGCCAGCGCGGCACCGCCCACGATGCCACCGGTCATCAGCTGTACGCCGCGCACGTCGTCGCCCGCCGCGAAGGCCTGGCGCGCCGGCCCGGTGACCTCGCGCTCGAACGTCGCGCGCACCTCGGCGCCACCGGGCACCTGGTGGGCCCAGCACACCAGCGGCGGCTCGGCCAGCACCAAGGCGCGCACCAGCGCCGGTTGGGCCAACGCCAGCATCAGCGCGGTGTAGGCGCCGTAGGAGCTGCCCACCAGGATGGCAGGCGCGGCACCCCAGGCCTGCAGCAGCGCTTGCAGGTCCTGCGCTTCAATGCGCGCCGAGTGGGCAGGCGACGGCGCGGTGTTGCCGTTGGGCACGCTGTAACGCCGGCTGTAGCTGATGCAGCGAAAGTGCGGCGTGAACGCCGGCCATTGCGGCGACCAGCTGCGCCAATCGCCCAGCACGCCGTGCACGAACACCAGCGGCGCGCCCTCGCCTTCCGACACATGGTGGAAGACCAGCTCGCCCACGGCGGTGCGCTGCAGCGGCAGCGATTCGAAGCCGGCCACCGCCGTCACTCGCGCTTCAGGCCCGAGGCCAGTGCGGTGTAGCGCTGCTCCTCGGCCAGCAGGAAGCGGCCGAACTCAGCCGCGCTGGTGGGCGGCACCGGCATGTCGCCGAGCTTGGCGCGGCGCTCGCTGAAGTCCTTGTCGAGCAGGGTCTCGCGCACCGCAGCGTTGAGCTTGTCGACCACGGCGGGCGGCAGCTTGGAAGGCCCCGCGATGGCGGCCCAGATCTCGATGCTCACGCCCTTGACCGCCTGGCTTTCGTTCACCGTCGGCAATTCGGGTGCGGCCACAGCCCGCACCTCGGCCAACACACCCAGCGCCTGCAGCTTGCCGCTGCGCGCGTGCGGCAGCGCCCCAGGCAAGGCCATCAGCGCCAGGTCCAGCTGGCCGCCCAGCAGGTCGTTGGCCAACGGCGCGCCGCCCTTGTAGGGCACCGACAGCAGATCGATGCCGGCTGCCCGCGTCAGCGCCACCACGCCAAAGGCCTGCAGCGACACGTTGCCGGTGACGCCGATGGAGACCGCGCCGGGCTTGGATCTGGCCAGCGTCACCAGCTGGTCCACGGTGGTCACCCCCAGCCCGGGGCGTGCCATCAGCGTCATCGGCGTGATGCCGACCCGCGCGATGGGCGTGAAGTCCTTCACCGTGTAGCCGGCCGCGGTGTTGGCCACGGGCGTGACCACCATGTCGCTGGTGGTGCCGAAGAGCAGCGTGTAGCCGTCGGCCGGCGCGCGCAACACCTTCTGCGCGCCCAGTGCGCCGGAGGCACCGGCCACGTTTTCCACCACCACGGTGGTCTTCAGGCGTTTGCCCAGCTCTTCGGCCATGCTGCGGGCCAGGTTGTCGGCCGCACCACCGGCGGCGTTGGGCACCACCAGCGTGATGGGTTTTTCCGGCCAGGCCTGGGCGGCGGTGCTCAGGCCGGCCCACAGGGCCAGGGTCACGAAGGTCTTGGTCATGTTTGTCTCCGGGAGGTTCTGGCGGCAGTGTCGCCAGACCAGCCATTGATGACCAATAGAATCCATCGGCCTCCCATCGACAAGTCGAATAGCTCATGGACAGCCGTGCCACCGTGTTGCGCAACCGCCTGGTCGCCCGCGCTCGGCTGCGCCACTTGCAGGTGCTGGTGCGCATCGCCGAGCTGGGCAGCGTGCAGCGCGCGGCCGATGCCATCGACATGAGCCAGCCCGCCGTCAGCCATGTGCTGGCCGATCTGGAAAACCTGCTGGGCTGCGCGCTGTTCCACCGCCAGGCACGGGGCATGCGGCCCACCGCCGTGGGCGCCGCCTTGCTGCCGCTGGCGCGGCGCATGCTGGCCACGGTGGACGACAGCGCCGAACTGGTGGCGGCGCTGAACGCCCGCGCCAGCGGCCAGGTGCGCGTGGCCGCCATCGCCGGGGCCATGGCCGGCCTGCTGGTGCGCGCCATCCCGGCTTTCGGGCGGGAGCAGCCCGACATCCTGGTGAAACTGCAGGAAGCCGATGTCGCCGAACAATCCGCCCTGGTGGCCCGCGGCGACGTGGACCTGGCGCTCTGCCGCGCGCCCCAGGTGCTGCCCGACGGCTGGACCTTCACCGCGCTGATGGCCGACCGCTTTGCCATCGTCGCCGGGCCCCGGCACCCACTGGCGGGCAAGCGCCGCGCCAGCCTGGCCGATCTGCGCGCCGCCACCTGGCTGGCCTCACCCACCGCGACTGCGGCGCGCGCGGCGTTCGACCGTGTCTTCGAGCCGCCGCAGCCCGTGCAGCGCCAGGTGAGCACACGCGCCACCGCGATGTTGTGGGCCATGCTGGTGCAGGAGCCGCTGCTGTGCATGGTGCCGCTCACGGTGGCGCAGCAGCTGCTGGACGCGGGGCAGCTGGTGGAGATCCGCCACGCACTGGCCTTGCCGTTCGAACCCATCGGCCTGCTCCAGCCCGTCACCGGGCAAGGTGACGCGGCCCGCACGCTGGCGGCGTTCTTGCAACGCTACGCGGCCACGCTGGCCGCCGGCTGACGGAACGACGCCGCCAGCACGTCGACGAAGGCCCGCACCCGCGGCGCATGCTGGTGCCGCTGCGGGTAGACGGCGTAGATGTCGGCCTCGGGCGTGCGCCACTGCGGCAGCACCGGCACCAGGCGGCCGGCCTTCAGGTGGTGGGCCACGTCCCATTCGGACCGCATCACGATGCCCAGGCCGTTCAGCGCCCACTGCACGGCGATGCCGCCGTCGTTGGTGCTCAGCGGGCCGCGGGTCTTGATGGCCTCGGCCGCACGGCCCTTGCCCCGCAGCGGGGAGAGCCGCCACAGGCCGTAGGCCTCGTCGCCCTGGCGGATGCCGATGCAGGCGTGGCGCACCAGCTCGGCCGGTGTGCGCGGCTCGCCATGCGCCGCCAGGTAGGCCGGCGAGGCACACAGCACGCGGCGGTTCGGCGCCAGCAGCCGCGCCACCACACGCGATTCCGGCGGCAGACCGAAGCGCACGCACACATCCCAGCTGTCGTCGCCCACCGGCGGCGGCTGCACCGACAGCTGCAGCTGCAGCTCCACCTGCGGGTGGCGGCGCACGAACTTCGCCACCAGCGGTGCCAGGTGGCTGCGGCCGAAACCCAGCGTGGCGTTCACGCGCAGCAGCCCGCGCGGGCTGTCGCGGCCGGCGCCCAGCTGCTGCTCCAGGGCCTCCAGTTCGCCCAGGATGCGGCGGGCCTCGCCCAGCAGCAGCTCACCTTCCGGCGTGAGCTGCATGCGGCGGGTGGTGCGGGTCAGCAGCACCAGGCCCAGGCGGGTCTCCATCAAGGCCAGCCGCTTGCTGACGGCCGGGGTGCTGACACCCAGCTCACGTGCCGCGGCGCTCAGGCTGCCGGCGGCCACCAGGGCGGAAAAGAAGCCGAGATCGGCGGCGTGCAGTTGCGGTCCCATGCCGCTGGATTGTGAACCTGCAGTGAAAGACAGCTTCACTTTCGCACCGGCTGATCACCCCAGGCAGACCCTAAAGTGCCGCCATTCACCCTTTTGGAGAGACCCGCATGAAGACCTACCGCATCGCCACCATCCCCGGGGACGGCATCGGCCAGGAGGTGGTGCCCGCCGGCCAGCAGGTGCTTCAGACCTTGGCCGACGCGGGCGGCGGCTTCGCTTTTCAGTTCCACCCCTTCGGCTGGGGCGGCGACTGGTACCGCGCCCATGGCGAGATGATGCCGGCCGACGGCCTGGACGCGCTGCGCGGCATGGACGCCATCCTCTTCGGCAGCGCAGGTGACCCGAAGATCCCCGACCACATCACGCTCTGGGGCCTGCGGCTGAAGATCTGCCAGGGCTTCGACCAGTACGCCAACGTGCGGCCCACGCGCATCCTGCCCGGCATCGACGTGCCGCTGAAGCGCTGCCGCGCGCAGGACCTGGACTGGGTGATCGTGCGCGAGAACTCAGAGGGCGAATACGCCGGCGTCGGCGGCCGCGCGCACCAGGGCCACCCGATCGAGGTGGCCACCGACGTCAGCATGATGACGCGTGCCGGTGTCGAACGCATCATGCGCTACGCCTTCAAACTGGCGCAGGGCCGGCCGCGCAAACTGCTGACCGTGGTGACCAAGAGCAACGCGCAGCGCCATGCGATGGTGATGTGGGACCAGATCGCCGCCGAGGTGGCAGCCGAGTTCCCCGATGTGCGCTGGGACAAGGAACTGGTGGACGCGATGACGGCCCGCATGGTCAACCGCCCGGCCAGCATCGACACCGTGGTGGCCACCAACCTGCACGCCGACATCCTGAGCGATCTGGCCGCCGCGCTGGCCGGCAGCCTGGGCATCGCACCCACCGGCAACATCGACCCGGAGCGGCGTTACCCCAGCATGTTCGAGCCCATCCACGGCTCGGCCTTCGACATCATGGGCCAGGGCCTGGCCAACCCGGTGGGCACCTTCTGGAGCTGCGTGATGCTGCTGGAGCACATCGGCGAGCCGGCCGCCGCCGCGCGGCTGATGGCCGCCATCGAAGCCGTGACCGCCGACCCCGCGCTGCACACGCGGGACCTGGGCGGCACGGCCACGACGGCCCAGGTCACGCAGGCTGTCTGCGCGCGCCTGGCCGCCAGCTGAACAGCCGCTTCAGGCCGCGCCACACGGCGCGCAGCATCAGCAGCGTCAGCAGCGCCTCCAGCAGCGTCAGCGTGAAGGCCACCGAAGTGTGCCAGCGGGCATCTCGCACGTGGAACTTGGCGATGGCGCGGTCGCGCGAGTTCTCGATGCTGTCGTAGAAGCTCGGGATCACCAGCAGCGTCAGGAAGGTGCTCGTGATGGTGCCGCCGATGATGGCCACGGCCATCGGGCGGTAGAACTCGCCGCCCTCGCCCACGCCGATGGCCACCGGCAACATGCCGGCGATCAGCGCGAACGTGGTCATCAGGATGGGCCTCAGCCGTTTGCGGCCGGCGGCCATCAGCGCCTCTTCACGGTCCATGCCCTCGGCTTCGCTGACACGCGCCGCGTCCAGCAGCAGGATGGCGTTCTTGGCCACCAGGCCCATCAGCATGATCACCCCGATGAAGCTCATCAGGTTCAGCGTGCCGCCGGTCATCAGCAGCGCCAGCACGACGCCGATCAGGCTCAGCGGCAGCGACAACATCACCGCCAGCGGCGCGGTGAAACTGCCGAACTGCATCACCAGGATCAGGTACATCAGCGCGATGCCGGAGACGAGTGCGATGCCCATCTCGCGGAAGACCTCCTGCTGGTCGCGCGAGGCACCGGCCAGTTCCAGCCCGTAACCCGGGGGGTAGTTCAGGCTGCGCGCGATCTTCATCGCGTCCGCCGTCACCTCGCCCGGGCTGCGGCCCTGCGCGTTGGCCGCCACCGAGATGGTGCGCTTGCCGTCGCTGTGCTGGATCTGCGACGGGCCCTTGCCCATCGTGACCTTGGCGATCTGCTCCAGCGGCACCATGCGGTTGCTGCCACTCACCGAGATCGGCAGGCGTTCGATGTTGCCGGCCTCCACGCGGTCGTCCGGGTGCAGGCGCACGGCCACGTCGCGCGTCTCGCCGCTCGGGTCCACCCAGTCGCCGGCTTCGACGCCGGCAAAGGCCACCCGCAGCGCCTGCGCCGCGTCGGCCACCGAGATGCCGAGTGTGTTGGCCAGGCCGCGGTCGAGCTCGATCTGCATCTCGGTCTGCGGGTCCTGCTCCGACAGGCCCACGTCCACCGCACCGGGCACGGCACGCAGCTTTTCCATGAACTCCTGCGTGATGGCCAGCAGCCGGCGTGAATCGGGCCCGGTGAAGCGGATCTGCACCGGCTTTTGCGCGCCGTTGTTCAGGTCGTCCAGCACCACGTACTCGGCACCCACCAGGCGCGCGGTGAGCTTGCGCAGGTCGGCCGAGATCTGCGCCGCCGAACGCTGGCGCTGCGTGCTCTTGCCGATGTCCACGAAGATCCGGCCACCACCCGGGTTCACATAGCTGTTGGTGGCCACGGTCTCGGGGATGGTGCGCGCCAGCGCCGCCGCGGCCTCCACCTTCAAACGTGCATAGGCCAAGCTGCTGCTGGCCGGCGTGCGGATCTCCACCGCGATGGTGCCGCCGTCGGTGGCCGGCAGGAAGCTGGAGCCGCCGAACTTGCCCTGCAGCGCGATGGCGCCGACCAGGCTGAGCACCGCAAACACCGCCATCCAGCGCCGGTGGTGCAAGGCCCAGGCGATCACACGGCCGTAACGGTCAGACTGGTGGTCGAACCATGTGTTGAACTTCTGCAGCCACAGGCTCAGGCCGCGCTTGGGTTCCAGGTGGTGGCCCGGGGGGTCGCCCCAGTAGGCCGACAGCATGGGGTCCAGCGTGAAGCTGATGAACAGGCTCACCAGCACCGAGGCCACCACGGTCAGGCCGAAGGGCCGGAACCACTCGCCCGACACGCCCGGCATGAAGGCCACCGGGATGAACACCGCGACGATGGAAAACGTGGTGGCCGCCACCGCCAGGCCGATCTCGGCCGTGCCCTTGAGTGCGGCCGTCACGCGGTCGGCCCCCAGCTCCATGTGGCGCACGATGTTTTCGCGCACCACGATGGCGTCGTCGATCAGCACGCCGATGGCCAGCGACAGGCCCAGCAGGCTCATGAAGTTGAGCGTGAAGCCGGCCAGCCAGACGGCGATGAAGGCCGCGATCACCGAGGTGGGCAGCGACAGCGCCGTGATCAAGGTGGAGCGCCAGGAGTTCAGGAACACGTAGACCACGAACACCGTGAGCCCGGCGCCGAACACCAGCGCGTGGATGACGTTGTTGAGGCTGTTTTCCGCCTCCTCGCCGCCGTCACGCGTGACCTCCAGCACCGTGCCTGGCGGCAGCGTGGGTTTGATCTCGGCCATCGTCTGCCGGATCTCATTGGCCACGCTGACCGTGCTGGCCTCGCGGGTGCGGGTGATGGACAGGCCCACGTTGGGCTTGCCGCTGCGCACCGAAAAGCCGCTCAGCTCGGCAAAACCATCCTGCACCACGGCCACGTCGGACAGCCGCACCAGCTCGTCGCCGCGGCGCTTGACGACGATGCGGCCGAACTCGGCCGGGGATTCGATGCGGCCCACCAGGCGGATGCTCTGGTCCTCCAGCTCGCCGCGCACCTTGCCCACCGGCGCGGTGGCGTTCTGCGCGCGCAGCGCGGCCACGACCTCGGTCACCGAGACCTCTTGTTCACGCAGCTTCTGCGCCCGCAGCAGCACCGACAGCTCGCGCCGCAGCGCGCCGTTGACGTTGACCACGGCCACGCCCGGCACGCCGCGGAAACGTTCGGCCAGCCGGTCCTCGGCCAGGCGCGAGAGTTCGGCGTGGGTGAGCGAGCTCGACGACAGCGCCAGCTGCATGATGGGCTCGGCCGCGGGGTCCAGGCGCTGCAGGATGGGCTCGCGCATCTCCACCGGCAGCTTGTAGCGCACGCTGGCGATGGCGTTGCGCACCTCGTCGGCGGCGACCACCAGGTCCTTGTCGAAATCGAAGAACAGCAGCAGGCGGGCGTTGCCTTCGCTGGCGGTGGCACTCAGGCGGTCCACGCCGGAGATGCCTTGCAGCGCCTTCTCGATGCGGTTGACGACCTCGCGTTCCACCGTGTCCGGGCTCGCGCCCGGGTACGGGATGTTGACGACGATGATGGGTTGTTCGACGTCCGGGATCTGGTTCACGCGCAGCTTGGACAGCGCGAGCAGGCCGAGAGCCATCAAGCCGATGATGATGACGATCATCGCCACCGGCCGCTTGACACTGAATTCGGAGAGGATCATGCGGGCCTCACTTCGCGGCGGCGGACGCGGGCGCCGCGGTGGCGGGCGCCGCAACAGGCGCTGCCTTGGCAAACTCCACCGCCTGGCCATCGCTCACCGTGCTGCCCGGGTTGCGCAGCAGCCGGTCGCCGGCGGCCAGGCCGCTGAGCACCGGCACCTCGCCGGTGCGGGCATCACGCTCGCCCAGGCGCACCGCCACCTTGGCCAGTTGCGTGCCCTGCACACGCCAGACATGGGCAGCTTCGCCACTGCGCACCAGCGCGTTTTCCGGCAGGGCCAGCACCTGGGCGCTGCCGGTTTCCACCCGGCCTTCGGCAAACAGGCCGGCCACCTTGGGCGCACGGGCGGGCTCGGCAAAGGCCACCGCCACCGCCACCTGGCGTGTCGCGGTGTTGACGCTGGCGTCGATGCGCTCGACCTTGCCGGCGAAATCGCCCTCGGTCACGCCGTTGATGCGGAAGCGCACCGCCTGCCCCAGCTTCAGCTCGGCCAGCCGGTCGGCCGAGACCAGGCCCTCGAAGCGCATGCTGCGTGGGTCGATCACCTTCACCAGTTCCTTGCCCACCTGCGCGGTGTCGCCCGACGAGGCCTTGCGCTCGCTGACCACACCGTCGAACGGTGCGCGCACGGCGGTGCGCTGCATCTGCTGGCGCGCGCCCACCACCCGCGAGCGGGCAGCGACCAGGTCGCTCTGCGCGTTGTTGCGCCGCACCTCGGCGTCTTCCAGCGCCTGGGTCGAGGTCATGCCCTGGGCCTGCAGGGTCTTGAAGCGCGCCACCTGGCGCTCGGCCTGCTCAAAGGCCTGGCTGGACGCACGCAGCGCTTCTTCGGCCGAGGCCAGGCTGTCGCGGATGGCGGTGTCGTCCAGCCGCATCAGCAGCTCGCCGGCGCGCACCGTCTCACCGTTGTCCTTGAGCACCTGCACCACCACCGCGGCCACTTCGGCGCGCAGGTCGGCGCGCCGCTCGGGCATCACGGCGCCGGTGATCACCGGGCCCTGGGCCATGCGGCTGGGCTGCAGCGTGAGCAGGTCTTCGGGCGCCAGCAGCAGCGCCGGTTTGGCCGCCAGCGGAGCCGATGCAGCGCCGGCGCCGCCGCCAGACGGGCCGCAGCCCACCAGGGCGGCCAACAGCGCCAGGGAAGCCACCGGGATCAGAAGAGAGGGGGTGCGCGAGGAAGGCATGGTCGACCGTGGGCGCTTCGTGGGCGCCGGAAGTTCTGTTCGAAGGCCGCGAGCGTAGCAACACCTGGCCCCGCCGCCCACCACCATGCGACGAAACGTCTGCCGGCCGGGGCGAACGGGCCTGGGCCGAGCACCCGCGCCGGTCACCGATGCGACAGGCCTGGCCACGCCGGCCCGGCCACAATGCAACGCCATGGGCACCCTCTACCTCGTCCGCCACGGTCAGGCCAGTTTTGGCGCCGCCGACTACGACCAGCTGAGCCCGCTTGGCACCCGCCAGTGCCAGCGCCTGGGCGAACACCTGCGCGGGCGCGGCCTGCAGTTCGAGGCCACGCTCAGCGGCACGCTCAAGCGCCACGTGCAATCACTCGATGCACTGGGCGCCGGCTTCGGCGGTCTGCCCGCCCCCACCCGGCTGCCGGGCCTGAACGAGTTCGACGGCGAGGCCGTGGTGCGGGCGCTCTACCCCGAGCCACCACCCCCGCCCGACCCCAGCGACGCGCTGGACAGCTTCCGCCACCACTTCCGGCTGCTGCGCGAGGGCCTGGAGGCCTGGATGGCCGGCCGCACGCAGCCGGCGGGCATGACCACGCATGCTGAGTTCGTGGCCGGTGTGGCCGCGGCGCTGGAGCATGTGCGCACGCAGCACCGGGGTGACGTGCTGCTGGTGTCCAGCGGCGGGCCCATCGCCACCGCCGTCGGCCTGGTGCTGGGCCTGCAGGGCACGCCGGTGATCGACCTGAACCTGCGCATGCGCAACAGCTCGGTCACCGAATTCCAGGTCATGCCCAAACGCCATGTGCTGGTCAGCTTCAATGGCGTGCCGCACCTGGAACAGGGCGTGGGTGCGGACTGGATCACCCACGCGTGAGCGCGGGTGTGGACTGGATCACCCACGCGTGAGCGCGGGTGTGGTCGATCACCCACGCGTGATCAAGCCAGGGGGCGCCAGCCCGGCCTGAATCAGGCACCATGCGGGCATGCACTGCACGCTCGACATCGAGGCCTCGGGGTTTGGCCGCCACAGCTACCCCATCGAGGTCGGCTACGTGCGGGACGACGGCCTGGCCTGGTGCACGCTGATCCGGCCGCTGCCGGAGTGGACCCACTGGGACGACGCTGCCGCGCGCATGCATGGCATTCCGCGTGACGCGCTGCTGATGCATGGCCGTGCCCCCGCCGCGGTGGCACGTGCATTGAACGAGGGTCTGGCGGGCCGCACGGTGTACTGCGACGGCTGGGCGCACGACTACACCTGGCTGAACGCCTTGTTCGAGGCTGCCGGATTTGCGCCCAGCTTCAAGCTCGAATCGGTGCAGCGCCTGCTGGACGACCAGCACCTGCCCGCGCTGGACCCGGCGCTGCAGCGCCTGCGCGCCGGCAGCGCCCAGCAGCGCCACCGCGCCAGCAGCGACGCCCGCGTGCTGCAGCAGGCGCTGGACATGGTGCTGCAGACGCGGGTCTGAGCACCCCCTCAACCCGCGTCAGGCGAAGCTGTCCGCCATCAAGGCGTTGAACCAGGTGTTCATGTCCTGGAAGTGACCGGCGCTCCAGCCGTTGGACGCCCCGCTGGCGTTGGCCACCGACACCATGCTGCGGCTGGCTGCGTCGTACTGGAACACCGCGGTCAACCACGAGGCCTGGCTCTGCGTGATGGTGGAAAAACAGGCCGAGTTCGTCACCGGCGCCGGGTCCAGCGCCAGGCCGTTGAAGCTGCGCACCAGCGCGTCGGCGCAGACCTTGGCCTCCTGGTTGGCGATGTGGCCGGCCTTGGGCTGGGTGGTGGCGCTGGAATCGCCGATCACATGCACCAGCGGCGCCGCGGTGCTGGCATAGCTGAGCACGTCCACCGGCGCAAACCGGCCGCCGTTGGCCGTGGCCAGGCCGGTGTCGCTGACGATGCGGCCGGCGCGCTGGCCCGGGATCAGGTTGATCACGTCGGCGCGAACCTCGCCGCCATTGGTGAAGAGCGTCATCGACGGCGCGTCCACCGATTCGATCACGACACTGGTGCGGTACTCGATGACACCCGCATGCAGGCCGAAAAACGCGGCCGAGAAGTTGTCCTTCTCGGTCACAAAATCGGGGTTGGCGTCCAGCACCAGCAGGCGTGCGCCGGGTTTGTTCACGCGCAGCCAGTCGGCCAGCAGGCAGGCCCGTTCGTAGGGCCCGGGTGGGCAGCGGTAGGGTGCGGGCGGGATGGTCAGCACCACGGTGCCGCCTGCCGGCATGGCGGCCAGCTGCTGGGCCAGCAGCGTGGTCTGCGGGCCGGCCTGCCAGGCATGTGGCATGCGCTGGTCGTCGTAGGCACCGGCCGGTGAATCAAAGGCCATGCCCGGTGCCAGCACCACGCGGTCGGCCTGCAGCACGGTGCCCGAAGCCAGCGTCACACGTGCGGTCACCGGGTCCACTGCGGCCACATCGTCGGTGACCACGGTCACGCCCCGCTGACGCAGCGCGTCGTAGCGGTAGGTCAGCTGCGCCAGGCTGCGCTGGCCGGTGAGCACCAGGCTGCTCATGATGTTGGAGATGTACTGGGGATTGCGGTCGATCAGCGTCACGGCGATGCCACGGTCCCACAGGCGCAGGAACTTGGCCAGCGTGGTGCCGGCCATGCCGGCACCCACGATGACCACGCGCGCCTTGGGCGCAGCGGCAAAGGCAGAGACGGTGGGCAGGGCCAGCGAGGCCCCGGCGGCGAGCAGCAGAGAACGGCGTTGCATGGTGGCCCCTTTCAGCGCTGACGCGCCAGGTATTGCGACAAGGCGCGCAGCTGCACGTCGGTGTAACCCCAGGCGTGTTTGGCCATCAGGCCCTCGCCTTCTTCGCCCGCCTGGTACTCCTTGAGCTCACGGTAGAGCTCGTTGGCCGACTTGTCCGACAGGCGGTCGAAACCCGGCCCCTTGCCATTGGTGCCGTGGCACTGGAAGCAGTTGCTGGCCAGCAGGCGGCCGTTCGGGATGGTGACCTGGGCGGTGCTGGCCGCGGCCGCGCACAGCAGTGCGCTGGCGACAAGGACTCGAAGTTGGGGCATGGGGCGTCTCCTGGGCAGGGGCCGGACCGGCCCGCATACCCACGTTGAGGGCGCCACCTGAAGCCCGGCTGAAGCCGGCCATCACCGCAGACGCAAGCTTTGCGTCAGGTCAAACTTCCAGATCTTGCAGCAGCCGCCACATGACCTTGCCCGAGCCGCTCTTGGGCAACGCATCGACGAACTGCACCTGGCGCGGCACCTTGTAGGCCGCCATGTGCTCACGGGCCCAGGCGATGATGTCTTCGTCGGCGGTGCGGCCACGCGCTTCGGGGCGCAGCACCACGACGGCCTTCACGGTCTCGCCACGGTAGGCGTCCTTCGCGGCAATGATGCAGGCCTCCTGCACCGCCGGGCACTGGTACAGCAGCAGTTCCACCTCGCTGGGCCAGACCTTGAAGCCGCTGGCGTTGATCATGCGTTTCAGGCGGTCGGTGAGGAAGAAGTAGCCTTCGTCGTCGCGCCGGCCCAGGTCGCCGGTGCGGAAAAAACGTTTCCCGCCGATCTCGATGAACGCGGCCTTCGTCGCCTCCGGGTGGCCCCAGTAAGCCTGGAACAGCATCGGCCCGGCGGTGACGATCTCGCCGGTTTCGCCGTCGGGCAATTCCTGCAGCGTCTCGGGGTCGACGATGCGGCTGTCGACGCCGAAGATCGGCATGCCCAGGCACTGCAGCTTGGCCCGTTCGGGCGGGTTGGCGTGCGAAGGGGCGGCGGTTTCCGTCAGCCCATAACCTTCGGCAAAGGTGAGGCCGAAACGGTCCCGCAGGCGTTCGGCCACAGCCTGCGGCATGGCCGCACCACCACCCGACAGGTTGCGCAGGCTGGAGAGGTCGAACTGCGCCAGGTTCGGGCTGGCCAGCAGGTCGACGATCATGGTCGGGATGCAGGTCCAGTGCGAGACGCGGTGGCGCGCGATCAGGCGTGCGGCCAGTTCGCGGTCCCAGCGTGGCAGCAGCACCGCGGTGGCGCCGGCGTAGACGTTGGCCAGCACGCTGTAGACCAGGCCGGTGATGTGGAACATTGGCACCACGGCCAGGCTGACGGTCTCGGGGCCGGCGTGGCTCCACTGCCCGCCCACGGCGTTGGCCATCAGCGTGCGGTGCGTGTGCATGCAGCCCTTGGGCAGGCCGGTGGTGCCCGAGGTGTAGGGCAGCACCGCCAGATCGTCCGGGCCGGCCGTCAGCGCGGTCGGTTGGTGACCGGCGGCCAGCGCATCGGCCCAGGCCGTGGCACCGGTGGGCAGCGCCGTGTCGTCGCACAGCCAGGCCAGGATGGCAGCGGCCGGGGCTTCTTCCGGCAGCAGCGTGTCGGGCATGGCGTCGGCCAGCCGCGTGACCAGCAGGCCCTGCAGGCGCTGCGCGGCCGGCAGGCGCTCATCGGCCGCACGCACGGTGGCAGCGAGGTCGCTGCTGGTGATGGCGAAGCGGGCCTGCGGGTCGGTGATGTAGTGGCCGAACTCGTCGGCCTTGTTCATCGGGTTCACCGGCACCACCACGCCCCCGGCACGCAGGATGGCGTAGAACGCCACAGCCCACTGCGGGCTGTTCTGCATGAACAGCAGCACACGCCCGCCCGGCGCCAGGCCGGCGGCCTGCAGCCAGCCGGCCCCGGCCTCGGCCTGGGCGTGCAGCTCGACGTACGTCAGGTCACGGCCGAAGAACCGGTACGCGGCCTTGTCCGGAAACCGCGCGGCGCTGACCTGCAGGTTGAACCACAGCGTGGTGGCCGGCACGCTGAGCGTGCGGGGCAGGCGCCGCGGCCAATGGGCCAGATGGGGGGCCGGCAGAGGGGGGGCCAGGTTCGCGTCTGTCATGGCGGATCAGGCCGGAGGCCGGGTCAAGGCTGCTGGGCGTTGGGGTTCTGGCGGTACCATGTGCGGCAGGCCGGGTGGTCCCGCAGGGCGTCGGAGCGGCATTCGCGCTCCATGCAGACAAACTGCGCCAGCAGCACACGTTTGCCGCAGATCGCGCTGGGGTCGTCGGACAGCGGCGGCGCGGCCCCCGCCGCGGGCCGCGCCGCCGCGGCCACCGCGGTGGCTGACGGGGGAACGCCCGCGGGCACGCTGGCCACCGGCGCAGGCACCACCGGCGCCGCCGGCAGCGGCTCCGGCAGGCGCGGCGGCGGCGCCACCGGCACCGCCGCAGGGCCGGATGGCCGGGCCGTGGCAGGCTGCTTGGGGGAATCGGCGATGACCGGGTTGCCGCCGCGCGCCACCACGCCGCCGGCAAGGCCTGGCGCCCGCGGTGTGGCGACCGCCGCCGCCCCGGCGCCCGGGTTGGCGCTGGCCGCAGGCATCGAACCCGGCACCGACGCAGCCAACGGCGGCGCCGGTGCAGGCTGCGGCACAGCGCGTCCCGGCCAGAACCACCACGCGGCGGCAGCGCCCACCAGCGCCAGCACCGCCAGTGCCGGACCCAGGCGGCGCGCGCCGCGATCGCCCGCCCAGTCGGCGGGTGGCGAAGCCGCCGGCAAGGGCGGCACAGGCAACGGCGGCACAGGCGCGACTGGTGGCGCCATCACGGGAGCGGCCGCCGGCCGCTCCACCACGGTGGCATCGTCGTCGGCCTGGACAGGTGCAACCGTGCGCTGACTCGCCTGCACCACGGTGCTTTGCCAACTGGGTGGCGGGGCCGGCGGCAATGGCACGGGCGCAGGTGGCTCGGCACCACCCTCCAGCACCTGGCGCAGGGCTGCCACGCTCTGCGGCCGGTCCCCGGGGCGCATGGCCAGCATCCAGTCGATGGCGTGCAGAAAATGTTCGCTGCAACCGGCCAGGCCGCGTTGAGACAGGGGCTGCAGGTCGTCAAACAGGCTGCGTGCGGTGGCCGGCGTGGGCGGCACGCCCACCAGCGCAAAGTGCAGCGTCGCGCCCAGCGCGTACAGATCGGTCCAGGGCCCCTGGCGCGCGCCGGCGACGTCGGCGTACTGCTCGATGGGCGCGTACTGCGGCTTCAGGATCGCGGTCAGGTTCTGGCTCTTGTCGCCGATCACGCGACGCGCCGCGCCAAAATCCAGCAGCACGGGGCGGCCGTTGGGCTCGATCAGGATGTTGTCGGGCGCAATGTCGCGGTGGAACACGGCCGCGGCGTGCAGGGTTTCCAGCGCGCTGAGCAAGGGCGCCAGCAGGCCGCGCAACCAGGCCTCGTCCGGCGGCTGGGGCATGGCGGCGCACACGGCCTTCAAGGTCTGCCCGCGGTACAGCGGCATCGCCATGTAGGCCGTGTCGTTGGCCTCCCAGAAGCGGTAGACCTTGACCAGCGACGGATGGTCAAACCGCGCCAGCAGCTTGGCCTCGTTGACAAATGAGCTGCGGCCCAGCGCAAAGGTCTCGGCGTCGGACTGCGAGCGCAGCGACACATGCAGGGTTTCGGTGCGCCCGGCCAGCATCGCCGGCATGTACTCCTTGACCGCCACCTCGCGCTCCAGCGCATGGTCCATGGCCAGGTAGACGATGCCGAAGCCCCCCACCCCCAGCAGGTCCAGCACCTCGAATTCACCCAGCCGCGTGCCGGGCGGCAAGGCATTCGCCGGATAGGCGGAGGGTCGGGTGGCGCTGTGCTCCATGATGCACACCAGCTTAGCAGGGCCTGTGCCCGGTTCGACAAAAAGGCGCGAACCTACAATCCTGGTGTGAATGCGCCCCTCCTCACGCGCCGCCGGTGCCTGCATGCGCTGGCCGGCCTGGCCTGCTCGGCGGCCGGCCCTGCATCGGCCCTGGACCCCGCGCGTGGCCCCGTGGTGCTGGTGCTCAGTGGCCGCGTTCGCCAGCCAAACGCTGGCGGCACCGCGCAGTTCGACATGCCGATGCTGGAGGCCCTGCCCCAGACCAGTTTTTCCACCCGCACGCCCTGGTACGCCGGCCCGCGGCGCTTCAGCGGGCCGCTGCTGCGCGACGTGCTGTCGGCAGCCGGCGCCCAGGGCACGGTGCTGCGCGCCGGTGCGCTGAACGATTACCGCGTCGACCTGCCCTGGGACGATGCCCAGCGGCACGACCTGATCCTGGCCCGCTTGCTGGACGGCCAGCCCATGGCCGTTCGCGACAAGGGCCCGCTGTTCCTGATCTACCCCTTCGACGACCACCCCGAACTGCGCAGCGCGCTGTACTACGCCCGCTCGGCCTGGCAGTTGCGGACCATCGAGGTGCTGTGAAGTTCTGGCAGCGCTTTGGCGGCCTGGGCCTGATCGGCGCCGTGCTGGCCCTGGTGCTGGGCGCCGCGGTGCTGGTGCAGGGGCGGCAGCTGACGCTGGCCGAACAGGCCCTGCGCTCCGGCGACGGCTACTCGGTGTTGAGCCTGTACCAGGTGGAGATCGACTACCTGCGGCTGGCCGAACAGTGGCGACGCTCGCTGGCCACGGCCGACACCGAGCTGCCCGTGCTGCAACTGCGCTACGACGTCTGGGTGAGCCGCATCGCGCTGGCCCGCACGCCCAGCCTGCTGCGCCTGATGGCCGACGAACCCGGTTACCACCGCACCGTGCAGCAGCTGGAGAGTTTTGTCGCCGCGGCCGACCGTGTGCTGGGCGCTGCACGCAGCGGTCCGCCGGACCATGATGCCCTGCGTGCGCTGCTGCCCCCGCTGGAGGCGCTGGCCGCCCCGGTGCACGATCTCTCGCTCGCCGCCGCCCACCGCGTGGCCCAACGCGCCGACGCCGGCAACCGCGCGCTGCAGCAGCAAAGCCAACTGGGCATCGCCTTGTCGGTGTTCCTGGGCGCCCTGTGCGCGGTGTTCGGCGGCCTGGCGATGCGGCAGATGCGGCAACTGCAGCAGCGCCGCCTGGCACTGGAGGACCTGACCGGCCACCTGCGCACCGCACGGCGCGAAGCGGAGTCCGCCAGCGAAGCCAAGAGTGTGTTCCTGGCCAACATGAGCCACGAGATCCGCACGCCGTTCCAGGGCCTGCTGGGCATGTTGTCGCTGCTGCGCGAAACCGGGCTGCAACCGCGCCAGGCCGAATACCTGCGCGTGGCCACCGAATCGGCCGACCACCTGCTGGCCATCCTGAACGACATCCTGGACATGTCGCAGCTCGAGTCCGGCCGACTGACGCTGAACGCTGCGCCGCTGGAACTGCGCCCGATGCTGCGCCAGGTCGAGGCCTTGATGCGGCCGCAGGCCACCGCCAAAGCGCTGGCCCTGCACCTGGACGCCGAGCCGACGGTGCCGGAGTGGATCGTGGCGGACGCCACACGGGTCAAGCAGGTGCTGTTCAACCTGCTGTCCAACGCCATCAAGTTTTCCGAGCGGGGCGACATCGCGCTGGACGTCCGGCTGGAAGACGATGGGGCCGAGCGTCTGGTCTTTGTCGTCACCGACACCGGCATCGGCATGGACGCCGCCACCACGGCCCGGCTGTTCCGCCGCTTTGCCCCGGGCGACCCCACACCCCAGCGGCGCCACGGCGGGACTGGCCTGGGGCTGGAGATCTCGCGCAACCTGGCGCGCATGATGGGCGGCGACATCACGGTGGCCAGCGAAGCGGGCGTGGGCAGCCGTTTCCGCTTCGAGCTGCCGCTGCTGCGACCGCCGGCCTCGGTGCAACACCCGGCGGGCGACGAACTGCTGCCGATGGGCGCCACCCGCGCCTTGACGGTGTTGGTGGCTGAAGACCACCCGGTGAACCGCCAGTACATGGGCACGCTGCTGGAAACCCTGGGCCACCACGCGCACTTTGTGCCCAACGGGCGGGAGGCGGTGGACATGGTGCAACGCCAGCGCTTCGATCTCGTGTTGATGGACCTGCACATGCCGGAGCTGGACGGCCTGGGCGCCACCACCGCCATCCGCGCGCTGCCCGACCGCGCTGCCGCCACCGTGCCCATCGTCGCGCTGACGGCCGACGCCTTCCAGGAAACCCGCGACCGCTGCCTGCTGGCCGGCATGAACGACTTCCTGACCAAACCCGTCAGCCCGCAGGACCTGGCCGGCGCCTTGCGTCGCCTCTACGGCCAGGAGGCGGCCGACGCCGCGCATGCCACCGATGCCTCGGCCCCGCCTGTGCCGGCCAACGCACCGCAGCTGGTGGACACGGTGGCGGTGGAGGCCGTGCTGCAGGGCATGACCCGCCGCCGCCTGGGCGAGCTGGTGGCGCAGTTCCTGGACGAAGGCCCGGCCACCGTGGCCCACCTGCGTGCGGCCGTGCGCGACGGCCAGCCGCGCGCGCTGAGCGTGCACGCCCACGCCGCACGCGGCGCGGCCGCCAACCTGGGCCTGGCGGCGCTGGCGCAGACGGCGCAAGCCCTGCAGGAAGGCGCCGCCCACCTGCCGGCGCACGAGATCGCGCACCTGGTGCAGCGGTACGAAGAGTTGTTGCCGCGCACGCGGGCAGCGGTGCGGGAGGCGGGGCTGTGGCCTACACGATGACCGGCTCCGCCTCCAGCCGGATCCCGAACCGCCCGTAGACACTCTCCTGGATCGCCCGCGCCAGTGTCAGCACCTGCGCGCCGGTGGCGGCGCCGCGGTTCACCAGCACCAGGGCCTGCTTGTCGTAGACCGCGGCGTCGCCCACGGTCTTGCCCTTCCAGCCGCAGGCGTCGATCAGCCAGCCGGCGGCCAGCTTGAAGCTGCCGTCGTCCAGCAGGTAATGCACCACGTTCGGGTCGCGGGCGATGATGTCGCGGCACTGCTCCGCTGTGACCACCGGGTTCTTGAAGAAGCTGCCGGCGTTGCCGATCACGGCCGGGTCCGGCAGCTTGGCGCGGCGGATGCCCACCACCCAGTCGAACAGCGTGTTGGCATCCGGGCGCGTGTTGCCGGTCTCGGCCATCTTGCGTTCCAGGTCCAGGTAACCCAGCACCGGCCGCCAGGGGCGCGGCAGCCGGAAACGCACGCGCAGGATCAGCAAGTGCCCCGCCGCCGCCTGCTTGAAGACACTGTCGCGGTAGCCAAAGCGGCAGGCTGCGTGGTCCATCACCACGGGGCGGCCGGTGGCCAGGTCGATCGCGTCCAGCGATTCGAAGCGGTCCTGCAACTCCACGCCATACGCGCCGATGTTCTGCACCGGCGCCGCGCCCACGGTGCCGGGGATCAGCGCCAGGTTCTCCAGCCCAAGGTGGCCCTGGGCCAGGCTCCAGGCCACCAGGCCATGCCAGGATTCGCCCGCGCCGGCTTCGATGATCCAGGCGTCCGGCCGACTTTCCGCCAGGCGCAGGCCCGGCACCTCCACCTTGAGCACCACACCGTCCGGGTCGCGGCTGAAGACCAGGTTGCTGCCACCACCGATCACCAGCCGCGGCAGGCGCCCCAGCTCGGGGTGCTGCAGCAGCGCCTGCACATCGGCCTCGCTGCGGATGCGGACCAGGCGCCACGCCGTCGCGGGCAGCCCGAAGGTGTTCATGGGGGCCAGGTTGACCTGGTGTTCGATCGCAAGGGCGGGGGACATGCCACGATTCTGGTCCATGCTCACTGGCAGAATGGTGGCCCGCTGCCTGATCCCGAGTGTTTCCCATGCCCAGCTTCGACACCGTGCTTGAACCCGACCTGGTGGAAGTGCGCAATGCCGTCGACCAGACCATGAAGGAGATCGGCACGCGCTTTGATTTCAAGGGCTCCAGCGCCAAGGTCGAGCTGAACGAAAAAAGCGCCAAGGAGCGCGAGATCACGCTCTACGGCGACAGCGATTTCCAGCTCCAGCAGGTGCAGGACGTTCTGGTGGGCCGGCTCAGCAAACGCAACGTCGACATCCGCTTCCTCGATCTGAGCGGCAAGCCGCAGAAGCTGGGCGGCGACAAACTCAAACAGGCCGTACCGGTGAAGGCCGGGCTGGACGCCGAAAGCGCCAAGAAGATCCAGGCCGCGCTGAAGGGCAGCAAACTCAAGGTGCAGGGCGCGATCCAGGGTGATGCGGTGCGGGTCAGCGGCGCCAAACGCGACGACCTGCAGGCCGCGATGGCGCTGCTGCGCAAGGAGATCGAGCTGCCTTTGACCTTCAACAACTTCCGCGACTGAGCCGCCCATGCAGCGCCGGCCGATCCTGCTGGGCGCTGCGGTCGCGTTGCTGCCTGTGTGGGCGCTGGCGCAGTCGGTACAACTCGCCGGCCAGATGGGGCGCAAGGCCTTGCTGCTAATCGACGGCCAGACCGTCACGCTGGCGGTCGGTGAAAGCCGTGGTGGTGTCACGCTGCGGTCGCTGCAAGACGGCCAGGCCCAGGTGGAGTGGGGCGGCCGCGTCAGCACGCTGAGCGTGGGCGGTGCCCCGGCACGTGTAGGCGCCGGGGGCGGGCCGGTGGTCGGCCGCAGCATCGTGCTGCCGGTGGGCCCGGGCGGGCACTTCATGGCCGGTGGCAGCATCAACGGGCGCGCGGTGCGTTTCATGGTCGACACCGGCGCCACCACCATCGCACTGGGTCGCGGCGATGCACAACGTGTCGGCCTGGACATCAGCGGCGCCCAACGCGTGCTGATGCAAACCGCCGGCGGCACCGTGGCCGGCCATGCGCTGACCCTGAGCGCCGTCACCGTGGGCGAGGTCACGCTGGCCAATGTGCAGGCCGTGGTGATGCCCACCGAGATGCCCTTTGTGCTGCTGGGCAACAGCTTCCTGTCGCGCTTCCAGATGCAGCGCGACAACGACGTGATGCGGCTGGAACTGCGCTGACGGCCGCTTCCCGGCGCAGAAATGCGGGGGCTTGCCCGCTGATTTCCGGCCGCGTTGCGCGTGACTTCGCCGCACACTGAGGCCATCGAACCCCACGCCGTGGAGACCCCGATGGCCCAGCCCGCGCCCCTGATCCCCGACCGCGCCGAGTTCATCGACGCCTTGCACCTGCTGCAGCGCGGCCACCTGATGGTGCACCTGGGCGACGGTGCCAACACCAAGGCCATTGGCGGCGGCATCGTGCACCACTCGGCCGACACGCTGCTGAACTACGGCCTGGTCGATGAGGTGGCCAACCCGGACGGTTTCCCCGGCGTGCGCTACTACCGCATCTCCCCCCGCGGCCGCGCCTTTGCCGACCGCGCCTGGGCGCAGTGGCGCAGCCGCAAGCTCTGGGAGCGCGCGCTGGTGCGGCTGGTGGGCTGAGCGCCTGAGCCGCCGGGCGCTCGCATTTGTCACCGCCCGGACAGCGGGGAATCGAACGGTCGTGCTAAAACGGCAAGTTGCTTGCCGGAGACCACGCATGGACCTCAATTTCACCGCCGAAGAGCTGGCGTTCCGGGCGGAGATCCGCCAATGGGTGGCGGCCAACCTGCCGCCCGACATCAGCCACAAGGTGCACAACGCACTGCGCCTGACCCGTGAAGACATGCAGCGCTGGGCGCGCATCCTGGGCAGCAAGGGCTGGCTGGGCTGGGGCTGGCCGCAGCAGTTTGGTGGCCCGGGCTGGAACGCGATCCAGAAACACCTGTTCGAAGAAGAATGTGCGCTGGCCGGTGCGCCGCGGGTGGTGCCCTTCGGCCCGGTGATGGTGGCGCCGGTGATCATGGCCTTCGGCAACGCCGAACAGCAGCAGCGGTTTCTGCCCGGCATCGCCAGCGGCGAGGTCTGGTGGAGCCAGGGCTACAGCGAGCCGGGCTCGGGCAGCGACCTGGCCTCCGTCAAGTGCAAGGCCGAGCGTGTTTCCAGCAGTTCGGGCGACCACTACATCGTCAACGGCCAGAAGACCTGGACCACACTGGGCCAGTACGGCGAGTGGATCTTCTGCCTGGTGCGCACCAGCAACGAAGGCAAACCGCAGACCGGCATCAGCTTCCTGCTGATCGACATGAAAAGCCCCGGCATCACGGTGCGCCCCATCGTGCTGATGGACGGCGAGCCCGAGGTCAACGAGGTCTGGTTCGACAACGTGCAGGTGCCGGCCGAGAACCTGATCGGCCAGGAGAACAAGGGCTGGACCTATGCCAAACACCTGCTGGCGCACGAGCGCACCAACATCGCCGACGTGAACCGCGCCAAGCGCGAGCTCGAACGCCTGAAGCGCATCGCCAAGGCCGAGGGCGTGTACGAGGACTTCCGCTTCCGCGACCAGATCGCGCTGCTGGAGGTGGACATCGTCGCGCTGGAGATGATGGTGCTGCGTGTGCTCAGCGCCGAAAAGAGCGGCAAACAGAGCCTGGACGTGGCCGGCCTGCTGAAGATCCGCGGCAGCGAGATCCAGCAGCGGTACGCCGAGCTGATGATGCTGGCCGGCGGCCCCTGCAGCCGGGCCTTTGTCAGCGAAGCCATGGAAGCCGGCTGGCAGGGCGAGCATGTGGGCGCGGCGCACATCGCGCCGCTGGCCGCCACCTACTTCAACCTGCGCAAGACCACCATCTACGGTGGCAGCAACGAAGTGCAACGCAACATCGTCGCGCAAACCGTGCTCGGGAGCTGAACCATGGACTTCGAATTCACTGACGACCAGGTCTCTCTGCGCGATGCCGTGCAACGCTGGGTCGAGAAGGGTTTCAACTTCGAGCGCCGCCACGCGCTGGCCAAGGCCGGCGGTGCCACGCGCACCGTCTACACCGAACTGGCCGAACTGGGCCTGACCGGCCTGGTGGTGCCGCCCGAACACGGCGGCATGGGATTTGGCGCCGTCGAGGCCATGGTGGTGGGCGAAGAGCTGGGCCGCGGCCTGGTGAACGCACCGTACGCGCACGCGGCGCTGATCGCACCGCCGCTGCTGGCGCTGGCGCCCCCGCCGCTGCAGGCCGCGTGGCTGCCGAAGATCGCCGATGGCAGCGCGCTGGTGATCCCGGCGCTCAACGAACGTGCGGCGCGTTACCAGGTGCTGAAGGTGCAGGCCCGCGCCGCGCACTCCGGTGACGGCTGGCGCATCACGGGCAACAAAACCGGCGTGCCGGCGGGCGACGAAGCCGACGCCTTCATCGTGCCGGCGCGCACGGTGGGCGACGACGACGACGCCGAAGGCATCGCGCTCTTCCTGGTCGAACGCGGCGCGCCCAGCCTGGCCGTGCGCGGCTACCCCACGCAGGATGGCGCACGCGCAGCGGAGCTCAGCTTCTCCGCCACCCCGGCGAAGATGATCACGGCCGACGCCGCCGAGGTGCTGGCGCGTGTGGCCCACATCGGCATCGCCGCCACCTGCGCCGAAGCCGTGGGCCTGATGGACCGGCTGGTGGCGATCACGGTGGAATACATGAACACGCGCAAGCAGTTCGGTGTGCCCATCGCCAGCTTCCAGGCCCTGCGCCACCGCATCGCCGACGTGAAGATGCAGCTGGAGCTGGGCCGCTCGATGAGCTACTACGCCACGCTCAAGCTGGGCGAGCCGGCCCCGCAGCGCGGGCGCGCGCTGTCGCAGGCCAAGGTCCAGCTGGGGCATTCGATGCGTTACGTCAGCCAGCAATGTGTGCAGCTGCACGGTGGCATCGGCGTCACCGACGAGTACATCGCCAGCCACTACTTCAAGCGCCTCACGATGCTGGAGCTGGCGTTCGGCGACACGCTGCACCACCTGGGCGAGGTCTCGGCGCAGATGCAGGACACAGCCGGCGTGTTTGCCTGAGCCTGTGGGCGGCATGGCCGGTTCGATCACGGACATCGCCGGCCTGCAGGTTGGCCACCACACGCTGGCCGCCCGCGCCACCGGCTGCACGGTGGTGCTGTGCCCGCAAGGCGTGGTCTGCGGCGTGGACGTGCGCGGTGGCGCCCCCGGCACGCGTGAAACCGACCTGCTGAAGAGCGAAAACACGGTGGACCGTGTGCATGCCCTGCTGCTGACCGGTGGCAGTGCCTTCGGGCTGGACGCCGCGGGCGGCGTGATGCGCTGGCTGGACGAACGTGGGTTTGGCCTGGCCGTGGGCCCGGCGCGGGTGCCCATCGTGCCGGCCGCGGTGTTGTTCGACCTCTGGCAGGGTGACCCGCGCATCCGGCCCGATGCCGCGGCGGGTTTTGCCGCCTGCGAAGCCGCCTCGACGGCAGCACCCGCCCAGGGCCGCGTCGGTGCCGGCGCTGGCGCGATGGTGGGCAAACTCTGGGGCATAGAACGCGCGATGCCAGGGGGCATCGGCAGCGCATCGGTCACGGTGGCGGGCATCACCGTGGCGGCGCTGGTCGCGGTCAACGCCATTGGCGACGTCGTCGATGAAACCGGCCGCGTGCTGGCCGGCGCACGCCGCGCCGACGGCCAGGGCCTGCAGGACAGCACCCGCACGCTGCTGCGCGGCGATCTGCCGGCGCGGCTGCAGCTGCCGGGCAGCGCCACCACCATCGGCGTGGTGGCCACGGATGCGGTGCTGGGCAAGGCGCAGGCCAACAAACTGGCCAGCCTGGCGCACCACGGGCTGTCGCGCGCCATCAGCCCACTGACGGTGCACGACGGCGACACACTGTTTGCGCTGGCCACCGGTGGCAGCGGCCACAGCGCCGACCTGACCCTGCTGGGTGTGCTGGCCGCGGACGCCGTGGCCCGGGCCATCCGTGCCGCGGTTGAGGCCTCTCATTGACAGGGTAGCTGTCAGTTTGGATTGACACTCTCGCGGGCTTGCGCCAAGCTGCCTGCATGTTGATGAAAGCCCGTCCCGGCGCCGACGCGCCCCTCGCCCTGGTCATCGGCAGTGGTTTTGGGGGCCTGGCCGCCGCGCTGCGGCTGAGTGCACGCGGCTGGCGTGTGCAAGTGCTGGAAAAACTCGATGCGGCCGGTGGCCGGGCCTTCGTGCACCGGCAGGACGGCTTCAGCTTCGACGCCGGGCCCACCATCGTGACCGCGCCACACCTGTTCGAGGAACTCTGGGCGCTGTGCGGTCGGCGCCTGGCCGACGATGTCGAGCTGCGGGCCATCGACCCGTTCTACCGCATCCGCTTCCACGACGGCAGCCACTTCGACTACAGCCAGGACCCGCAGCGCATGCGCGCCGAGGTGGCCCGCTTCAACCCGGCCGACGTGGCCGGCTTCGACCGCCTGATGGCCGAAGGCGAGTTCTGCTGCAAGCTGGGCTTCGACGACCTGGGCGCGGTGGCCTTCGACAGCGTGGGCGACCTGGTCAAGGCCACACCGTCATTGGTGCGCATGCGCGCCTGGCGTTCGCTGTACCAGATGGTCAGCAGCCACCTGAAACACCCGTTGCTGCGCACGGTATTCAGCTTCCACCCGCTGCTGATCGGCGGCAACCCGTTCAACGTGAGCAGTGTCTACGCGCTGATCACGGCACTGGAAAAGCGCTGGGGCGTGCACTACGCGATGGGCGGCACCGGTGCGCTGGTGCGCGGCCTGGTGGGCTTGCTCGCGCAGCAGGGCGTGCCCATCCGCTACGGCGCCGCCGTCAAGCGCATCACGGTGGACACGACCGGCGGCAGCCCGCGCGCCAACGGTGTGGAACTGGAAAGTGGCGAGCAGATCGCCGCCGACATCGTGGTCTCCAACGCCGACGTGGCCTGGACCTACCGCCACCTGGTGGAGCCGCAGCACCGCCGCCACTGGACGGACCGCAAGGTCGAGCGCAGCCGTTATTCGATGAGCCTGTTCGTCTGGTACTTCGGCACCCGCCGCCAGTACCCCGACGTGCCGCACCACATGATGCTGCTGGGCGCGCGCTACAAGGAGCTGCTGGCCGACATCTTCCACAAACACCACCTGGCGGACGACTTCAGCCTGTACCTGCACCGCCCCACGGCCACCGATCCGTCGATGGCCCCAGCCGGGCACGATGCGTTCTACGTGCTGTCGCCGGTGCCGCACCTGAAAAGTGGCACCGACTGGGCGACGGTGGCCGAGCCCTACCGCCGGCGCATCGAGGCCGAACTGGCACGCACCGTGCTGCCCGGCCTGGGCAGCGAGATCGTGACCTCCAAGTTGACCACGCCGCAGGATTTCCAGGACCGGCTGCTGTCCTACCACGGCGCGGCCTTCGGCATGGAGCCGCTGCTGCTGCAAAGCGCCTGGTTCCGCCCGCACAACCGCAGCGAGGACATCGCCGGCCTGTTCATGGTGGGCGCCGGCACGCACCCGGGCGCAGGCTTGCCGGGTGTGCTGAGCTCGGCCAAGGCGCTGGAATCGGTGCTGCCGGATGCGCTGACGCTGGTGCGCCGCTGAAGCACGGCCCCGGGCGGGCCGTTCGGCAAGCACGGCCCCGGGGGCCGGCCGTTCAGTCGTCTGTGACGCTGCTGTCCACCATGTTGTGGCGGCGCAATTTCACGTACAGGCTCTGGCGCGACAGGCCCAGCATCTCGGCCGCCGAGGCGCGGTTGTCGCGTGTCATCTCCAGCGCGGCTTCGATGCACATGCGTTCGATCAGGTCGCTGGTCTCGCCGACGATGGCCTTCAGCGGCAGCCGCCCCACCAGCTCGGTGAGTTTGCCCACCGCACGCTCCATGTCGGCCGGGCGCTGCTGGCTGTCGGCCCGCAGCCGGCGGCCCACGTCGCGGATCGTGAAGCCCAGGTAGCTCTGTTCGCCATGCGGCACCACCGTGGCCGAAATCTCCACCTCGGTGGCGGCACCAAATTCGCCGCGCAGCGTGGTGCCGAACAGCCGCACCGCGCCACGCTGGCGCAGGTTGCTGATCAGCACCGACAGATCCACGCCGGTGCGGCCCAGCCAGCGGTCCAGCGATTGCCCACGCACCTGCGCCTCGGCGCTCAACTGCGCCAGCTCGACAAAGGCGCTGTTGGCGGACAGCACGCGGCCGTCCAGGTCGGTCACCACCAGGCCATCGGGCCCGGTCTGGGCCAGCGTGATCAACATCGCGTGCGTCGGCAGTTCGCCGGCCGGCGTGGCCGCCACGACCGGCCAGGCCCGCACCAGCAGGTGCGCAGCACCGTCCTGGCGGTAGCCGGACAGGCCCAGCTCCAGTTCACCCGCGGCACCCGCCAGCTCCACACGCAGGCGCTGCTGGCTGCCGGTGGCCCGCACGGTGACCAGGGCGTCCGCGATGTGCTGGCTGCTGCGCTGGTCAAAGCCGATGGGGAACAGCGCGCCAACCAGTGCACGGCCCGCCGCCGGCCCGATCAGCTGCTGCGCGGCGGGGTTGGCCTCCAGCACCTTGTGGCTGGTGGCATCGACCACCAACACCGCCTCCAGTGCCACATGGAAGAGGTGGCGGTAGCGCGTCTCGGCCTGGCGGAAGCTCCAGTAGTCGCGCTCCATCGCCTGCTGGGCCTGCACCAGACGCTGCTGCAGGTTGCCCAAGGCCGACAGGTCGCGCGCCATCACCAGGGTGCGCGACGCCGCCGGCCAGCTGACGGCCAGGCAGGACGCGGCCCAGCTCACGCCGTCGAGCTCGAAGTTCAACTGCCGCCACACGGTGGGCAAGCTGTCCAGCGCAGCAGGTGCCTTGGCCGCTTCGCGCAGCAAATCGGCCGCCTTGGGCTGGCTGTCGATGGCCAGGAAGCCGGTCCAGGCCTGGCCCAGCCAGCGCTCCGGGGCCAACGGCAGCGTCGGCGCCGGGCTGCCGTGGGCCAGGTCGAGGATCTGGCCCTGGGCGTCCAGCAGCAGGCTCAGGTCGGACGCCAGGGCGAACAGGCGTGCCAGCGCCGGGGCGTCCAAGGCCCCCAGCCACGCTTGCGCCTGATGGAACGGTCTCATGGGAGACCCGCCTTTCGTTCAACGACCCACGGTGTCCTGAACGCCAGGCGGTGCCCCCTGGGCATCGCCCCGGGGTGCCAACCAACTGCTGGCCAACGCCACGGCCTCGCGCGCGTCCAGCGCCACGGCATCGGCGCCCCAGGCCGTGGGCGCACCCGGCAGCTCAGGCAGAGAAAACAGCGGACCGCCCACCATCACGCGCAGGCCGGGCTCGCGCGACGCCCGGCGCAGTGCGGCGCAGAGCGCCGGCACCGCAGGCGCCCGCGCCAGCGAACCGACCGACAAGCCGACCACATCAAACGGCCGGCGGGCCACCCAGGTGGCGGGCGACACATCGGTGCTGGCCAGCACCACCTCCCAGCCGGCGCGCCGGAAAGCATCGCCCAGCAGGGACAGGCCGAAGCTGTGCTGCTCACCCGGCATCAGCGCCAGCAGCACCCGCGGCGCCAGGCAAGGCGGCACCCCGGCCAGGCCCGTGGCCAGCGGCTGGGGCAGGCGCCGCGCCAGGCTCTGCAGGCGCACGAGACCGATGGTGACATCGGAAAACGAGATCTGGTCGCGGCCCCACATGGCGCCCAGTTCGGCCGCGGCCGGGCCCAGCCAGTCGAGCTGCAGCGCATCGACCGGGATGCCTTGGCAGTGCAGGCCGTGCACGGCGTCGGCCAGGCCGCTGTCGTCGTCGCTCAACGACAGGCCGGCCAGCCAGCGTGCGCCCATGGCCTCGCCGGCCGGGACGGCCAAGGGCCTGTGGCGGGCCAGCAGGCGCGGGATCACCTGGCCCTCCAGCGCACGTGCAACACCTGGCCGCAGCCAGGAAGGGCCTTCTCCCGGAACAGGGTTCAGGCGGTCCATGGCGGGCAACTCAAGTCCATGGCGCTCAGCGTAGTGTCAGCATTACCTTACGTCAACCCCTGTTGACACTCACCGGCCTGCGGCATAGATTCCTCCCATGCCCCGGCCTCCTTCCCCCGCGAACTCCCCGCTGTACAGCCCCGAGGAGCGACAGCGCCGCGACAACAGCCGCTGGACGCTGGTGCAAGGCCTGCTCGCCCCGCTGCAGTTCGTGGTGTTCCTGGTCAGCCTGGCGCTGGTGCTGCGTTACCTGGCGACGGGCCAGGGGCTGGAGGCTGCCGGCCTCTCCGTCCTGGTGAAAACCCTGACGCTGTACACCATCATGCTCACCGGCTGCATCTGGGAGAAAGAGGTCTTCGGCGTCTGGCTGTTCGCCCGCGCCTTCTTCTGGGAAGACGTCTTCAGCATGCTCGTGCTGGCCCTGCACACCGCCTACCTGTGGGCCTGGTGGACAGGCGCCCTGGACCCGCGCGCCCTGATGCTGCTGGCCCTCGCGGCCTACGCGGCCTACCTCATCAACGCCGGGCAGTTCCTGCTGAAGCTGCGCGCGGCGCGGCTGCAACGCACCCTCCAACAGGCCACTGCATGAACGCCGTCATTCACATCCGCCCTGAAGACACCAGCGGCTGCACCGACGCCCCGGTGCTGAAAGAACGTGGCCAGCGCGAGGTCTTCTGCGGCCTCACCGGCATCGTCTGGCTGCACCGCAAGATCCAGGACGCGTTTTTCCTGGTCGTGGGCTCACGCACCTGTGCCCACCTGCTTCAGTCGGCTGCGGGTGTGATGATCTTCGCCGAGCCGCGTTTTGCCACCGCGATCATCGACGACCGCGACCTGTCGGGCATCGCCGACGCCAACGACGAACTCGACCGTGTGGTCACCCGGCTGCTGGCGCGCCGGCCCGAGATCAAGCTGCTGTTCCTGGTCGGCTCCTGCCCGTCGGAGGTGATCAAGCTCGACCTGTCGCGTGCCGCCCACCGGCTCTCAGGCCGCTTTGCGCCCAACGTGCGCATCCTCAACTACTCCGGCAGCGGCATCGAGACCACCTTCACGCAGGGTGAAGACGCCTGCCTGGCGTCGCTGGTGCCCGAACTGCCGGCCCCCACCGACAACGCCGCGCAGCTGATGGTGGTGGGCACGCTGGCCGACATCGTCGAAGACCAGTTCAAGCGCCTGTTCGACGAACTCGGCATCGGCCCGGTTTCCTTCTTCCCGCCACGCAACAGCCGGTCCATGCCGCCGGTCGGCCCGAACACCCAGTTCCTGCTCGCCCAGCCCTTCCTGGCCGACACCGCGCGGGCGCTGCAAGAGCGTGGCGCACGCCACATCCCGGCGCCCTTCCCGCTCGGCGCCGAAGGCACCACGCTGTGGCTGCAGGCCGCCAAACGTGCCATGGGCGGCGACGCCGCGCGATTCGCCAGCGCCGTCGGCCCGCGCCGCGAACGCGCCGCCCGTGCACTGGCGCGCCACCGCACGCTGCTGGAGGGCCGGCAGGTCTTCCTGTTCCCCGATTCGCAGCTGGAGCTGCCGCTGGCGCGCTTCTTGTCGCGCGAGCTGGGCATGAAGCTGGCCGAAGTCGGCACACCCTACCTGCACCGCGCCCACCTGGCCGCCGAGCTGGAGCTGCTGCCCAGCGGCACCGTGTTGTCCGAAGGCCAGGACGTGGAGCGCCAGCTCGACCGCTGCCGCGCGTTGCAGCCCGACCTGGTGGTCTGCGGCCTGGGCCTGGCCAACCCGCTGGAAGCCGAGGGTTTGACGACCAAGTGGTCCATCGAACTGGTGTTCACGCCGATCCAGGGTTTTGAGCAGGCGGCCGACCTGGCCGAGTTGTTCACGCGCCCGCTGGTGCGCAGAACCAAGTTGGCAGCCTGACATGCAGTTGACCCTCTGGACCTACGAAGGCCCGACACACGTCGGCGCGATGCGCGTGGCCACCGCGATGACCGGCCTGCACTACGTGCTGCACGCGCCGCAGGGCGACACCTACGCCGACCTGCTGTTCACGATGATCGAGCGCCTGCCGCGCCGCCCGCCCGTGACCTACACCACCTTCCAGGCGCGCGACCTGGGCGGCGACACCGCCGGGCTGTTCCAGCGCGCCGCGCTCGACGCCTACGAACGTTTCAAGCCGCAGGCGATGATCGTCGGTGCGTCCTGCACCGCCGAGCTGATCCAGGACGACCCGGGTGGCCTGGCCACCGCGATGAACCTGCCGATCCCGGTGATCCCGCTGGAGCTGCCTTCGTACCAGCGCAAGGAAAACTGGGGCGCGGCAGAGACCTTCTACCAACTGGTGCGCACGCTGGTCGGCGCGCAAAAGCGCGAGA
This sequence comes from Rubrivivax sp., assembly GCA_018780805.1. GTDB lineage: Bacteria > Pseudomonadota > Gammaproteobacteria > Burkholderiales > Burkholderiaceae_C > Rubrivivax. The sequence goes on along the minus strand of JADMJD010000074.1, from coordinate 3,136 downwards.
AGGCCGAGCGCTCGGCCGGCGCCCGCCCGCGTTGCAACCTGCTGGGCCCGACCGCGCTGGGCTTCCGCCACCGCGACGATGTGCGCGAGATCCGCGGCCTGCTGGCCGAACTGGGCATCGATGTGCACGTGGTCGCACCGCTGGGCGCGAGCCCGGCCGACCTGCAAACGCTGACCGACGCCGATTTCAACGTGATGCTCTACCCCGAGACGGGGCAGACGGCCGCCGGCTGGCTGCAGCGCATCCACGGCATGCCCTGCACCCGCACCGTGCCCATCGGCATCCGCGCGACGGGCGAGTTCATCACCGAGGTGCTGGCCCTGGCCGACCTGCCCGCCGACACCCCGCGCCCTGATGTGCATTCACGGGCGCCCTGGTACGCCAAGTCGGTGGACTCCACCTACCTCACCGGCAAGCGGGTGTTTGTGTTCGGCGACGCCACCCACGCCATCGCCGCCGCCCGCATCGCCCGCGACGAACTGGGTTTCGAGGTGGTGGGCCTGGGCACCTACAGCCGAGAGTTTGCGCGCGACATCCGCGACGCCGCCAAGCTGTACGGCCTGGAAGCACTGATCACCGACGACTACCTGGAAATCGAAGAGAAGGTGGCCGAATTGGGCGTCGAGCTGCTGCTGGGCACGCAGATGGAGCGCCACATCGCCAAGCGCCTGGGCATCCCCTGCGCCGTGATCTCGGCGCCGGTGCATGTGCAGGACTTCCCGGCCCGGCACGCGCCGCAGATGGGCTTCGAAGGTGCGAACGTGATCTTCGACACCTGGGTGCAGCCGCTGATGATGGGCTTGGAAGAACACCTGCTGGGCATGTTCCGCGGTGATTTCGAGTTCCACGAAGGCGCAGCGGCGTCGCACCTGGGACGCACCTCGGTCGCCGCGCCGGCGCCGGTGGTCACACCCGTGGCCGAACTGCAGCCGCAGCCCGAACCGGCCGCCACCGCCGACAACGTGATCGTGATGGCCACCTGGGCGCCCGATGCGCAGCAGGAGCTGCAGAAGATTCCGTTTTTTGTGCGTGGCAAAGCCCGACGCAACACCGAACGATTTGCCGCCGAGCGCGGCGTCGCGACGATCACCGTGGAAACGCTGTATGACGCCAAAGCGCATTTCGCCCGCTGAGGCCCTGCCGCTGCGGGTGGCCATCGTCACGATGGACACCCACCTCGCCGGCTCGGTGGAACGGGCGCGGCCGCAGCTGTCGCAGGAGTTCCCAGGCCTCACGCTGAGCCTGCACGCCGCGTCGGAGTACGCCGGCAACGAGCGCCTGGTCGAACGTGTGCGCGCCGACATTGCCCGAGCCGACATCATCGTCGTCGGCATGCTGTTCCTGGAGGACCATTTCCTGCCGGTGCTGGACGCCTTGCGCGCGCGCCGCGACAGCTGCGACGCGCTGATCTGCATGGCCTCGGCGGCCGAGGTCGTGAAGCTCACGCGCCTGGGCAACTTCGACATGGACAAACCCGCCAGCGGGCCCATGGCGCTGCTGAAGAAGCTGCGCGGCAACAAGGAGAAGAAGGCCACCGGCGGCGCCGAGCAGATGAAGATGCTGCGCCGGCTGCCGCAGATGCTGCGCTTCATCCCGGGCACGGCGCAGGACGTGCGAGCCTACTTCCTGACGCTGCAGTACTGGATGGGCGGCTCCGACGACAACATGCTGAACCTGGTGCGCCACGTGATCGACCGCGGCGTGGCCGGGCCGCGGCGGGTGCTGCGCGGTGCCGTCAAGGTGCAGGCGCCGGTGGACTACCCGGACGTTGGCGTCTACCACCCGCGGATGCCGGGCCGCCTGGCGCACGAGATGGCACAGCTGCCAGCCGGTGGTGCGCAGGGCAGCAACGGCACGGTGGGCATCCTGCTGCTGCGCTCCTACCTGCTGTCCAACAACGCCGGCCACTACGACGGTGTGATCGCCGCGCTGGAAGCGCAGGGCCTGCGCGTCGTGCCGGTGTTTGCGGCGGGGCTGGATGCTCGGCCGGCGATCGAGAAGTTTTTCATCACCGACGGCCGTGTCACGGTCGACGCCGTGGTCTCGCTGACCGGTTTTTCGCTGGTCGGCGGCCCGGCCTACAACGACGCCCAGGCGGCGCAGGACACGCTGGCCCGGCTGGACGTGCCCTACGTGGCCGCGCACCCGGTGGAGTTCCAGACGCTGGACCAGTGGGGCAGTTCCGAACGTGGCCTGCTGCCGGTGGAAAGCACCATCATGGTCGCCATCCCCGAGCTCGACGGCGCCACCGGGCCCATGGTCTTCGGCGGCCGGCCCGGCGCGCCCGGCGTCACCTGCAGCGGTTGCCACCACGCCTGCAGCTTCACCGCCGATGACCGCGCGCAGGACATGCACACCTGCCCCGAGCGTGCCCAGACCCTGGCCGCGCGTGTGGCCAAGCTGGTGGCCCTGCGCCGCAGCGAGCGTGCGCGCCGCAAGGTGGCGGTGGTGGTGTTCAACTTCCCGCCCAACGCCGGCAACATCGGCAGCGCGGCTTACCTGTCGGTGTTCGAATCGCTGTTCCACACCCTGGCGGCGATGAAGACCCAGGGCTACACCGTGGACATGCCGACCAGCGTGGACGCGCTGCGCGAAGCCGTGCTGCACGGCAATGCCGCGCTGCATGGCGCCGACGCCAACGTGCACACCCTGATCAGCGCCGACGAGCATGTGCGGCGCGAACGCTGGCTGCCGGAGATCGAAGCGCAATGGGGCCCGGCACCCGGCCGGCAGCTGAGCAATGGGCAAGCCATCTTCGTGCTCGGCCGGCAATTCGGCCACGTGCTGGTGGCGGTGCAACCCGCCTTCGGCTACGAGGGCGACCCGATGCGCTTGCTGTTCGAACACGGCCTGGCGCCCACACACGCTTTTTCGGCCTTCTACCGCTACCTGCGCGAAGATTTCCAGGCCCATGCCGTGCTGCACTTCGGCACCCACGGCGCGCTGGAGTTCATGCCGGGCAAACAGAGTGGCCTGAGTGGCGCCTGCTGGCCCGAGCGCCTGCTCGGCGACCTGCCCAACCTCTACCTCTACGCGTCGAACAACCCGTCCGAAGGTGCGATCGCCAAACGCCGCGCCGGCGCCACGCTGATCAGCTACCTCACGCCGCCCATCGCCCAGGCCGGCCTGTACAAGG
>JADMJD010000180.1 GCA_018780805.1 Rubrivivax sp. | reverse complement strand
CAGCAGAGCCATCGACTGTAGCACAAGATTTTGCAGGCGCGCAAGTGGGCCGCACCGAACCGATCACAGCCCGCTCGACGACTCCGGCAACGGCCAGGCAGGATCGAACTTGGCGCGCTTCAGCACAAAGAAGGTCTTGATGTTGCGCACATTGGCCTGCTGCGTGAACAGCTCCGCCACCACGCGCGACCACGACGCCATGTCGCGTGTCACCGCCACCAGCACCAGGTCCGGCCCTGGCGACACGCGATAACACTGCTGCACCGCCGGGTGCGCCAGCACCAGCGCCTCGTAGGCTTCGAGGTGCTCCAGCCCCTGGCGATCCAGCGTCACCTCGCACAACACCTGCAGCAGTGGGCCCAAGAACTGCGGGTCGAGCAGCGCCACGCGGCGCTGCACCAGGCCAGCCTCAACCAGCCGTCGCACCCGCCTCAGGCATGTGGCGGGCGACACATGCACCTGTGCAGCCAGGTCCTGGTTGGCTTGCGCAGCATCGGCCTGCAACTCTGCCAGGATGCGCCAGTCGATCACATCAAGCGCGACATTCGTCACAGGTCAAGGCCCAATCTGACAATGCAGTTTTGCAATTTTCTTCCACGGGGATAAGAGGATGATCAAATCGTGCATTAGGTGGCGTCACTTTGCAAGCCAATTCCGACGACTCTGCCTACCATGCCGACACCGACAACGGATCTGGAGTGACCCATGTGTGGCATCGTCGGCGCGGTCAGCGCGCGCAACATCGTTCCCATCCTCACGGAAGGCCTGAAACGCCTGGAATACCGTGGCTACGACTCCTGTGGTGTGGCTGTGCACCAGGGCGGCGGCCTTCGCCGCGCGCGCAGCACCTCCCGTGTGGCCGAGTTGCAGGCCCACGCCGATGCCGATGGCCTGGCCAGCGGAACCGGCATTGCCCACACCCGCTGGGCCACCCACGGCGCCCCGGCCATTCACAACGCGCACCCGCATTTCTCGTCTGGGCCTCGCGGCGAGACCGGCCCTGCCGACCGCATTGCGCTGGTTCACAACGGCATCATCGAAAACCACGACGAGTTGCGCGCCGAACTGCGCACCAAGGGTTACGTTTTCGAGAGCCAGACCGATACCGAGGTGATCGCCCACCTGGTGCACCACCACTACGACGGTGACCTGCTGGAAGCCGTGCACCGCAGCCTGCCGCAACTCCGTGGTGCCTACGCGATCGCCGTCTTCTGCCGCGATGAGCCGCACCGCGTGGTGGGGGCACGCGCAGGCTCGCCGCTGGTGCTGGGTGTGGGGGATCAGGAGCACTTCCTGGCCTCGGACGCGATGGCGCTGGCAGGCGTGACCGACCGCATCGTCTACCTGGAAGAAGGTGACGTGGTCGACCTGCAGATGGGCCGGGCCTGGGTGAGCGCGCTGCAGCCCGGCGGCCAGTGGCGCACCGTCGATCGGCCAGTGAAGGTGGTGCAGGCCCACAGCGGTGCGGCCGAGCTCGGTCCCTACCGCCACTACATGCAAAAGGAGATCTTCGAACAGCCGCGCGCCATCGCCGACACGCTGGACGGCGTCGGCGGCATCAGCCCGGAGCTGTTCGGCGACAACGCCTACCGTGTCTTCAAGGACGTCGACCAGGTGCTGATCCTGGCCTGCGGCACCAGCTATTACGCAGGCTCAGCCGCCAAGTACTGGCTGGAATCCATCGCCGGCATCCCGACCGCGGTGGAAATTGCCAGCGAATACCGCTACCGCAGCAGCGTGCCCAACCCGCGCACGCTGGTCGTCACCATCACGCAGAGCGGCGAGACGGCCGACACACTGGCGGCGCTGAAACACGCGCGTTCGCTGGGCATGCCACACACGCTGACGATCTGCAATGTCGGCACCAGTGCGATGGTGCGTGAATGTGCGCTGGCCTTCATCACCCGCGCGGGTGTCGAGATCGGCGTGGCCTCGACCAAGGCCTTCACCACCCAGCTGGTGGGCCTGTACCTGCTGACGCTGGCCCTGGCCCAGGTGCGCGGGCGTTTGAGCGACGAACAGGAAGCGGCCGAGCTGAAAGCGCTGCGCCACCTGCCGCTGGCCCTGCAGGCCGTGCTGGCGCTGGAGCCGCAGGTGATCGCGTGGTCCGAAGAGTTCGCGCGCAAGGAAAACGCGCTCTTCCTGGGCCGCGGCCTGCATTACCCGATTGCGCTGGAAGGGGCGTTGAAGCTGAAGGAGATCAGCTACATCCACGCCGAGGCCTACCCGGCCGGCGAGCTGAAACACGGCCCGCTGGCGCTGGTGACAGAGCAGATGCCGGTGGTCACCATCGCGCCGAACGACACGTTGCTGGAGAAGCTCAAGAGCAACATGCAGGAAGTGCGGGCGCGCGGCGGCCAGCTGTATGTGTTTGCCGACGGCGACACCCGCATCGACAGCGAACCCGGCATCCACGTGATCCGCATGCCAGAGCACTACGGCGCGCTCAGCCCCATCCTGCACGTGGTGCCGCTGCAGCTGCTGGCGTACCACACGGCCTGCGCACGGGGCACCGACGTCGACAAACCCCGCAACCTCGCCAAGAGCGTGACGGTGGAGTGAGCCGGCGTCAGTAGGCCACTTCGAACCGCTGGTCGCGGAACCGGAACACGGCGCCGCGCAGCGCGATGCGCTCCAGTTTCAGCCCAATGGCGAGCTCGTCGCCCTCGCGCCAGATCTGGCCGTTGATGATGAGCATGCGCGCCGACGGCTCGGGAGAGTCGGTCGCGCCGCCGAACGCCAGTGCGGGGATCTGCCGGCGCAGCGGCTCGGGCAAGTCCTGCAGACGCGGCACCCGGCCCGGGGTGGCAGACGCCGCCGGGGTCGCCAGCACGGGCGCCGATGCCGTTGCCAAGGGCGGGGACACGCGCGGCACTGCGGCCATCGGCCGGGCCACGGGCGGTGGCGCCGGCAGTGGCCGCAGCGTTGGGGCGGCCTCTGGCGCTGCGACGACTGGCGATGGCGGCGGTGAACGCACCGGTGTCGGCCACCACCACCAGGCGGCAGCAGCGGCCAACAACAGGCCGCCCAGGGCGACGACGGCCCAGCGCCCGGGCCTCGCTGCTGGCGTGGCCTGCCGCCGCTCCGGCGCGGCATGGCTCTGGGCATGCAGGCTGGGCACGCTGCCGCGCTGACGCTCTGATTCGGCGCGGCGCAGGGCATCGAGCACGTAGGACATCGGTCAGCGCTCCCCGGTCAGGCGCGGCTCGGCCACGGCCGCCACGCGGTTGAGTTGCATCAGCGTCAGCGGCCCGGCCCGGCCATCGACGGCCAGGCCCTGGGCGCGCTGGAAGGCCTCGACGCGGCTGCGCAGCGGCGCGCCATCAGGCAGAGTGCCAGCCTGCTCACCCGCCAACCGGGCGTTGATCCAGGCCGCGGTGCCGTCGCTCGGCGGCAGCCGCCACAAGGTCGCGAACTCGCCCGTCCACCGGCTGGCCAGGGTGGCCAGCGACACGCGCACCGGGCCTTCCGGCAGCAGCAGCAGGGCATGGCGCTCACCCAACCCGGTCAACAACACCGGCAAGGCCGGGCCGACAGGCTGGCTCAGCGGCAGCCAGCCAGGCCGGTCGAGTTGCCGGATCAGGGCCAGCGTGGCTGGCCCGCGGTGGCAGGCCAGCGCGGCGGCGGCCAAGGTCTCACACGGATCGGGGCCGGCCGGGGCCAGCGACCAGCGTGCGGCCAGCGCCCGCCAGGCGGCCGCTTCATCGGGCCAGGGTGCCGTGGCAGCCAGGGCGGCCGCATCCAGCAACGGCACCGCCGGCGTGGCCACCGCCGCGGCCGGCGCTGATGCCGCTGGCAAGGCCAGTGTCGCGGGCGCGGGCACAGAGCCCGCCGCCGCAGAGACGGCCGATGACGCCGCCGCCGCTGCCGGCGGCACCGCCCGCGCACCTGCCAACCACGGCCCCGCCCGACCGCCGCTGGTCAGCCAGCCCACCGCCGCACCCAGCAGCAACAGCAGCACCGCCGCCACACCCATCCACACCCCGCGCGACCGCGGCTGCGGCGGGCCTTCTTCGCCAAAGGCCTCGCGCGCCGCCTGGTTCACCATCGCGGCGTCCACGCTGGTCCGGCTCTGCGCATAAGCGCCCAGCAGCGCACGGTCACACAACAGGTTGATGCGGCGCGGCACACCATGGGCCAAGCGATGGATGCGCTGCAAGGCCCGCGCGTCAAACGGCAACGCACCCTGGAGCCCGGCCACCGCGAGCCGGTGCCGCACGTACTGCGCGGTCTCGGCCTCGCCCAGCGCCTCCAGGTGGTAACGCGCGATCACCCGCTGCGCCAGCTGGGCCATGTCGGGCCGGGCCAGGCGGTCACGCAGCTCGGGTTGACCGATCAGGATGATCTGCAGCAGCTTGCGGGTGTCGGTCTCCAGGTTGGTCAGCAGGCGCAGCTGCTCCAGCACATCGGTCGACAGGTTCTGCGCCTCGTCGATGATCAGCACGCTGCTCTTGCCCTGTGCGTGGCTGGTGAGCAGGAACTCGTTCAGCGGATCGACATAGTCCTTCACCGTGCCCCCTGCCGGCGCGGGCAGGCCGAACTCTTCGCACACCGTGGCCAGCAGCTCGGGCACGCTGAGCTTGGGGTTGAAGATGTAGGCCAGCTGGCAACTGCGCGGCAACTGCTCCACAAAACAACGGCACACCGTGGTTTTGCCGGCGCCCACGGCACCCGTCAGCAGCACGAATCCACCGCCGCCCTGCACGCCGTAGAGCAGGTGCGCCAGGGCCTCCCGGTGGCGCTCGCTCATGTAGAGGAAGTGCGGGTCCGGGGCAATCGAAAACGGTTCCTGGCTCAGGCCGAACAACGCGGCGTACATGGGGCGAGGATAGCCGGCGCTCAGGGCGTTGACGTTGTGGGCACGGGTACCGACCAATGCTGCAGCATCAGCTCGCGCAGCAAGGCGGTGGACTGTTCGATCAACGGCCCGCGCGGGCGCTGGGCCGAGGTGGCGATCCACTGCGTCGTCACCAGCCGCGGCGCGCCCTTCTCGGGCTCGATGGGGCGCACGTGGAAGGCCGACTCGGGCCCGTGGCTGCGCACGCCGTTGAGCGTCAGCACCCCGTGCAGGCCCTGGCTCTGCACCAGTTCCAGGATGGCGGGCACACTTTCGATCTCGATGCCGACCTGCGGCCGGCGGCCTTCGGCGATCAGCGCCGTTTCCAGCAGCATGCGGATGGAGTGTGGCCGGCTCGGCATCACCAGCGGCAGGCCGGACAGCGCCGTCAATGGCACCGGCGGGCCCACCAGCGGCTGCCCCGGTGCACGGGCGGAGACCAGGTAGAGCGCTTCGTCCAGCACCGGCATCAGGTCGATGGCGGCCGAGGGCGCCACGTTGTAGACCACGGCGCAGTCGATGCGGCCCATCTGCAGCCATTCCAGCATGTAGGCCGACAGGCCCTCCACCACCGTCAGCGTGGCCTTCGGGAAACTGCGGCGAAAGGCCGCCACCAGCGGCGCCGTCAGCGTGCGGCTCACGCTGGGTGGCATGCCCACGGCCAGGTGGCCGCTGGCGGCACCGCGCTCGTCTTCCATGTCCTGGCGCGCCCGCTCCACCTGCTGCAGGATGCCGCGGCCATGGGCCAGCAGGCGTTTGCCCGGCTCGGTGAGCACCACGCCGCGGCCGTTGCGCTCGAACAGCGTCTGCCGAAGTTCCACCTCCAGGCTGCGGATCTGCCGGCTCAGCGCCGGCTGCGCCACACGCAGGAAGCCCGAGGCACGGGTGAAGCTGCCGAGCTCGGCCACGTGCACGAAGTACTCCAGCTGCTTGAGGTCCACGCCGGCATTGTCATGCCGTTTCGGCCTGACAGATAGACGGGAAATCGCATTGATGCATGACGGCGACCGCCCAAGAATCGCGCCAAACCAGAATTCCGGAGACAGCATGGCCTTGAAGATCACCGGCATCTCGTCGATGGCCACCCGCCAGGTGCTGGGTGAGCTGGCTGCGGCCTACCAGCGGCGCAGCGGCGTCGAGGTGGTGCTGGAAGCCGTCGGCGGCGTGGACGCGGCCAAGCGCGTGCAGGCCGGCGAGGCCTTCGATGTGGTGATCCTCGCCTCCGATGCGCTGGACCGCCTGCTCGCCAGCGGCCATGTGCGCCCCGGCAGCCGGGTCGACCTCGTCCGTTCGCCCGTCGCGGTGGCCGTTCGCGCCGGCGCGCCGCACCCCGACATCGGCACCGAAGCAGCGCTGAAGCAGGCCGTGCTGGCCGCCCCCACCGTCGGTTATTCCACCGGCCCCAGCGGCACCCACCTGGCGCGCCTGTTCGAGCGCTGGGGCATCACGGCCGCGCTGCAGGGCCGCATCGTCACCCCGCCGCCGGGGGTGCCGGTGGGGCAGCTGGTGGCACAGGGCGACATCGCGCTGGGCTTCCAACAGCTGAGCGAGCTGATGCACCTGGACGGCATTCACGTGCTGGGCACGCTGCCGGCCGGCACCGACTTCATCACCACCTTCTCCGCGGGCCTGTGTGTGGCCGGCGGCCAGGCCGAGGCCGTGCAGGCCTTGTTGCGCTACATGAGTTCACCCGAGGCCGCCGAGGCCAAACGCCGCCACGGCATGGAACCGGCCTGAGCCGCGTGGCCTGAGCCGCAGAACAACGAGGACCCCCATGATCATCGACATCCACGGCCACTACACCACCGCGCCCGCCGCGCTGGGCGCCTGGCGCGACGCGCAGATCGCCGGCATCACCGACCCTACCAAGATGCCACGCGCCGCCGACCTGAAGATCAGCGACGATGACCTGCGCGAGACCATCGTCGCCAACCAGCTCAAGCTGATGCAGCAGCGCGGCTCGGACCTGACCATCTTCAGCCCGCGTGCCAGCTTCATGGCCCACCACATCGGCGACTTCCAGGTCTCCAGCACCTGGGCAGCGATCTGCAACGAGCTCTGTTTCCGCGTCAGCGAGCTGTTCCCGGAGTCCTTCATCCCCGCCGCGATGCTGCCGCAGAGCCCGGGTGTAGACCCGGCCACCTGCATCCCCGAACTGGTGAAGTGCGTGGAGCAGTACGGCAACGTCGCGATCAACCTGAACCCCGATCCGTCGGGCGGCCACTGGACCAGCCCGCCGCTGAGCGACCGCCACTGGTACCCGATCTACGAAAAGATGGTCGAGTACGACATCCCGGCCATGGTTCACGTCAGCACCAGCTGCAACGCCTGTTTCCACACCACCGGCGCGCACTACATCAACGCCGACACCACGGCCTTCATGCAGCTGCTGCAGGCCGATCTGTTCAAGGATTTCCCGACGCTGAAGTTCGTGATCCCGCACGGCGGCGGTGCCGCGCCCTACCACTGGGGCCGCTACCGTGGCCTGGCGCAGGAACTCAAGAAGCCGTTGCTCAGCGAACACCTGCTGAAGAACGTGTTCTTCGACACCTGCGTCTACCACCAGCCGGGCATCGACCTGCTGACGAAGGTGATCCCGGTGGACAACATCCTGTTCGCCAGCGAGATGATCGGCGCGGTGCGCGGCATCGACCCCGAGACCGGCTTCAACTACGACGACACCAAACGTTATATCGAAGCGTCCACGCAGCTGAGCGCTGAACAGAAGCACCAGATCTACGAAGGCAACGCACGGCGTGTCTACCCGCGGCTGGACGCCGCACTGAAGAAGAAGGGGCTGTGACCATGTACGAACTCGGCGTTGTCTACCGCAACATCAACCGCGCCGACCGCGTGGCCGCTGATCAACTGGCGCGTTACGGCAGCGCCACCGTGCACGAGGCCATGGGCCGCGTGGGCCTGCTCAAGCCCTACATGCGCCCGATCTACAGCGGCGCGCGTGTGTCCGGCACCGCCGTCACCGTGCTGCTGCAGCCGGGCGATAACTGGATGATGCACGTGGCCGCCGAGCAGATCCAGGAGGGCGACATCGTCGTCGCTGCCGTCACCGCCGACTGCACCGACGGCTACTTCGGCGACCTGCTGGCCACGTCCTTCATGGCCCGCGGCGCGCGCGCGCTGGTCATCGACGCCGGCGTGCGCGACGTGCGCGACCTCACCGAGATGGGTTTCCCGGTCTGGAGCAAGGCCATCAGCAGCAAGGGCACGATCAAGGCCACGCTGGGATCGGTGAACATCCCCGTGGTCTGCGCCGGCATGATCGTGCAGCCCGGCGATGTGGTCGTGGCCGACGACGACGGCGTGGTCATGGTGCCGGCCGCGCTGGCCGTCAGAACCGCCGCCGCCGCCGCCGCACGTGAGGCCAACGAGGCGGAAAAACGCGCCAAGCTCGCCTCGGGCGTGCTGGGTCTGGACATGTACAAGATGCGCGAGCCGCTCGCCCAGGCCGGCCTGCGCTACATCGACTGACGATGAAGAAGATCGCCCTCATCGGCTACGGCGAGGTTGGCCGCATCCTGGCGGAAGACCTGCGTGCGCAGGGTGTGGCCGTCACGGCCTTCGACCTCAAGGCCGACGGCCGTGCCCATGCAGCGCAGCACGGGGTGGTCTTTGCCGGCAGCCACGCGCAGGCCGTGGAAGGCGCCGAGCTGGTCATCTCCGCCGTCACTGCGTCGCAGGCCGTGCCGGTGGCCGGGGCCTGCGCGCCCGCGCTGGCACGCGGCGCGTTTTTCCTCGATTTCAACTCGGCATCGCCGGGCGCCAAGATCCGCGCGGCCGGCATCGTCAACGCCGCGGGCGGGCGCTATGTGGAAGGTGCGGTGATGACCTCGCTGCCGCCTTACCGCATCGCCGTGCCGCTGCTGCTGGGCGGGCCGGATGCAGCGGCCCTGGAACCGCTGATCAACGCGCTGGGTTTCAAGTCCAAGGTGGCGGACGCGCGCCTGGGCGTGGCCAGCGCCACCAAGATGTGCCGCAGCGTGATGATCAAGGGCCTGGAGGCCATGGTCATCGAAAGTTTCACCACCGCGCGCCACTACGGCGTGGAAGACGCGGTGATCGCCAGCCTGCACGAGACCTTCCCCGGCATAGCCTGGGAAAAACAGGCCAGCTACTTCTTCCAGCGCGTCATCGAACATGGCCGCCGCCGCAGCGAGGAACTGCGCGAAGTCGCCGTCACCGTGCACGAAGCCGGCCTCGTGCCGCACAGCGCCAGCGGCACTGCCGACCGCCAGGCCGGCATCGCCGATCTGGCCGATGCCGGGCTGTTCGGTCCCAAGGGCAGCCCCGGCTTTGCACGCAGCGCCGACTGGCGCGTGGATGCCGACCGCATCCTGAACCGGAACAAGACATGAGCTTCGACAAGACCCCTGGCTGGATGGACTGGTACACCGGCCCCGCAAAACCGCGTTTCCGGGTGCCCGCCGGCAGCGTGGACGCCCATTGCCATGTGTTCGGCCCAGGCGCTGAGTTCCCGTTTGCGCCCGAGCGCAAGTACACGCCCTGCGACGCCAGCAAGGCCCAGCTCTTTGCACTGCGCGACCACCTGGGTTTTGCGCGCAACGTGGTCGTGCAGGCCACCTGCCACGGCGCCGACAACCGCGCGATGGTGGACACCTGCATCGCCTCCAACGGCAAGGCGCGCGGCGTGGCCACCGTGCGTCGCAGCATCAGCGACGCCGAGCTGCAGCAGCTGCACGACGCCGGTGTGCGCGGCGTGCGCTTCAACTTCGTCAAGCGCCTGGTGGACTTCACGCCCAAGGACGAGCTGCTGGAGATCGCCGGCCGCATCCAGAAGCTCGGTTGGCATGTGGTGATCTATTTCGAGGCGGTGGACCTGCCCGAGCTCTGGGAGTTTTTCACTGCGCTGCCCACCACCGTGGTCGTGGACCACATGGGCAGACCCGACGTGAGCAAGCCAGTGGATGGCCCGGAGTTCGCGCTGTTCCTGAAGTTCATGCGCGAGCACCCCAACGTGTGGAGCAAGGTCAGCTGTCCTGAGCGGCTCAGCGTCACCGGCCCGAAGGCCCTGCACGGCGAGCAGGCGGCCTACCGCGACGTGGTGCCATTTGCGCGCCGTGTGGTCGAAGAATTCCCAGACCGTGTGTTGTGGGGTACCGACTGGCCGCACCCCAACCTGAAGGACCACATGCCCGACGACGGGCTGCTGGTGGACTTCATCCCGCACATCGCGGTGACACCTGAACTGCAACAAAAACTGCTGGTGGACAACCCGATGCGGCTCTACTGGCCCGAGGAGACACGTTGAACAAGACCACCCTGCTGGCACTGGCCACTGCCGCTGCAGCCACCGGCTGCAGCCAGGCGCCGTTGCGCCCCGACAACGCCGCTGCCGGCTGCGCCGCGCTGACCGGCACGATCGCCGCCAACGCCATCGGCCTGCCCACGGGCGGCGCCACGATCACCGCGGTCAAGCTGGTGGCCTCTGCGCCAATGGCGGTGGCCGAGCGCGGCCCGACACCCGCCGCCACCATCACACCCGCCGTGCCCGAGTACTGCCAGGTGCTGGGCCGCATTGCGCCGGTGGACCCGGCCGCGCCGGCCATCCAGTTCCAGGTCAACCTGCCCACGCAGTGGAACGGGCGCTCGGTTCAGTACGGCGGTGGTGGTTTCAACGGTGTGCTGATCACCGGCCTGGCCCTGGTGCCGGCCGCTCGTTTTGACCAGCCCGCGCCGCTGGCCCAGGGCTTCGTCACCGTGGGCACCGACTCGGGCCACCAGAACGTGCAGGGCCAGCCGCCGCAGGCCTTTGCGCTGAACGACGAGGCGCTGGTGAACTTCGCGCATGCGTCCTACAAGAAGGTGCGCGATGTCTCCGTGGTGCTGATGCAGCGCGCCTACGGCCGCGCACCGGACAAGCTCTACTTCGTGGGCAGCTCCGAAGGTGGCCGCGAAGGTGTGACCATGGCGCAGCGTTACCCGGCAGACTTCGACGGTATCTTCAGCCGCGTGCCGGTGCTGCACTGGACCGGCCTGCAACACGCCGGCCTGCGCGATGGCCTGGCCCTGATGGGCAGCGGCTGGATCCCGCCCGCCAAGGTGCAGCTGGTGCACCGCGCCGTGCTGGCCGCGTGTGACGCCGCCGACGGCCTGGCCGACCAGGTGGTGTCCGACCCGGTCGGCTGCCGGCAGCGCTTCGACATCGCGCGCCTCCAATGCACCGGTGCAGACTCGCCCGAGTGCTTGACCGCGCCGCAGGTCAACGCCGTGCGCACGCTGCACAGCCCGCTGCAACTCGACGTGGGTTTGGCCAACGGCCTGCGCGAGTACCCCGGCCGCGGCCCCAGCGCCGAAGGCCTGCCTTCGTTCGGCCCCACCGGCGGCTGGCAAGCCTGGTGGACAGGCACCGTGGCACCCGCCCTCCCGGCCGTGCCCGGCAACGGCATCGCGTGGCTCTACGGCGGCGGCGCCATCCAGTACTTCTACGCGAAGAACCCCAACGCCGACCTCAAGACCTACAGACCGCAGGACCACCTGCCGCGCATCCGCGAGGTCTCGGCGCTGATGGACAGCACCAACCCCGACCTGTCGGCCTTTGCAGCGCGCGGCGGCAAGCTGATCCTGCTGGAGAACCTGGGCGACTACGCCCAGAGCCCGTACGCCGGCATCCAGTATTTCGAGTCCGTGCAGCGCCGCCTGGGCGCCGAGCGCACGGCGAGCTTTGCGCGCCTGTACACCGCGCCCGGCGTGGACCATGTCGGCACCGGCGGCCCGGCGAATGCCGACTTCCTGGGCACCCTGGTCAACTGGGTGGAGAAGCACCAGGCCCCGGCCGGCCTGCAGCTGGCCGAACAAGCTGCCAGACCCCCGTTTGCCGTGCAACGCACGCGCCCGCTGTGTGAATGGCCGCTGTGGCCCCGCTACAAGGGTGGTGACGCCGCTGCGGCCAGCAGCTTTGAGTGCAGCCGTTGAGGAGCCCGCGATGCCTTTGGACAAACCTTACCTCGACGTGCCCGGCACGACCATCTTCGACGCCGAACAGTCCCGCAAGGGCTACTGGCTCAACCAATTCTGCATGAGCCTGATGAAGGCCGAGAACCGCGCGCGTTTCCTGGCCGACCAGGCCGCCTACCTGGCCGAGTGGCCGATGACCGAGGCGCAGAAGCAGGCCGTGCTGGCCCGCGACCTGAACCGCGCCATCGCCGAGGGCGGGAACATCTACTTCCTCGCCAAGCTGGGCGCCACGCACGGCAAGAGCTTCCAGCAGATGGCCGGCAGCATGACCGGCATGACCGAAAACGAGTACCGCGACATGATGATCTCCGGCGGCCGCTCGGTCGAAGGCAACCGACGCATCGGTGAAGACGGCAACGCACAAGTGCAGCACCAGCCGCAAGGCAGCGCAGAACGGCCAGGCTTCTGACATGGCCCACATCACCGCATCCGTGTACACCTCGCACGTGCCCGCCATCGGCGCGGCGCTGGACCTGGGCAAAACCGGCGAGGCCTATTGGCAGCCGCTGTTCCAGGGTTACGACTTCTCCAAGCAGTGGATGAAGGACAACACGCCCGACGTGATCTTCCTGGTCTACAACGACCACGCCACGGCCTTCAGCCTGGAGATGATCCCGACGTTTGCCATCGGCACGGCGGCCGAGTTCACCCCGGCAGACGAAGGCTGGGGCCCGCGCCCGGTGCCCCAGGTCATCGGCCACCCGGAGCTGGCCGCGCACATCGCACAAAGTGTGATCCAGCAGGACTTCGACCTCACCATCGTCAACAAGATGGACGTGGACCATGGCCTGACGGTGCCGCTGAGCCTGATGTGCGGCCAGCCCACCGCCTGGCCCTGCCCGGTGATCCCGTTTGCCGTCAACGTGGTGCAGTACCCCGTGCCCTCGGGCCGGCGGTGTTACATGCTCGGCAAGGCCATCCGGAACGCAGTCGAAAGTTTCGACCGGCCGCTGAAGGTGCAGATCTGGGGCACGGGTGGCATGAGCCACCAGTTGCAGGGGCCACGCGCCGGCCTGATCAACAAGCAGTTCGACAACGCGTTCCTGGACCAGCTGATCGCCGACCCCGAAACCCTGGCCAGCAAACCGCACATCGACTACGTGCGCGAAGCCGGCAGCGAAGGCATCGAGCTCGTGATGTGGCTGATCGCACGCGGCGCGATGAGCGACAAGGAACCAACGGTCCGGCACCGCTTCTACCACGTGCCCGCCAGCAACACGGCCGT
>JADMJD010000243.1 GCA_018780805.1 Rubrivivax sp. | reverse complement strand
TGCCCGATGCCGTGATCAAGGCGCTGCGCACCGAGACCGACAAGGTGCTGGCCGAAGCCGTGGCCAAGCACCCGATGACGAAGAAGGTGCACGATTCCTACATGGCCTTCAAGGCCAAGTACGACCGCTGGACCGAGGTCAGCGAAGAGGCCTACCACCTGAAGGTGCGCGGCTGATGTCCCAGGGGTTCGCGGCCGGCCTGGCCGGCCGCATCGAGGCGGTCATCGATGGGGTCGGCCGGCTCACGCTGTACCTGACGCTGGTGATGATCACGCTGGTGGCGCTGAACGTGCTGCTGCGCTACGCCTTCAGCTTCGGCTCGGTGTGGGCGCAGGAGCTGGAGTGGCACCTGCTGGCCGCCGTGATCCTGCTGGGCATGGGGTATGCGCTGCAGCGTGGTGACAACGTGCGGGTGGACGTGTTCTATGCCGACTTCGGCCCGCGCGCGAAGTTCGTGGTGAATCTGGTGTCCGGCGTGTTGCTGCTGCTGATCGCGTTGCTGTTCATCAAGCTGTCGCTGGCCTATGTCGGTGCGGCCTACAGCATCGGCGAGACCTCGGCCGATCCGGGCGGCATTCCTTTCCGCTGGGCCATCAAGGGCTTGATCCCGGTCGGCTTCGGCCTGCTGGCGCTGCACGCGCTGGCGTCGTTGTGCCGGCTGGTGCTGGCCGAACGCGCCCGGCAGGAGGCCGCCCGTGTTTGAGCCGCAGACCTACGCGATCCTGATGCTGCTGGCTTTCTTCGGCTTGCTGATGCTGGGCGTGCCGGTGGCCATCACACTGGCCACCGTGGGCTTCGGCTTCGGCTGGCTGGGTTTTGGCGACAGCCTGTTCAACCTGCTGCCGGCGCGGGTGTTCGGTGTCGTCGCCGGCTACCAGTGGATGGCGATCCCGCTGTTTGTTTTCATGGGCGTGATGCTGGAGAAATCGCGCCTCGCCGACGACCTGCTGGATGTGATGGGCCACATCGCCGGCGGGGTGCGGGGTGGCATGGGCGTGGGCATCATCCTGTTCGGTGTGCTGATGGGCGCGACCACCGGCATCGTCGGTGCCACCATCATCACGCTGGGCCTGCTGACGTTGCCGACGCTGATCCGCCGTGGCTACAACAAGAGCGTCGCCTGCGGCGCGATCTGCGCCTCGGGCACGCTGGGCCAGATCATCCCGCCCAGCCTGATCCTGATCCTGCTGTCGGACATCATGCAGCTCTCGGTCGGCACGCTGTTCGCGGCCGCCGTGGGCCCGGGCCTGCTGCTGGCCGGTGTCTACATCATCTGCCTGCTGGTGCTGGGCATCTTCAAGCCGGACCTGATGCCGCCCATCCCGCTGGCCGAGCGCGACGCCGTCAGCCGGCGCCAGCTGTGGCTGCGCTTCTGGAAGGTGGTGGTGCCGCCCATCCTGCTGGTGGTGGCGGTGCTGGGCAGCATCGTCGGCGGCGTGGCGGCGCCCACCGAGGCGGCGTCGATGGGGGCCGTGGGCGCGGTGCTGATCACCATCGGCGCAGGCCGCTTCAGCTGGGCCACGCTGAAGCAGGTGGCGCTGGAGACCAGCAAGATCACCGCCATCATGATGTTCATCCTGCTGATGGCGCAGGTGTTTGCGCTGGCCTTCCGTGGCCTGCACGGCGAGGACCTGATCGTGCGCATGTTCGAGTGGCTGCCCGGCGGCGTGAACAGCGACATCT
>JADMJD010000004.1 GCA_018780805.1 Rubrivivax sp. | reverse complement strand
AGTGAGCCAGTTTCCCGGCCCACCGCTTGAAGATCCCCCCACAAGTCCCCCTCACTCAGTTGACGGGGGCTTGTGGGGGGAGCGCGGTGGGACGACTGGCGCACGGCTGCCACCTCCCCACGGGCGGCGCAGCGTCGCGGCCGGTGTGCCAGCTCGCCTGGCGCAGCGGTTGCAGCGAAGCCGACCGAACGATCCCGAGCAGCAGCGGCTCTGCGGCCGACGTGACACCAAGGGAGCCGCAGGCGAGCGACTGGCGCGGCGGTCGAGCCGCTGCGAGCACTCCATGCACCCGGAATTCAGCGGCCCGGCTCCGGGCGTGGCGGGTGACCGGGGGTGGCGATCTGGCCGGTATAAAGTGATCGAAGCGAAGCGCCGCGAGCGCAGTACCGGTCAGTTCGCCAAGCGGGCCTCTTTCACGCGCAGCGTGAAGGAAACAGGGCCCGCGGTCCCCGGGCACGGGACAGGGCCGCCGCGTGTCTCAGCCGGCTCCGCCGGCTTGACCGTGTTGCGTCAGGGATGGCAGCCCGCCAGGGACGAGACGCCGGCACCCCGGCGGCTCGACGCGGAGCGCAACGGCCCGGCCCCGGCAGCGGGGAGACGCCCAGACACACTCACGTTCGGCAGCAGCGCCATGACCGACGCCTGACCCGTTGACCTGCAACAGTGCCCACAACCGAAGTCACTCAGGCGCAGCGCATCGGCGCAGACAGAAGGGCCCGTTTGATCCGGAATGCCAACAGTCCGATGCCCAACAACCATGCGGACGACGGCTCGGGAACCGGCGTCAGAAAGACGCCGCTCGCGCTGGTGTAAGCCAAATCATCCGGAGCCGAAAACTGGAGCCTGGCGGTGTTTGAGAAATCGAACTGGTGGGCGTAGGCGTCCGGGTAGGCGGTCAGCTTCAGGTCAAAGTCGATGGCCACCTGGGCGGTCCAGTAGTCACCCACGGTACTGGTTCGCAAAACGGTCAGTGTCCTTTCGAGCAAGCCGCCGTAGCTTCCCGGCGCCGACGCGGAGAATTCCGTCGATACACCACGACCGACATCGACTTGGAAAGCGTACAAGGAAACTTGCGCCGTCGACAGCAGAGGCGCCGGACTGTCTGTCGTGATCGAACCATCGAAGACGACGCCGAAGTCGATGTCAAATTGTGCAACGCTGGTCGGCACTTGGAATAGAAGAACATCGGCGATGCCCGCGACAAAGCCGGCACTGCCCCAGGCTCCCTTCAACACCGATCCACTGGTCTCCACAAACCCTTTCAACGTGCCAGACCGCAGGTTGGACTCGGCCCAACCACTCGCGACGCCTGAACCCAATTGCACGAAGTTCGTCTGCCAAGTCCATTCCGCGCCTTCGGCCCGCCCCGAAGACTGTGGAATGGGTGGGGGCGTCGGCGGCGAGTAGTCGTCGCTGCCAAGCGCATCGGTTTTGACATCAAAGCCAAAGTCGAACGTGTTGTCCGTGGCGTCACGCACGCTGACGGACGATGTGCTGTACGCACCAAAACAGGGGGCGCCCGCAGGGGAATAGCCGCAGCGATCAAAGGCCGCGGCTGGCGTCGAAGAGAAGGTCCAAACGCCGGCCGTCGCGAGCGCCAGCCGCCGAAGCTTTGTCCTGATCGTTGCACTCATTCAAGCCCCCACTTGCTGAATCATTGAAGCACAGGCCGACACGGCCGGCAACAGTCGCTGCCCAGTGAACAGGCAGCCCTGGCTCACGCCAGCGCCAAGCGCCATTTCCCGCAAGCGCCAGAGCGCCTTGCCTCGACGCAAGGCAACTGTCCCAGCCACGTGCTCACATCGAGACGTCACCGGTGTCGGTGGGCGATTCAGCGTCCGGTGGCCCCGCCATGAACCTGCGCGCAACTCGCCGTGGGCATCGGTGCGGCCGGGTCGTCGGCTGCGACCGGCAGGTCGACACATTGGCATTGGTAAGGCAGCTTCGGCGACACCCAATCGCGCCATTGCCCGAGACTCATGTTGTGCGTCACGACATGGCAGGCCGCAGCACCTGCCGATTTCGGCATCGGCCAGATGCGCAAAGAACCATCGTCATAGCTGGATACCGCGCGCAGGCCGGACGGGTGAATCGCCACTGATTCGACAGCGCCTTCGGGCGCGCCTTCGTGCCAAGCGCTGCCCAGCGCTGCACCCGACGCTACATCCCACAGCCGCAGCATGCCGTCGTCGCCGCCGGACAGCAGCTGGGAACCATCAGGGCCAAACGCCACGCGATTGACCGCACCGGCATGGCCGCGCCACGGCGCCCCCAAAGGCGCGCCACTGCTGCCATCCCACACGCGAACGGTGCCGTCGCTCCCGGCGGTGGCGACACGGCTGCCGTCGGCGTTCAGTGCTGCACTGAGCACGCGGCCAGCATGGCCGCGCAGGCGCTGGCCGATCGGACCGCCGGCGGCAACATCCCAGATCGCAGCCGTTGCGTCGTCAGCAGTCGTCACGAACCGCTTGCCGTCGGCGCTGAAGGCAATGCTGATCATGGCCATCTCATGCGCTTTCCACGCCGAGCCGACCGCAACGCCACTCTGTACGTCGAACAGCTGAAGGCGCTCGCGTAAGGCGTCCCAGGCGATGAGGCGCTGGCCGTTCGGGCTCAGCGCCGCAGGCCGCATGTCGTTTGGCAGCTTGTTCAGGTGCTCGGGCTTGACCCATTTGCTGGTCGGCACATCCCAGAAGGCGATACCGTCATGGCGGAACACATAAACGGTGCTGCTGCCGGCGACGAAGCCCGCCGACCGGACCGGGAAGAAGTCCAACGGCAACGGCGGCTGCAGCAGCGCGCCGGTGGCGGCGTCACGCAAGCGCACGTCCCGGTGGTCGCCTGCGGTCACCATGCGCTGGCCGTCTGCGCTGAAGGCCAACTTGATGCCGCCTCCGTAGCCGTCGCCGAACGGCACCGCCGCCGATGTGGTGGCATGTCGTCGCCAGATGCGCACGCTGCCGTCGGGGCTGCCGGAGTAGACCCGTTGGCCGTCAGGTGCAAAGCGTACGCTCGTGACCGCGCCCTTGTGGCCTAGCCAAGGCCCCCCGATCGGCTGGCCGGTGGCCGCATCCCATTCGCGCAGCGTCTTGTCGTCGCTGCCGGAGACGACACGCGTGCCGTCGGGGCTGAACGCCAACGCGCGCACGGCGGCGGAATGGCCTTGCCACGGCGCGCCCAGCCGACGGCCGGTCACCACATCCCACAACAGCAGCAGGTGGTCGGCGCCGGCCGTCACCAGCCGGGTGCCTTTCGGGTTGAACTCGGCGGCCAAGACATCACCGGCGTGTCCACGCCATGCGGCACCCACTGGCGCGCCGTTCAACGCGTTCCACAACTGCAGCCCACCAGGCCCCAGTCCCCCGGCCCCGCAAGTCACCAGCCGCGTGCCGTCGGCGCTGACCGCCAGGCAGTGGAATGTGCGGACCGGCTCCGTCATGGTCGAGCCGAGCAACTGGCCGCTGCTCACCTCCCACATCGACAACTCTTCATCGCCAACCGAGGCGATGCGCTCGCCACCCGGCACAAACACCAAACTCGTGACGTATCGGCGATGGCCGCGCCACGGCGCGCTGACGGCCACGCCGTTTCGGGCATCCCACAGGCGGATCGATGAATCGGCGCCGGCGGTGGCAATGTGCTCCCCGTCTGGGCTGAACGCGATGCCATTGATGTCGAGATCGGTACGTGTCTGTGCGGCATTGAATTCGATGCGCGTTGCGGGGTCCGCATGGCCCTGCCACCGCGGGCCAAGCGGCAGCCCGCTGCGGGCATCCCAGAGCCGAAGCTGGCCGTCGGGCCCCCCGCTGACCAGGCGGTCGCCCGACGGGCTGAGCGCCAGCCGGGTGCTGCTGCCGGCCATCAAGGCGCGCGGCGTATCGGGCTGGCGCCGCAGCAGATCGTTGATTGCGACGTCGGCACCCGCCTGCGGCGCTACCGCCGCCGCGGCCAGCAGCCGCTGCCAGCCCCCTTCTTCATCCACCGCTGCGCCCGCCACACGGGCGGAGCCGTCTTCGATCAGGCGCTTGGCGGTGCTGAGCCGCAGTTCTGCGAGCGCTGCGCTGCGTTGGTCGACCGCGTAACGGGCAAGCCCGGCCAGCAGCAGCGCGGCGGCACTCGCCCACAGCGCAGCCTGCATGCGTTGCTGTTGCTGGCGCTTGCGGTGACGCTGTTGGAGCGCGTCAAAGTCGACGCCGACGAGACCGGCCACCAGCTTCAGAAGCGCAGCCTGGGCCGGGTCGCGCTGTGGCCGTGCATCGGCGGCAATCGGTTCGGCGCGCTGGTCGGTGAGGCGACCCTGGGCATCGATGCGATGGCGCACCGAAGGCACGAAGCACTCTTGGTGAGCTGTGGCTGGCTGATCGCTGGCGTTGGGCTCCCCGTCAATGATCAGACAGAACACCCGCGACTCGCCGTGCAGGGCCTTGAAGCAGCGCACCTCTTCATCGACCCAGCGCGACCGCACCGCAGCGGGTGAGCACACCACCACCATGTTCAACGAGTCGCGCAGTGCGGACTTGAGCCGCTCGTCCAGGCAGGCCGAAGCGGACAGCTCCTCGCGGTCTCGAAACACCGGGCTCGGGCGCGCCGGCACGGCCGGGCCGCCATGTGGCGGCGCGGTGCCGACCAAGGGCTTCGGCAACTTGTAAGCTTCGAGCGAGCTGTGCAGGCGCGCCGCGGCCCTTTCATCGACATGGGCGTAGCTGATGAACGCCCAGTAGCGAAACCCGGACGCCGGGACGGCCGCTGATTCGGCAGCGGCAGGCCGATCGCTCGTGCTCATGGACGTCAGGCGCGCCGCGCCACTTCGCGCACGATGCGCATGGCATCGTCACGCCATTGGACCGTGCGCAGACGGTCGTCCACTTTGCAGGCCCGCTGCCGACTTTCCTTCATGTCGTCACCTTTGATCCCTCACTTGGCACCGCCGGCCCATTCTTAACGCCACCCGCCGTTGGCGTCCACCGAAGTCGGCGCTCATGCTCACCCGGACGCAACACAGCGACGAAACCGGACGCGGTGGCAACGGGTCGGCAGCGCGAAGTCTGTGCAATGTCCGAATGTTGCGAGGCCGTCCGTCTGATCGGACGAGGGCAGTTGCCAGCTGTCCCAACATCCACTTCTGTCGGGGGCCTTCAATGCAAAAGTCGTACACGCTGCAGATCAGCACCTGGTTCATGTGTTTGGCCTCGATCGGGCAGGCCGGCGCGACGACCACCAGCGCGGAGGCTTCCGCGTTCTACAGCGGGACCTCAGTCCGTGAGGCCATCACGGCCGGTGCCGAAGGCGCGCAGGCGAGTGCCAACCAGGTCGTCCCGTCCGAGCTTGGGGATGCCTTCATCGATGCCCAGGCGTCCAGCGCCGCCGGCGTACTGCACGCGGCAGGTGTTGCCCGCACCGCGGGTGCACCGGGCGGCTTCCAGGCCCAGGCCCTAGCGTTCTGGAGCGACAGCTTCGCGTTCACGGCACCCGGCTACGACGCGTCAATGACCGGCACGTTCAGCGGGTCGGTGCACGTCAGCGGCGATCTGGCGGTCGAATTCAGCGGTCGCACGTATACCGACACGCAGATGTATGCCGACGTTGGCATCTTTCCCGACACGGGCTACAACGGCGGACGGGTCGATCTGCACGGCTCCGCGCGACACGCCGTCGGCTATGACATCGAGGAGATCCGGACCGGAAGCGAGAGTCAGACGCTGTACTTCGTTGATGTGCCCTTCACCTTCGGCCGCCCCATCAGCGTGACATTCCGGCTTCACGTGGCAGCCGATGTCAACGCGATCGACCCCGGCGCCAGCGGGCGCGCCGACGCCAACTACGGCCACACGATGAGCTGGCAAGGCCTGACGGCGGTTCGCGATCAAGCAGGCAACTTGATGACCGACTATTCAGCGCGCAGCTCAGGGTCGGGCTTTGACTTCAGCAGCCCGGTGCCCGAACCCGCCACTGCTGGACTCGCGTTGGCGGGAATCTCGCTCCTCGGCTGGGTGCGTCGGCGGCGCCGTGGGTCTCGTCCTTGTGGCCGGGCCAGCGGCTGACACCCACGTCAATCACGACACCACCGGGCCGGGCACCGGCCATGTCCACCTTCTCGCCTGTAAATCCGTCTGGTGCCAGATCAGCTTTGACAGTCAGGAGTAGAGCATGCGCCATGTCCCTTTGAATCATCGAGCCGGCAGAGGACCTGTCATCGGCACAGACGCCGCAGCGGCTGTGCCTCTGGAGGCAGCGGCGCCGGCCGACGGCGACTTGACCGCCTCACACACCACCGCGACGTAGCATCCCCCACATCCAGCGCGGCAGCGTCGGATGTCCGACCCCACAGACATGCCTGCACGCCATGAACCTGAGCCCGGATGATCTCTCGACCCTGAGCCGCCTGCTCGACGAGGCGCTGGATCTTGCGCCTGCCGCGCGGCTCGCCTGGCTGGATGCGCTGCCGGCAGCGCAACAACCGCTGGCGGCCACGCTGCGGCAAATGCTGGCGGATGCAGACGGGCTGGCCGCGAGCGAACACCTGGCGTCACTGCCTCGGCTGCCACCGCAGGACGAATCGGTGGCACGTGCCGACGAGCGCGTGGGCCCCTACCGCCTGCTGCGCGAGATCGGCCGTGGCGGCATGGGCAGCGTCTGGTTGGCCGAGCGCGCCGACGGCAGCTACCAGCGCCAAGTGGCGCTGAAGCTGCCACGCCTGGCCTGGGGCGCAGGCCTCGGTGAGCGCATGGCGCGCGAGCGCGACATCGGCGCGCTGCTCGAACATGCCCACATCGCACGGCTGTATGACGCGGGCGTGGACAGCCTGGGGCGACCCTACCTCGCGCTGGAGTACGTGGAGGGTCAACCCATCGACGTCTGGTGCGAGGCACAGGGCTTGTCGCTGTCACAGCGCCTGACGCTCTTTGTGCAAGTGGTGCGCGCAGTGGCCTACGCGCACGGCAGGCTCGTGGTGCACCGGGACATCAAACCGTCGAATGTGCTGGTCACGGCCGATGGACAGGCCCATCTGCTGGACTTCGGCATCGCCAAACTCTTGCACGAGGCGGGCGGAACACCCGAGCTGACGCGCGACGACGCTCGGGTGCTGACGCCGTACTACGCATCCCCGGAGCAAGTGTGTGGCGAGGCCATCACGGTCGCCTCCGACGTCTACTCGCTCGGCGTCCTGCTCTACGTGCTGCTGACGGCGGGCCTGCCCCACGCGCCGCGGCGCCCGGGGCTGGCGGCATTGGAGGAATCCATTCTCGAAGTCGAACCGGCACCCGTCAGCAGCCGCGTCGCAGACAAGACCCGGGCCCGAGCGCTGAGGGGCGACCTGGACGCCATCGTCGCCAAGGCCCTCAAGCGTCTGCCGGGGCAGCGCTATGCCACCGCAGACGCCCTGGCCGACGACATCGAACGCCACCTGGCTGGCGAGCGGGTGCTGGCGCAGCCCGACCTGCTGGGCTATCGGATCAGCAAGGTGGTCCGCCGCCACCGCCTGGGCTTCGCGTCACTGGCGGCGGTCGCTGTCGCCGTCGTGGGCGGTGCGGCGGCGGCGATGGTCCAGGCCCGCAATGCAAGCGATGCGGCAGAGCGGGCGCGTGTCGTCAAGGAGTTCGTGGTCGATGTATTCAAGGTCAACGAACGTGGTAACCCGATCAACAACGAGTTGCGGCAGTTGCCGGTGGAGGTGCTGCTGGAGCGCGGCGCGAAGCTGATCGAAACCCGGTTCGCCGGCCAGACCGCGCTGCAGGCCGAGCTCTACGGCGTGGTCAGCCGCATCATGCTGGACATGGGTGCGGGCCAACAGGCCGTGGCCTATGCTGCCCGGCACAACGAGGCCTTGAACGCGGCCGGCGCCGAGCCGCTGGCACGCGCGGAGGCGGCCTTGTTGATGGCGGAGGCCTTGCGGGCCAACCACCGCTACGCAGACGCCGAAGCCAGAACTCGGCTGGCGCTGACCCTGTCGGACAACACGGCCGCCGTCCAGATGCGCGCCCGCCTTTTGCTGGTCGAACTGATGCTCGACGCCAGACGCCTGGAGGCCATCGGCCCCGAACTGGACCAGGTCGACGCCCTGCTGGCATCGGTGGCGCAGGCGCCGAAGCTGCTGCAGGCCCGGGCCACGTTCCTGCGGGCACGGATGCTGGCGGACGGCAACCGGTTCGACGAGGCCAACCCGCTGTTCCAGCGTGCGATCGACACCGCCATCGTTGCCGAAGGTCCGTTGTCGCGGCTCGCCTCACGCATCCGGCGCAGCTTTGCGTCCGAGTTGATGGCCCGTGGGCACGCCGCCTGGGCACGCGAGATGTCTGAAGGTTCACTGGCGGCGATGCGCATGAGCGGCGGCGACGACGACTTGGAAGCGGCCATCGCCGAAGCTGAGGACGCTTTGCTCTTCGCGGCCTGCAGGTGCGACCCCGACGCCTACCAACGGGCCATGGCCGCGATCGCCAAGGGCCTGGCCACCATCGACCGGCTCGGCGCGAAGGCGCCGGCATCGGTGCGCGCCCGGCTGGAGGGCATCCAGGGTTGTGTGGCCACACACGCCGGGCGGGTCGAAGAAGGTTACGCCTTGTTGTCGCGCAGCACGGCCTTGCTCAGGTCGGCATTCCCGGAGACCCGCGCCAACGACTGCCTGGGCACGGCGGCCATGGAGACGGGACGACACGATGAAGCGGAGCGCGAAGCGCAGGCGCTCAAGGCCGATGCGGCGCACCAGGCTGCCGGCGCCTGGCGCTTCGCTCAGCCGGACGTCCTGCTCGCCAGCAACCGCCTGATGGCGGGGCAGTT
Organism: Rubrivivax sp.; assembly: GCA_018780805.1. GTDB lineage: Bacteria > Pseudomonadota > Gammaproteobacteria > Burkholderiales > Burkholderiaceae_C > Rubrivivax. The sequence goes on along the minus strand of JADMJD010000004.1, from coordinate 4,319 downwards.
GGCTGCTGCCCGTCAGGCGCTGGACGAGGCCCGGGGCGTGGCACCGCTGCAAGGCGCCCTCTTCGATCACGCGTTCTGGCACACCACGGCGCGCAAGATGGCCTACGCGGCCATTGACATCGAGAGCGCCGACCCCGGCGCAGCATTGCGCCGGCTGGAAGGTCTGGGCGACTGGAAATCGCCGGTCGGCGACAGTTGGCTGATCCGTGGCTTTGCGCTGTGCAATCTGGACCAGACGGACGAAGGCCTGCCCTTCATGCTGCAGGGCCTGGTCTGGCTGGAAGCGCGCAAGCCCTACGAGAACAACCCTGAATTGGCGTTCTGGCGCGCCCGCGCCGGCCTTTGTGCCGCGACCGTTGGCGATGTGGCCAAGGCGCAGGCCCTGGCACGCCTGGCCCAGGCAGGTCTGGCGGCGCAACCGGGCGTCAGCCCGTACTACAAGTCGCCGCTGCTGGCGTTGCAGCAACGCCTGAAGGGCCAACCGCGGTCCTAGTGTTGCCACGCCGACGTTGCCCCGCGCTGGCAGGTCCGGTGATGTCCGGCTGAAGGTCGGCACTGCGTCTGAGTCAGGGAAGGCCGCTGCGCCGCAGCGGGTTTCCACAGACAGGAGCCCACCATGAACCGCCACCACTTTGCCCCACGCCTGGCTGCCCTGTCCTGCGCCGTGCTGATGACGACCTTGTTGCTGGGCAGCCAACTGGGCATCGCCGGCCATTACACGGCCAACGTCGAGGCGCAGTGGGCCGCCCAAAGCGTGACACCGCCGGCACACCGTGCAGGCGTCACCCACCCGCTGGCACGGCGCAGCTGAAGTCCATCACCGCAGGGAGACCCGCCATGACCACCCCATTGCCTGCCGCACAACGTGTGCCCACGCTGGACATCGTGCGCGGTTTCGCGCTGCTCGGCATCCTGATCATGAACATGCCGGGTTTCAGCACCTCGTTCTTCGCGGGGGCCGATGGCGCCCACCTGTGGACCGACCCGGTCGACCGCATCGCAGAGAACGTGCGCGACCTGCTGTTCGCCGGCAAGTTCAACAGCATGTTCAGCCTGCTGTTCGGCATCGGCTTCACCGTGCAGTACACCCGCATGCAGCAAGCCGACCCCCAACGTGCCACCACGCTGTACCTGCGGCGCCTGCTGGTGCTGGGTGCGTTCGGGCTGCTGCACGCCTGTGTGTTCTGGCCCGGTGACGTGCTGCACACCTACGCACTGCTCGGCCTGCTGATGTTGTTGGTGCTGCGCCACGCCAGCGACCGTTGCATCGCCGTGCTGATCGTGTTGTGCCTGCTGTACCCGGCTGTCAACGGCGCGCTGCGCCTGTGGTTCATGACACCGGACGTGGTCGAGATGCTGGTGCAGCAAGCCCAGTCCATGGAGGCCAGCAACAACCTGGCCTACGGCAGCGGCAGTTTCTGGGACGCGATGGTGGAACACACCCGCGACATCACCCACTTCTACGACAACCGCTGGTCGCTCTGGGGCATGCTGGGCTGGAACGTGCAACTGGGGCTGACGATGCTGCTGGGGCTGCTGGCCGGCCGCCGACGCTGGCCGCAGCGCATCACCGAGTTGATGCCGCAAGTGCGCCGGCTGCAGGGCTGGACGCTGATCGTCGGCCTAGTGTGCAGCGCTGCTTTCACCGTGATCTTCGAGTGTAACCGCGTGCCCGGGCCGTCACCGATCAAATGGCTGGGCAGCATCGCCTACTGGTTGAGCCGCCTGTCGATGATGCTGTTCTACGTGCTCACCATCGTGCGGCTGGCCCAGCACCCGGTGTGGGCACAACGGCTGGCCTTCATGGGCGCCGCCGGGCGCATGCCGCTGACCAACTACCTGATGCAGACCTTGATCTGCACCACGCTGTTCTATGGCTGGGGACTCGGCCTGTGGGGCCAGGTCGGCCCGGCCGCGGGGCTGGTGCTGTCGCTGGCAATCTTCTTCCTGATTCAGGTGCCGGGGAGCCTGTGGTGGATGGCGCAGCACGAACAAGGGCCTCTGGAGCGCCTGTGGAGCCGCCTTACCTACGGCCGGGCCGGCGCCACGCCGGCCGCAGCGGCCGCGAGCCGGGCGCTCTGAAGCCGCAGGCCGCCACCATGACACTTCAAACCGTCCTCGAATCGACCATGCTGCTGTGCTTCGGGCTGGCCTGGCCGGTGGCCAACCTGCGCATGCTGCGTACCGGCCGCCCCGAAGGCAAAGGCCTGGCATTCACGCTGATCATCCTGGCCGGTTACGTGGCCGGTGCGGCGGCGAAGTGGTTGTCGATGGGGCCAGAGACGTTGTTGCCCGGCGTCTTCTGGTTGTACGTGGTCAATGGCGCTTCGGTGTCGATGAACCTGGGACTGCAGCTCTACCTGGGCTGGCGCTGCGGCCGTCTGCAACTGTGCCATGCCGTGGACCAGCGGCACTGAACGGCACTGAGGCGAGCAAGCCCGACAACACCGTCAATGATTGAAAACTGGAGATCTCCTGATGAACACGTCCAAGGCACTCATCTTCGCGATCGGCTGTGGTGCCGTGCTGGCAGGCACTGGCGCACGGGCCGAAACAGATCAGATCAACTTGCCCGGCCACCTGCCGGGCGAACTGAACAGCCATTCACCCACAGCAACCCATCAGCAGGAAGTCAGGGTCGGCATTGGCGGCGCCCTGAGTCAGATCGATCTCTACCAGAGCGGTGCCCTTCCCTTTCAAGCCTTCCGGCTCTTCGTCAACAAGGGCTTCAACTGGCAAACCGATCCAGACGACTTCTCGATGACGGTTGCATCTGGAACGGGCGCGACGATCTCCATCGATCTGTCCGGCTCTGGCCTTCGGTTCAACGCCGGTGAGTTCTTCATGCTGGGCATTCAGGGCCTGGGCCCGGACACTTTCGAGGGTGGGCTGATGTTGGGTGGCGAGTACGCACCGGGCAGGCTCCACTACAACGCTGCGCCGCAGGTCTCGGACAGAGACATGGCCTTCACGACCCACATGGCACCGGTGCCAGAGCCCGGCTCGGCCCTGTTGGGTTTGTTGGGGTGGGCCGCGCTGTGCACCCTGACGGCGCGCCGGCCACGGCCCGTGTGACGCTGGAAGGCCGGTGCACACGAGCACCGGCTCAACCCTTCAACAAGGCGGCGAGCAACAGGCGCGCCTTGTCCCAGTCGCGCCGCACCGTGCGTTCCGTGAGTTGCAAAGCCTCGCCGATCTCGGCCTCGGTGTAGCCACCGAAGTAGCGCATCTCCACCACCGCGGCCAGGCGGGGCTCGGCCTGGGCCAGCACGGCCAGCGCCTCGTGGACCTTCAGCACCTCGTCCTCACCGGCGCCCAGGTTGTCGGAGACCTGGGTGTTCAGCGTCAGGCGCTGCAGATCGCCGCCTCGACGCGCCGCCTGGCGCTCGCGCACAGCGTCGACGATCACCGAGCGCATGACACGGCTGGCATACGCGAAGAAGGCGCATCGGTCCTCGCTGCGCAGCTGGCCGACCTTGAGAAAGCGCAGGTAACTCTCGTGCACCAGCGCCGTGGTGTCCAGCACCGTGTTCCGCCCGCCGTCACGCAGCCGCGATCGGGCCAGCTTGCGCAACTCGCCGTAAGCCGTTGCGAACAAGGCGTCTCGTGCGCCCGGCTCACCGTCATTGACACGGCGGATGAGTGCGTTGATGTTGCTCAGGTCGTCCATGGGGCCTTTCGCGCAGGTCGTTTCGTTCATCGTGGAAGCAATGGCAGGGCGTCAGCGAACGGCATGGCCCGACAGGCCCATTGATCGACGCCAGCGTCTGACGTGGCACCACCACATTCTTCCGGGAAGGTTGTGCCAGCACCGGCATCCCGTCGGACTGCTTGCTCGTCCAGACGCTGCGCGGGTGCAAAAGCGGACACCAGCTCCAGCGAACTGGAGGGCGCGACGGCAGCGCGCTGCGGTTTCCGCGGCGACCAGCGACAACGTCGTTGCAAACGCCGACTTCGAACTCGGCAGCACTTTGGGCCACGGCGACCAGGGCGGCATGCTTTTCACGACCGGCGAGCTCCGGCGCCACAGCGATGTGTGCACAGACGACGGCATGAACACAGCGCGGAGTTCAGGCAAGACCTGGTCGCCCGCAGCCTGCAGCCAGGCGTGTCGGTGGCGGCCATCGCACAGAGGACCCGCACACCGGGTCACCCTTTCGACGACCAGGCTCCCGCCAACCGCAGCCCCTTTTTGGTACCTTTTTGGTACCGACAAGAAAAAAGCACCTAGCGTCTCCGCTAAGTGCTTGATTCTCCTACCGAATTTGGTAGGCGCGATTGGACTCGAACCAACGACCCCCACCATGTCAAGGTGGTGC
>JADMJD010000027.1 GCA_018780805.1 Rubrivivax sp. | reverse complement strand
GCGCGCAGCGCGCTTCGTGCTCTGACTCGGCGCGCTTGTCTGAGCAGAGTGAGCGAAGCGAACGCCGCGAGTTCAGCGCCGGGGCCCAGGTTGCGAGCAGCGCAGAGCAGTCCGGCCATTGGCCGGACCGCGGGTTCAGCCCGACCCGGGCCACCCGCTCCCGGCCTGGCCGCCACGACCTCAAAGTCTGCGCAGCATTCATCACGTCAGAACCCCATGGTCCTCGGCAGCCACAGCCCGATCTGCGGCACATAGGTCAGCAGGATCAGGCTGCCCAGCAGCGGGAACAACCAGGGCAGGATGGCCATCGTCGTGCGCTCCACGCTGAGCTTGGCCACGCGCGCCAGCACGAAGAGCACCATGCCCATGGGCGGGTGCAGCAGGCCGATCATCAGGTTCAGCACCATGATCAGGCCGAAGTGGATCGGGTCCACACCCAGTTTCAGCGCGATGGGCAGCAGGATGGGCACGAGGATGGTGATGGCGGCGGTGGGCTCCAGGAAACAGCCCACGAACAACATCAGCAGGTTGGCCAGCAGCAGGAAGACCCAGGCCTCGTTGGTGAAGGCCAGTACCCAGCGCGCGATGTCGGTGGTCACGCCGGTGGCGGTCAACATCCAGCCGAAGATCGACGCCGCGGCGACGATGAACATCACCGTGGCCGTGGTCTCCACCGTGTCCAGGCTGACCTTGATGAACATCTTCCAGTGCATGGTGCGGTACCACATCAGCCCCAGGAACAAGGCCCAGGCACTGGCCGCGATGGCACCTTCTGTGGGCGTGAACAGGCCCGTGGTCATGCCACCGATCAGCAGCACCGGCGTCATGATGGGCAGCACCGCCTGCCAGCTGAAAAAGCGGTCCGCTGCCAGCAGCACCGCCAGGCCCACGGCCACCGTCAGCTGCGGGTTCAAGCCGGCCTGCACCGCACCCCACACCGCCAGTGGCCAGCCGGCCACGACGGCCAGTTCGATCAGGGCCTTGATGACACGGCCGCCGTCAAAGCGCACGTCGCCGCCCCAGCCGTTTTTGTGCGCGAAGTACGCCACCGTGATCATCATCAGGATGGCCATCAGCACACCGGGCATCAGGCCGGCCAGGAACAACGCACCGACCGAGACGTTGGCCATCATCGCGTAGATCACGAAGGGCAGGCTGGGCGGGATGATGGGGCCCAGCGTGGCCGATGCGGCGGTGACACCGACGGCGAACTCCTTGGAGTAACCGTGGTCGCGCATCGCCTTGATCTCGATGGTGCCCAGGCCGGCCGCATCGGCAATCGCAGTGCCGCTCATGCCGGCGAAGATCACCGAGCCGACGATGTTGACGTGGCCCAGCCCGCCCTTGAGCCAGCCCACCAGCGCGAGCGCGAAGTTGTAGATGCGGTTGGTGATGCCGGCGTTGTTCATCAGGTTGCCGGCCAGGATGAAAAACGGCACCGCCAGCAGCGGAAAGCTGTCGATGCCGCCGATCATGCGGTGCACCACCGCGAAGCCTGGCAGGTCGCCGCTGACCAGGATGTAGATCAGCGACGACCCGGCCATCGCGATGGCCACGGGCAGGCCGCTGGCCATCAGGAACAGGAACAAGACTTTCAGCATGTCAGCGGTCGTCCATCGTGGTTTCGGGGCGTTCGAGCACGCTGTAACCGCGCTGCCAGTGGATCTTCGCGACCCACACCGAGCGCAGGCTCATCGCCGCAAAACCGAACAGGCACACGCCGTAGACGATGTTCATCGGCAGGTCGATGATGGTCATCTGGTAGCTGCCCATCTTTTCCATCATCAAGCCCGTGTAGACCGTCATCGCCATGAAGAACACGATGCGCATGGCATCCACTGCTGTGGCCATCACCCGCGCCACCGGTGCGGGCAGGTACCGGTACAGCAGGTCCACCTGGATGTGGTTGTTCTTGGCCACGCCGATGGCCGCACCCACGAAGACGGTGCCGATCAGCAGATAACGCGCGATCTCTTCCGTCCACGAGGCCGAGTTGTTCAGCGCATAACGCGTGAAGAACTGCAGGAACACGACGCCGGCCAGGGCCCAGAACAAGGCCACGGCGACCCAGGCTTCCACCGGGGTGCCCGACAGGTCCACGGCTTCGTCGACGGCGTGAAACTCGCCGTCATCGCCCATCACCTTCGGGCCGGCGTCGATGTCCATCATCATGGGTCGCCTGCTTACTTGACGGCGACGATGCGGTCGTAGTCCTTCTGGTCGAAGCCCATGCTGTTCAGCGGCTTGGCCTTCAGCACCGCGTCAACGAAGCTCTTGCGGTTGACCACGTGCACACCCAGGCCCTTTTTCTTGAACTCGTCCACCAGCTCGGCCTCACGCGCCTTGATCTTGTTGGACGCACGGGTGGCGGCTTCCTGCGCCACGTCGGTGAACATCTTCTTCTCGGCGTCGCTGAGTTTGTTCCACACATGCGGCGCCACCTGCGTGGTCAGGCCGTCGACGATGTGGCCCGTCAGCATGATGTGCTTCTGCACCTCGTAGAACTTCTTGGCCTCGATGGTGGGCAGCGGGTTCTCCTGCGAATCCACGGTGCCGTTCTGCAGCGCCAGGTAGACCTCGGCAAAGGCGATGGGTGTCGGGTTGGCGCCGCAGGACTCGGGCATCGCGCGGTAGGCCGGCACGTCGGGCACACGCATCTTCATGCCCTTCAGGCCGGCGCAATCGGTGAAGGCCTTCTGCGCCGTGGTGTGGCGCGCGCCGTAGTAGGTGTAGGCCAGGATCTGGATGCCGGTCTTGGCGCGGTAACCGTCGATCATCTCCTTGAAGACATCGCTCTTGCCGTAGGCCAGCAGGTGGTCGCCGTCGCGGAAGATGAAGGGGTAATACGCGATGCCGATGCGCGGGTAGCTGCGCGCGGCAAACGAGGTGCCGCTGATGATCATGTCCACCGTGCCCAGGGTCATGCCCTGGTTGATGTCGGTCTCCTTGCCCAGGCTGCTGGCCGGGAAGACCTGGATCTCGAACTTGCCGTTGCTGCGCTTCTTGATCTCTTCCGCGGCCCAGACGGATTCGGTGTGGTACGGCTCGCTGGTCTCGTACACGTGCGCCCACTTGAGCTTGGTCTGCGCCATCACGGGCAGGGTCAGGGCAACCGCTGCGGCGGCCATCATCGACTTCAGGAAGATGCGTTTCATGGTCATGTCTCCTTCGTTGTGGAACATCAATCGGCGGTGACCTGCACCTTGGTGCTGCGGGTCTTGTCGGCCGCCAGCTCGAAGGCTTCGAGCGAGCGGGCCAGCGGCATCTGCGCCGTGATCAGCGGGCGCACATCGACACGGCGGCTGCGGATGGCCTGCACGGCCCAGTCGAAGGCCAGGTGCGCGCGGAACACACCGCGGTAATCGAGCTCACGTGCCATCACGCTGTTCGCCGGGAACGGGATCTCGGCCGGCAGCGTGCCCACCTGCATCACACGCCCGCCGCGCTTGACGGCCATCAGGCAGGTGGCCAGCGCGGCGGCGCTGCCGGCGGCTTCGATGGCCACGTCGGCGCTGTCGGCGAGTTGTTTCATGTCGACCTGGTCGCTGCGCAGCACCTGGTCGGCGCCGACGGTGCGGGCCATTTCCAAGGGCCGGTCGTGGATGTCGCAGACCGTGATGTGGGCGGCACCCGCCAGGCGTGCGGCCAGCACGCTCATGCAGCCGATGGTGCCGCCGCCGGTGATCAGCACCGTCTCGCCCAGCACCGGGCCGGCGCGGTGCAGCGCGTGCAGGCCGATGGACAGCGGTTCGGCGCAGGCGATCTCGCCCAGCGAGATGTGGGCCTCGGCGATCGGCGTCAGCTGCGCTTCGCCCATCACGAAGGCCTGGCGGAACATGCCCTGGGCGTGCGGGAACACACTGGCGCTGCCCAGGAAGAACATCTTGCGGCACAGGTTGCCACGCCCGCTGCGGCAGTAGTCGCAGACACCGCAGGGGTGCGAAGGGTTGATGGCCACGCGGTCGCCCGGCACCACGCGCGTGACGGCGGCGCCGATGGCCTCGACCACGCCCGAGGCTTCGTGCCCCGGCACCAGCGGCTCGCGCACGACAAACGCGCCCACCTTGCCGTGTTGCCAGTAGTGCAGATCCGACCCGCAGATGCCGCCGGCGCCCAGACGCAGGCGCACGTCGTGCGGGCCGAGGTCGGGCGCCTGTTCCGGCTCCAGCCGCAGGTCGTGGGCGCCGTGGATGCGGCAGGCGAGGGTGGTGGGGCTGTTCATCGGGGTATTCATCGTGAAGGTGCTCCCAGGGCTTCGCCCGGTGGCCAGTTGTCGGCAAAACGGTCGTGTGAGTTTTTCAGGTGCGTCTGCATGGCGGCGCGCGCGGCCAGCGGGTCCTGTGCCGCGATGGCGGCGATCACGGCGCGGTGTTCGGCCACTGCGCGGCCCCAGCTTTCGCGGTTTTCGAAGTGCTGGCCGAGCTGTTCGAACAGCGGGCTGTTGCGTTCGTCGAAAAGTTCGGTGACGGTGCGCAGCAGCGGGCCGTTGTCGGCCGCCTCGGCGATGCGCAGGTGGTACAGCCGGTCGCCGCGGATGGGGGTGATGCCGCGCCGGATCTCGTCTTCCATCAGCGCCACGGCTTCGTTCAAACCGGCCACGAGTTCGTTGTCCATGCGCGTGGCGGCCAGTGCGGCCAGTTCACCTTCCACCACCTGGCGTGCGCGGATGATCTCGAAGGGGCCGAAGGCACCGGCTTCCAGCGGCGGCTTGGCGGAATCGCGCGCGATCACGTGGATGCCCGAGCCCACCCGAACCTCGACCAGGCCCTCCACCTCCAGCGCGATCAGCGCCTCGCGCACCGAGGGGCGCGACACGCCCAGTTGGGCCGCCAGGTCGCGCTCGGCCGGCAGACGGCTGCCCACGGCGTACTCGCCCGCCTTGATCAGCGCACGCAGCTGGTCGGCGATCTGGCGGTAGAGGCGGCGGGGTTCGATGGCCTGGATCGGCATGGTCTGGAGGTCAAGTGGTCAGGCCAATTTGCGCCGACGATACCTGCCAGACCGGCGCGGCGCACCCTGGATTACCCGGGTGACCGCGCGGCACGCCGTCAGCCGCGGCCGACGTACGGCATGTTGGTGGCCATCACCGTGGTGAACAACACGTTGGCGCTCAGCGGCAGCCGCGCCATGGCCAGGAAGGTGTCGACCACCGACTGCAGTTCCATGCGTGGTTCGGGGCGGATGCTGCCGTCGGCCTGTGGCACGCCGGCCACCATCTTCTGCGTCATGTCGCTGGCCACGTTGCCGATGTCGATCTGGCCGACGGCGATGTTGAACGGCCGGCCGTCCAGCGCCGCGGTCTTGGTCAGGCCCGTCACCGCGTGTTTGGTCGCGGTGTAGGCGATGGAGCCAGGCCGTGGTGCATGCGCCGAGATCGAGCCGTTGTTGATGATGCGCCCGCCCATGGGCTGCTGCGTCTGCATCAGCTTGAAGGCCTGGGCCAGGCAGAAAAAGGCACCGTTCAGGTTGACATCCACCGCGCGCCGCCAGGTGGCGGGGTCGTAGTCGCCTGGCAGCGTGGTGGGCAGCGAGATGCCGGCGTTGTTGAACAGCAGGTCCAGGCGGCCGAAGCGCGCCTTGACGTCGGCGAACAACTGCGCCACGGCGTGTTCGTCGCCCACATCGCAGGGCATGGCCAAGGCACGCGCGCCGGCGTCGCCTGCGGCGGCAATGGCGGCCTGCAGCGCATCGGCGCGGCGGCCAACGAAGACGACGTGCCAGCCGTCCTTCAACAGGCCGGTGGCACAGCCCTGGCCGATGCCCGAACCGGCGCCGGTGATCAGTGCGATTTTTTCAGTCATGTCGGTGTTTGTCCTTGGGAAGGGATCAGTGGTTGTCCTTGGGGACAAAGGAGCCGCGCTTGCCGCGCAGAAAATCGAGGTCGGCGCCTTCGTCGGCCTGCAGCACGTGGTCGATGTAGAGCTTCCAGTAGCCGCTGTCCAGCGGTGGCTTGGGCGGCGTCCACGACGCGCGGCGTTTCGCGAGTTCGGCGTCGTCCACGTGCAGGTGCAGGCGGCGGCCGGCGACATCCAGCGTGATCAGGTCACCGTTGTGCACCAGGGCCAGCGTGCCGCCGGCCGCGGCCTCGGGCGCGGTGTGCAGCACCACGGTGCCGTAGGCCGTGCCGCTCATGCGGGCATCGCTGATGCGGACCATGTCGGTGATGCCTTTTTTGAGCACCTTGGGCGGCAGCGGCATGTTGCCCACCTCGGCCATGCCGGGGTAGCCCTTGGGGCCGCAGTTCTTCAGCACCAGGATGCAGGTTTCATCGACATCCAGGTTGTCGTCGTCGATGCGGGCGTGGAAATCGTCGCTGTCCTCGAACACCACGGCGCGGCCGGTGTGCTGCATCAGCGCGGGTGTGGCGGCGCTGGGCTTGATGACGGCGCCGCGGGGTGCCAGGTTGCCGCGCAGCACGGCAATGCCGGCACGGTCCTTGAAGGGTGCGTCGAAGTTCTTGATGACGGCCGGGTTGAAGTTCTCTGCATCGGCCAGGTTCTCGCCCATGGTCTGGCCGGTCACGGTGATCACGTCGCGGTGCAGGAGGTGTTCGATCTGCTTCATCACCGCCGGCAGGCCACCGGCGTAGCAGAAGTCTTCCATCAGGTACTGGCCACTGGGCTGCAGGTTCACCAGGCAGGGCAGTTCGCTGCCCAGGCGGTCGAAGTCGTCGATGCACAGCGGCACACCCAGGCGGCCGGCGATGGCGATCAAATGGATCACGGCGTTGGTGCTGCCGCCAATCGCAGCCAGCGTGCGGATGGCGTTTTCAAACGCCTCGCGCGTGAGCACCTGCGAGATCTTCAGGTCGGCGTGCACCATCTCGACGATGCGCCGGCCCGCGTTGCGCGCGATCACGTTGCGCCGCCCGTCCACCGCCGGGTAGGCGGCGTTGCCGGTGAGGCCGATGCCCAGGGCCTCCACCATGCTGGCCATCGTGCTGGCCGTGCCCATGGTCATGCAATGGCCGTGGCTGCGGTGCATGCAGCTCTCGGCCTCGAAGAAGTCCTGCATCTTCAAGGTGCCGGCGCGCACCTGCTCGCTCATGCTCCAGACACCGGTGCCCGAGCCCAGTTCCTGCCCGCGCCACTTGCCGCTGAGCATGGGCCCGCCGCTGACGCCGATGGTGGGCAGGTCGACGCTGCTGGCGCCCATCAGCAGGCTGGGCGTGGTCTTGTCGCAGCCGAACAGCAGCACCACACCGTCGATGGGGTTGCCGCGGATGCTCTCTTCCACGTCCATGCTGGCCAGGTTGCGGTACAGCATCGCGGTGGGGCGCAGCAGCGTTTCGCCGAGCGACATCACCGGGAACTCGAGCGGGAATCCGCCGGCTTCGTAAACGCCGATCTTCACCTGCTCGGCCAGCGTGCGGAAATGGCTGTTGCAGGGCGTCAGCTCGCTGAAGGTGTTGCAGATGCCGATCACCGGCCGGCCGTCGAACTGGTCGTGCGGCACACCCTTGCCCTTGACCCAGCTGCGGTAGGCAAAACCGTCGCGGTCCTGGCGGCCGAACCACTGCTGGCTGCGCAGTTCGGAGGGTAGTTTCTTGGGGCGGTCCTGGGGGCTGTCACTCATGGCGTGTTCTGGCTTTCCCGGGTGGCACCCGGTGTGCGGGAATACTATGGTATGACGATTGAACTCCACAGCCGTAGAAGTCCCGATGTCACAACCTGATCTCCTGGCCGTTGCCAAACCTTCGCCCTTGCTCGCGCCGCAGCTGACGGCCGCGTTCCGCGTGCACGAACGCCTGCATGAAACCGATCCGGCGGCCTTCGCGGCCGTGGCGCCCACCGTCCGCGCCATCTCGGCCAGCGGTGAATCGAAGATACCGGCGGCGTTGATCGCGCAGCTGCCGGCGCTGGAGATCATCTCGGTGATGGGCGTGGGTTACGACGGCGTGGACGTGGCCGCAGCCAAGGTGCAGGGCGTGATGGTCACGCACACCCCCGACGTGCTGAACGACGACGTGGCCGACCTCGCCATCGGTCTGATGTTGTGCGCCGCGCGCCAGCTGCCCGCGGCCGACCGCTTTGTGCGCGAGGGCCGCTGGCCCGCCGGGCCGATGCCGTTGGCGCGCAAGATGTCGGGCGCGCGCCTGGGCATCGTCGGCATGGGTCGCATCGGCCAGGCCATCGCGCTGCGCGCCGCGGCCTTTGGCATGCAGATCGCCTACACCGCGCGCAGTGCCAAGGCAGCGCTGCCCTATCTCTTTCACCCGACGCCGGTGGCCCTGGCGGCGCAGAGTGATTTCCTCGTGGTCATCACCCCTGGTGGTGCCGGCACACGCGGGCTCATCAATGCCGAGGTGATGGCGGCACTCGGCCCGCAGGGCATTCTGGTCAACGTGGCGCGTGGTTCGGTGGTCGACGAAGCCGCGCTGATCGATGCGCTGGAGCGCGGCCTGCTGGGGGGTGCCGGGCTCGATGTGTTCGAAAACGAGCCGAACGTGCCTGATCGTCTGAAGGCCCTGCCGCAGGTGGTGCTGGCACCGCACATCGGCAGTGCCACCACGGCCACGCGCCAGGCCATGGCCGACCTGGCGTTCAACAACCTGCGCGAGCACTTTGCTGGCCGCAGGCCGCTGAGCCCGGTGCCGGAGCTGCGCTGATTTCAGGGAAATCCCCGGGCTGCGAACTTGCCAATCATCATACGATAAGGCCACAAGACAACCCCGGCGCGACCGACGCCATCCTCGAAGGAGACTCACGCATGAAGCTGAAGATGTTGATGGCCGCGCTGGTGGGCGCGGGTCTGGTGGCCTCCGGCCCCGTGCTCGCGCAGGAAAAGCTCACCGTGTGGTGGGCCAAGGGTTATTACAAGGGCGAAGACGACGCGCTGTTCGCCGCCATCAAGAAGTTCGAGGCCAAGTACCCCAAGGTCAAGGTTGACCTGAGCCTGTACGCGCCGCAGGAATCGATCCCGAAGTCCGTCGCTGCGATGGACGCCGGCAACCCGCCCGATGTGTCCTACGCCGACGTGTACGACTTCCAGGTGGCTGCCAAGTGGGCGTTTGAGGGCAAGCTCGAAGACCTGACCAGCCTGATCGACCCGCTGCGTGCCAAGTTCGAGCCGCAGGCCTTGTCCACGGCCTTTCTCTACAACGACACCACCAAGAGCCGGGCGTACTACGCCTTCCCGATCAAGCAGCAGACCATGCACATCCAGTACTGGAAGGACATGGTCACAGATGCGGGCTTCAAGGAAAGCGACATCCCCAAGGACTGGGCGGGCTACTGGGACTTCTGGTGCAACAAGGTGCACAACGGCTACCGCCAGAAGACCGGCAAGCGGGCCTTTGGCACCGGCTTCCCGATGGGTGTGGATTCGAGCGACTCGTTCTACTCGTTCCTGACCTTCATGGACGCGCACAACGTCAAGCTGGTCAGTGATTCCGGCAAGGTGCTGGTCGATGACCCGGCGGTTCGCCAGGGCCTGATCAACGCCGTGACCGACTACACCATGGTCTATGGCAAGGGCTGCACGCCGCCTTCGTCGACCAACTGGAAGGACCCGGACAACAACGTCGCCTTCCACAACAAGACGATCGCGATGACCCACAACGCCACGATTTCCATCGCGGCCAAGTGGCTGGACGACATGAACAACCCCGCGCTCACGCAGGCACAGCGTGACGAAGCCAAAGCCAACTACACACAGAAGATCGCCACGGCCGGCTTCCCCAACAAGCCCGATGGCAGCAAGATGACCTACCGGGCCGCGGTGAAGGTGGGTGTGATCTTCAAGGACGCCAAGAACAAGGCCGCGGCCAAGCAGTTTGTCTCGTTCATGCTGGACGAGGCCAACCTGACGCCGTACGTCGAGGGCTCGCAAGGCCGCTGGTTCCCGGTGCAGAAGACCGCCCAGCAGAGCCCGTTCTGGAAGAGCGACCCGCACCGCACCACGGTCTACAACCAGTTCATGGCCGGCACCAACTCGTTCGAATTCACCAAGAACTACAAGTTCACGGTGCTGAACAACGAAAACGTCTGGGCCAAGGCGATGAACCGGGTGCTCAACGAGAAGGTGCCCGTGGACAAGGCCGTGGACGAGATGATCGCCCGCATCAAGGCCGTCGCCAACTGAGTCTGCGCTGAGCCGCTGCCGACCAGCGCCCCACGGGGCCGCTGGCGGTGGCAGCGCGCTGCCCGAGCCCAACTGAAATGAAGCCCCCACGCTCACTTTGTTCGCTGCCCCCCGAGGGGGTGCGTCAGTCCCTTCGGGCGGCCGTGCGGAACTGACATGAACACCGCCACCCTCGCCGGCACACCGGCGCCCAAGCCCGCCAAGGCCCTGACCCAGTGGGAGTTCTGGGGCCGCCTGCTGGTGCTGCCCTACCTGCTGGTCTTTGTGGTGTTCGTGGTCTACCCCGTGTGTTACGGCCTCTGGCTGGCACGCGACCCGGCCAGTTATGTGCAATTGGCCGACGACCCGGTGTTCTTCCGCACCGCCATCAACACCGTCATCTTTCTGCTGGTGGCGGTGAACCTGAAGATGGTGATCGCGCTCGGCCTGTCCGGCTTTTTTGTGCAGACACGTTGGTGGATCAAGGCGCTGTCGCTGCTTTTCATCCTGCCGTGGGCGGTGCCTTCCATCCCGACCATCCTGTCGGTGCGTTTCATGCTCAACCCGGAGTGGGGCGTGATCAACAGCACCTACTTCCGCATGACCGGCCTGGACGGCCCGAACTGGCTGAACGACCCCACGCTGGCGCTCACCTTCTCGATGTTGATGCACATCTGGAAGAGCCTGCCGTTCTGGACCCTGATCCTGCTGGCCGGCCGCCTGGCGATCCCGTCGGAGCAGTACGAGGCCGCCAGCGTCGATGGCGCCACACGCTGGCAGAAGTTCCGCTTCATCACCTGGCCGTCGATGAAGGGGCTGTACTTCACGTCCACCATCCTGAGCCTGATCTGGACCCTGGGTGATTTCAACAGCGTCTACCTGCTCACCGGCGGTGGCCCGGCCGACCTGACGCATGTGCTGGCCACGCTGGGCATCCGCTACCTGCGGCTGGACCAGATCTCGCTGGCGATGGCGTCCATCGTGGTGGCACTGCCCTTTGTGTTGCCCCTGGTGTTCGTGATGATGAAGAGGCTCGGCAAGTGAAGAAGAAGGCCATCATCAACGAAGCCCAACTGCTGCTGGTCGGCATCCCGGTGCTGCTGTGGACGCTGATTCCCGTCTACCACATGGTGCTGTTTGCGATCTCGCCGCGCGACACCGCCACCTCGGGCCGGCTGTGGCCCACGACCCCGACGCTGGACAACTTCCAGGTTGTGTTCCAGCAGCAGCACCTGTACCTGCAGCACTTCTGGCAGCAGCTGGGCAACAGCCTGCTGATCGCGGTGGCGGTGGGCCTGATCACGCTGTTCGTGGCCACCTGTGCGGCCTTTGCGATCAGCCGGCTCAAGGTGCGCGGCGGCCGCACGGTGATGAACATGGCGCTGTTCACCTACTTCATCCCCGCGGCCTTCCTGGCCGTGCCCATGTACAAGACCATGGCCAACTACGGCCTGCTGAACAACAAGTGGTCGCTGGTGCTGGCGATGGTGACCATCGCCTCGCCGTACTGCATCTGGGTGCTCAAGCAGGCCAGCGACAAGCTGCCCTGGGAGCTGGACGAAGCCGCCCGCATGGACGGTGCCACGCCGCTGCAGCTGTTCCGCCTGGTGTACGTGCCGCTGATGGTGCCCAGCCTGGTGGCGGTGGGCACGTATTCGCTGCTGCTGGCCTGGAACGAGTACCTCTACGGCTTTCTGCTGCTCAGCAAGGAGTCCGACCTCACCCTGGCCGTGGCCCTGGGCAACTTCCTGGGGGCCGACGATTCGCCCTGGGAGCTGCTGATGGCCACCGGGGTGGTTTACGCGCTGCCACCGGCGGCGATCTATTACGCGTTCAAGCGTTACATGGTGTCGGGCCTGACGGCCGGCGCCGTCAAGAGCTGAGTCCATGGCCACCGTTTCATTCAAGAACATCCAGAAGGCCTACGGCGCCGTCAAGGTCATCCACGGCATCGGCTTCGACATCGCCGATGGCGAGTTCGTCGTGCTGGTCGGCCCGTCGGGCTGTGGCAAGAGCACGCTGCTGCGCATGCTGGCCGGGCTGGAGGAGATCAGCGGCGGCGAGATCCTGATCGACGACAAGGTGGTCAACGACCTGGAAAGCAAGGACCGCGACATCGCGATGGTCTTCCAGAGTTACGCCCTGTACCCGCACATGACGGTGCGCGAGAACATGGCCTTCAGCCTGCGCCTGCGCAAGGCCGACACGGCCACCACGGCGCAGCGGGTGGACAAGGCAGCCCGCATCCTGAACCTGGATGCGCTGCTGGACCGTTACCCGCGTGAGCTCTCCGGCGGCCAGCGCCAGCGTGTGGCCATGGGCCGTGCCATCGTGCGCGACCCCAAGGTGTTTTTGTTCGACGAGCCGCTGAGCAACCTGGACGCCAAGCTGCGCGTGGCGATGCGGGCCGAGATCAAGGCCTTGCACCAGCGGCTGAAGACCACCACGGTCTACGTCACACACGACCAGATCGAGGCCATGACCATGGCCGACCGCATCGTCGTGATGCACGACGGCATCATCGAGCAGATCGGCACGCCGCTGGAACTGTTCGACCGGCCGGGCAACCTGTTCGTCGCGCAGTTCATCGGCTCGCCGTCGATGAACGTGTTCGAGGGCACGGTCAAGGGTGGGGCGGTGGAAGCCCTGGGCCACCGCTGGCCGGTGCCCGCCGGCACCGGGCGTGAGGGCCAGGCCGTGCACTACGGCATCCGTCCGACCGATCTGGTGCTGGCAGGCAGCGGCATCCCGGCCCAGGTGGTGGTGGTCGAACCCACCGGCGCCGAGACCGAATTGCTGCTGCAGATCGGCGCGCAGCAGCTGGTGCTGGTGACCCATGGTCGCACCTTGGCGCAGCCTGGTGAGACCGTGTTCCTGACGCTGGACGCCGCCAAGGCCCATGTCTTCGACCGCGCGTCCGGCGCCCGCCTGGGGTGATGCCGTGGCCCGTGCCTGGCGCGTGGTGGTGATGGGCGTCAGCGGCTGCGGCAAGAGCACGCTGGGCCAGGCGCTGGCGGCCCGCCTGGGCGTGAACTTCGTCGAAGGTGACGCGTTGCATGGCGAGCGCAACGTGGCCAAGATGGCCGCCGGCACACCGCTGACCGATGCCGACCGCCACGGCTGGCTGCAGGCCGTGGCCGGGCAGTTGAACAACCCGACGGCCGCCGCGCAAGGGGTGGTGGCCTCGTGTTCGGCGCTCAAGCGCAGCTACCGCGACCTGCTGCGGGCCGGCGCGCCCGAGCTGCGTTTTGTCTTCCTGCACGGCGATCCAGCCCTGTTGGCCGCCCGCCTGGCCGCACGCAGCGGCCACTACATGCCGCCGTCGCTGCTGCAAAGCCAGCTCGACACCCTGGAACCCCCGGCGGCCGATGAAGCCGCCATTGCGCTGGACATCGCGCTGCCACCGGCCACGCTGGTGGACGAAGCCGTCCGGCGCCTGAACCTGCTGCAAGAGAAGGCTGCATGATTGACGCTTCCACCTTTCGCCTGGATGGCCGCGTGGCCCTGGTCACGGGTTCGTCCACCGGCATTGGCCTGGCCCTGGCGCGGGGCCTGGCCCAGGCCGGCGCCACCGTGGTGCTGAACGGCCGCGACGAGGCGCGCCTGCAGGCGGCCTGCGCCGCGTTGCAGGCCGAAGGCCTGGTGGTGCACGGCCGCAACTTCGACGTCTGCGATGCCACCGCGGTGCAGGCCGCCGTGGACGGCATCGAGCGCGACATCGGACCCATCCACGTGCTGGTCAACAACGCCGGCATGACGCGCCGCGGCGCCTTCCACGAGCTGCCCGCCGCCGACTGGCAGGCCATCCTGCGGCTCAACGTCGACAGCCTGTTTGTGGTCGGCCAGATCGTGGCCCGCCACATGGTGGCGCGTGGCGCAGGCCGCATCATCAACACCTGTTCGGTGCAGAGCGAGCTCGGCCGCCCCGGCACCGCCGCCTATGCCGCCAGCAAGGGCGCGGTGAAGATGCTGACCAAGGGCATGGCCATCGACCTGGGGCCGTTTGGCATCACGGTCAACGGCCTGGGGCCGGGTTATTTCAAGACCGAGCTGACCGCGCCGCTGGTGAACGACGCCGCTTTCAGCGCCTGGCTGATAGGCCGCACGCCCAGCCGGCGCTGGGGCGATGTGGAAGACCTGGCGCCGGCGGCGGTGTTCCTGGCCAGCGATGCCGGGCGATTTGTCAACGGCCACATCCTGTACGTGGACGGTGGTGTCACGGCGACACTGTAGGCATGCACACCTTCACACAAGTCATCCTGTTCACCGACGCGGACGGCCGTGCGCGTTTCCGCGACCAAACCCTGCCGCTGGACGAGGGCACACCTGCCGCGCGCCTGTCGGCGCTGGTGCCCAGCGGCGGCCTGCAACTGCGCGAGAGCCCGGTGGGTTTTCGCAGCCCCTTCCACTGCACCGTCACGCCGCAGTGGGTGTTCATCCTGCAGGGGCAGATGGAAATCGGCCTGCAGGACGGCAGTTCGCGTGTTTTCGGCCCGGGCCAGCATTTCTACTCGGCCGATGTGCTGCCCGACGGTGCCAGTTTCGATGCCGCCCTGCACGGCCACTGGAGCCGGCAGCTGGGCGACCTGCCGCTGATCACTGCCTTTGTGCGCGGATGAGATCGACGATCAAAAACGTGCTTGGCACGGCGCTGGACGTGCTGGGCGAAGGCATCTTCACCGGGCGTTACCCGGTGGGCAGCAGCATCCCGCCCGAGCCAGCGCTGGGCGAGGCGCTGGGCGTCAGCCGCACGGTGGTGCGCGAGGCCATCAAGTCGCTGGTGGCCAAGGGCATCGTCAGCACCGGGCCCAAGGTTGGCACACGCGTGCTGCCGGCCGAACAATGGAACTGGTTCGACCCCGATGTGGTGGCCTGGCAGAGCAAGGTCGGCCTGACACGCGAGTTCCTGCGCGATCTGCAGGAGCTGCGGCGTGTGGTGGAGCCGGCGGCCGTGCGCCTGGCCGCCGAACGCGCCACGCCGGCCGACATTGCCGAGATCGAAACCGCCTACGCCGGCATGAAGGCCGCCATCGAACAGGGTGGTGACTACGTCGCGAGCGACCTGCGTTTCCACCAGGGCCTGCTGAAGGCCTGCCACAACCGCATGCTGGTGCAGATGGGCAAGGCGGTGGGTGCCTTGCTGCGCACCAGCTTCGAGATTTCCACCAGCAAACCCGACGGTCCGCGTGAATCGCTGCCGCTTCACCGCGCGGTGCTTGACGCCGTGATCGCACGTTCGCCCGCCAAGGCGGAGAAGGCCATCCTGGTGCTGATCGACGGTGCGGGTGAAGACATCGACCTGGTGCTGGCCTCGCGCCGCAAGCTGCCGTCGCTGGCGGTGCCGGCCCCACGCCTCAAGGCCCCTGTGCGGGGCAAGAAAGTCACGCCATGAAAATCCTGATCACCGGCGGTGCCGGGTTTGTCGGCGCGCGGCTGGCGCGCACTCTGCTGGCCCGCGGCCACCTGCTGGGCCAGGACATCACACGCCTGGTCATCGCCGACCAGGTGGCGGCACCCGCCGACCTGCTGGCCGATGGCCGGGTCGAGGCCCGTGTCGGCCCCTTGCTGAGCCATTGCGCCGCGCTGGCCGATGAGCCGGTCGATGGTGTGTTCCACCTGGCGTCGGCGGTGTCGGGTGAGTGCGAGGCCGATTTTGATCTGGGCCTGCGCAGCAACCTGGACAGCACACGTGCGCTGCTGGACGCGCTGCGCGCCCGCACGCTGGCCGGTGGCATGCCCACACGCCTGGTGTTCGCCAGCTCGGTGGCGGTGTTCGGGCCGGACCCTGTGGTGCCGCTGCCGGCCCTGGTGGGCGACACCACGCTGCCCGCGCCGCAGACCAGCTACGGCATGCACAAGCTGGTGTGTGAACACCTGATCGCCGACTGGACGCGCAAGGGTTTCATCGACGGCCGCGCCGCGCGGCTGATGACGGTCACCGTGCGCCCCGGCCGCCCCAACGGCGCGGCCAGTTCGTTTTTCAGCGGCATCCTGCGCGAGCCGCTGGCCGGCGAAGAGGCCATCTGCCCGGTGGACGCCAGCGTGTCGCACCCGGTGTCGTCGCCGCAGCGCACGGTGGAAGGCCTGATCGCCGTCTACGAGGCCAGCCGCGAGGCCTTTGGTGGTCGTCTGGCGCTGAACCTGCCGGCGCTGAACGTGACGGTGCAGCAGATGCTGGACGCGCTGGTAGCCGTGGCCGGCCCGCAGGTGCGGGCGCGTGTGCGCTTCGTGCGCGACGAGCGCATCGCCGGCATCGTCGCCAACTGGCCGGCCGGTGCCACCGCCGAGCGTGCCGCCCGTCTGGGCCTGCTGCCCGAGAACAATTTCGAAGACATCGTGCGCCAGTACATCCGCGACTGCGCCGGCCACCCCACTGCATTGAAAGGCACAACATGACGACCCCCAAGCTCACTTCGTTCGCTGCCCCCCATGGGGGCGCAGGTCACCCTTGGGGCGGCCCGGCGGGTGACCTGGCATGAACAACATCGACCTGAAAGGCCGCGTCGCGGTCATCACCGGCGGCGCCCAGGGCATCGGTTACGCCACCTGCGAACGCCTGCTGCAATCGGGTGCGCAGGTGGTGATCTGGGACATCGACGCCGCGCAGCTGGACGCGGCCTGCAAGGCGCTGTCGGCCCTGGGCCCGGTGAGCGGGCAGGTGGTGGAACTGACGGACGACGCGTCGGTGGCCGCCGCCACGGCCGCGCTGCCGCGCATCGACATCCTGGTCAACAACGCCGGCATCACCGGCGGCAACGCACCCACCTGGGAGCTGGACCCGGCGGTGTGGCGGCGCGTGATCGAGGTCAACCTGATCGCGCCTTACCTGACCTGCCGCCACGTGGTGCCGCACATGCTGCAGCGCGGCTGGGGCCGCATCGTCAACATCGCGTCGGTGGCGGGCAAGGAAGGCAACCCCAACGCCTCGCATTACAGCGCCAGCAAGGCGGGCCTGATCGCGCTGACCAAGTCGGTGGCCAAGGAGGTGGCCACCAAGGGCATCCTGGTCAATGCCATCACGCCGGCGGTGGCCAAGACGGCGATGTTTGCCCAGATGACCGAGCAGCACATCAGCTACATGCTGGGCAAGATCCCGATGGGCCGGCTGCTGGAGGTGCAGGAGATCGCCGCGATGGTGGCCTGGCTCAGCAGCGAGGACTGCAGCTTCAGCACCGGCGCGGTGTTCGACATCACGGGCGGTCGGGCGACGTACTGAGCGTGCCTCAGTACAGCGTGGCGGCCTGCCGCGCTTGCAACGCGCTGTCGTAGGCCGTGCCGTCGATGGCGCGTTCGCTGAGCACCTGCAGGATGGTGCCTGGCGAGGGCAGGGTGCCCGCAGCCACATGCTGGGCCGGGTCCCACAGGCCGCTGCGCTTGATGGCACGCGCGCACTGGAAATACACGCTGGCCACCGTGATCACCAGCACCGAGGCCGGCGGCTTGCTGTCCACCGCCAGTTGCGCACAGAGTGCCGGGTGGGCACTGATGCGGGCACTGCCGTTGACCCGCAGCGCTTCGCCCAAGCCAGGGATCAGGAACAGCAGCGCCATCCTCGGGTCGTGCACCAGGTTGCGCAGGCTGTCGATGCGCTGGTTGCCGCGGCGGTCAGGCAGCAGCAGGGTCTTGTCGTCCAGCACCTGCACGAAGCCGGGTGCATCACCACGCGGTGAGGTGTCCAGCCCATGCGGGCCCAGCGTGGCCAGAACGGCAAAGGGCGAGGCCTCGATCCAGGGCCGGTACAGCGGGTGCACGTGGTCGGCCACCTTGGCCAGCGAACTGGCCATCGGCCCGGTGCTGTAGACGCCGCGCAGCGCGGCCTCGTCGCGCAGGTCGTGCGTGGTGTCTGCCGCCAGGGCAGCCAGCGCAGCGAGCGCCGCCGGATCATTCATCCGATGCGCCCGATCAGCAGGTACTCCATCAGCGCCTTCTGCACGTGCATGCGGTTTTCGGCTTCGTCCCAGACCACGCTCTGCGGGCCGTCGATGATCTCGGCGGAAACTTCTTCACCACGGTGCGCCGGCAGGCAGTGCATGAAGAGTGCGTCCTTCTGTGCCAGCTGCATCATCTGCGGGTCCACGCACCAGTCGGCAAACGCGGCCTGGCGGGCGGCGTTTTCCGCCTCAAAGCCCATGCTGGTCCAGACATCCGTGGTGACCAGGTGCGCACCTTCGCAGGCGGCAAACGGGCTCTTGAAAAGTTTCAGGCAGCCGGGGTTGCGCACACCCGCCATGGTCGGGTCGATCTCGTAGCCGCTGGGGGTGCTGACGTGCAGGGTGAAACCCAGGATGTCGGCCGCCTGCAGCCAGGTGTTGGCCATGTTGTTGCCGTCACCCACCCAGGCCACGACCTTGCCCTGGATTGAACCGCGCTGTTCGATGAAGGTGAAGATGTCGGCCAGGATCTGGCAGGGGTGGTACTCGTTGGTCAGCCCGTTGATCACCGGCACACGCGAATGCGCCGCGAACGCTTCGAGCTTGCTCTGCTCGTAGGTGCGGATCATCACGATGTCGACCATGCGGCTGATCACACGCGCGCTGTCCTCGATGGGTTCGGCGCGGCCGAGCTGGCTGTCGCCGGTGGTCAGGTGCACCACCGAAC
Source organism: Rubrivivax sp. (assembly GCA_018780805.1). GTDB lineage: Bacteria > Pseudomonadota > Gammaproteobacteria > Burkholderiales > Burkholderiaceae_C > Rubrivivax. The sequence continues at coordinate 48,798 of JADMJD010000027.1, read as the reverse complement.
CGCCCATCTGGTACATGCCGGCCTCGAAGCTGACGCGGGTGCGTGTGCTGGCCTTCTCGAAGATCATCGCCAGCGTGCGGTCCACCAGCGGCTGGTACTTCTCGTAGTTCTTGAAGCGGGTCTTGATGGTGCGCGTGCGCTCGAAGAGGTAGGCGTACTCCTCGGCGCGGAAGTCCTTGAACTGCAGGTAGTGCTTCATCAGCCGGTCCCCGGGTTTCATGCCGCGGCCACGGGCTCGCTCAGGAACGTGCAGATCAGCGGCGCCAGGATGGCGACGATCTGCGCCGCTTCGTCGGCCGACAGGATCAGCGGCGGCACCAGGCGGATCACACGATCGGCGGTCACGCTGAGCATCAAGCCGGCGTCGGCGGCGCGCTGCAGGATCACGCCGCAGGGGCGGTCCAACTCGATGCCGATCATCAGGCCGGCGCCGCGCACCTCCACCACGCCTGGCACACCTTCGAGCGCCTGTTTCAGGCCATCCGACAGCCGTTTGCCGACCGCGGCCGCATTGGCCATCACACCGTCTTCCTCCATGATGCGCAGGGTTTCGACGCCGGCGCGCATGGCCAGCGGGTTGCCGCCGAAGGTGGTGCCGTGGTTGCCCGGCTGGAAGATGTTGGCGGCCTTGGGGCCGGCCACCACCGCGCCGATGGGCACGCCCGAGCCCAGGCCCTTGGCCAGCGGCATCACGTCGGGCACGATGCCGGCCCACTGGTGGGCGAACCACTTGCCGGTGCGGCCGATGCCGCACTGCACCTCGTCGAGCATCATCAGCCAGCCCTGGCGGTCGCACAGCGCGCGCAGGCCTTGCAGGTATTCCCAGCGGCTGGGGTGGATGCCACCTTCACCCTGGATGGTCTCCAGGAACACGGCCACGACGTTGGGGTTGCTGCGCGCCACTTCTTCCACCGCGGCCAGGTCGTTCAGCGGCACACGCACAAAACCTTCGACCAAGGGCCCGAAACCGGCCTGCACCTTGGGGTTGGCGGTGGCCGACAGCGTGGCGATGGAACGGCCGTGGAACGCACCTTCGTAGACGATGATCTCCGGCCGATGAATGCCCTTGTCGTGGCCGAACTTGCGCGCGATCTTGAGCGCGGCTTCGTTGGCCTCCAGGCCGGTGCTGCAGAAGAACGCGCCCGCCAGGCCCGACAGCTCACACAGCCTGGCCGCCAGCTGTTCCTGCAGCGGCACCTCGTAGTAGTTGGACGAGTGGATCAGCTTGGCGATCTGCTCCTGGAGCGCCGGCACCAACCGCGGGTGGTTGTGGCCCAGCGTGTTGACGGCGATGCCGCCCAGGCCGTCCAGGTACTTCTTGCCGTTCGTGTCCCAGACCCAGCAGCCCTGGCCATGCGACAGCGCCAGCGGCAATCGGCCGTAGGTGTTCAGCACATGCGGCATCGGGCGCGCGGGGGTGTGCAACACGGCGGATTCGGGGGCGTTCATGGGCGGTCCTTGCAAGTGTTCAGAAAGAGCCTGGCGAAGCCTGTCGATTCTAGAGGGGGAGCCTGCACATGCTGCAACGCAACAGAACGCGGGCACAATCGCGGGCGTTGATGAACAAACCGCGCCAATACACCATCCAAGGGCTGACGGCCGACGGCCGCAGCTTTCGCCCCAGCGACTGGGCCGAACGCCTGGCCGGAGCCATGTCCAGCTTCCGCCCGGGCGGCCAGCAAGGCGGCATCGGCGCGTTCATCGGCTACTCGCCCTATTGCGTGCCGCGCACCATGGGCAACGTCAAGTGTGTGGTGGTGGACGAGGCGCTGAAGGCGCTGGAACCGATGGCCTGGGACTTCGTGATGAACTTCGCCCGCGACAATGGCCTGCGGGTCATCGAAGGCGGCGTGGCGCCCGACCACTGAACGCACGCCACCATGACAAAGGGCCTGCAATGCAGGCCCTTGTTGTGTGTGCAGACCGATGTGGTCTGCAGTGGGAATCAGGCCGCGGCCGTTGCGCCCAGTGCCTTGACCTTGGCGGCCAGGCGGCTCTTGTGGCGAGCGGCCTTGTTCTTGTGGAAGATGCCCTTGTCGGCCACCGAGTCAATGATCTTCTGCGCGCTCTTGAACAGGTCCACAGCCTTGTCCTTGTCGCCCGACAGCACGGCCTTCTGCACGTTCTTGATGACGGTGCGGAAGTGCGAGCGCATAGAAGAATTCTGGGCGTTCAGCTTCACGTCCTGGCGAGCGCGTTTGCGGCCGGAGGCGAGGCGGACGGTCTTCTTCTTGGCTTTGGACGAGGTGGCCATGCTGTGGGCTGTTGCTGCTGAAAAGCAGTGTTAAGTGCAAAGACCGTCGAGTATAGCACCAGGCCCGCAGCTTTGCAAAGTGCCCCCGCTACAATCCGCCGCGTCCGATGAACCTGCTGAAATCCGCCTCCATTGTCTCGTTGCTGACGCTGGCCTCGCGCGTGACCGGCCTGGTGCGGGAGCAGATGGTCGCTGCCGCCTTTGGCGCCAGCGCTGCCACCGACGCGTTCAACGTCGCCTTCCGGTTGCCCAACCTGTTCCGTCGCCTGTTTGCCGAAGGCGCGTTTTCGCAGGCCTTCGTGCCGGTGCTGGCGGCCACCCGAGCGCAGGAGGGTGATGCCGTCACCCGCAGCCTGATCGACGCCGTGGCCACCGTGCTGGCCTGGGTGCTGCTGCTGGTGTGCGCGGCCGGTGTCATCGGCGCGCCGGTGCTGGTGTGGTTGATCGGTGCCGGGTTGGAGCGTTTCGACACCGCGGTGCTGCTGACACGGTTCATGTTCCCGTACATCGGTTTCATGTCGCTGGTGGCGCTGGCTGCGGGCATCCTGAACACCTGGAAGCGTTTTGCGGTGCCGGCCGCGACACCGGTGCTGCTGAACCTCAGTTTCATTGCCGCCGCCTGGTTCGGCGCCCCCTGGTTTCAGCGCCAAGGCTGGGACCCCATCCTCGCGCTGGCCGGTGGGGTGATGCTGGGTGGCATCCTGCAGTTGGCGGTGCAGTGGCCGGCTTTGCGCGCCGTCGGTGCGATGCCCCGCATCGGGCTGGCGCCGCGCGCCGTGGCCGCCGCCTGGCGGCACCCGGGTGTGCGGCGCGTGCTGCGCCAGATGGCGCCGGCGCTGCTGGGGGTGTCGGTGGCGCAGATCTCGTTGTTGATCAACACGCAGATCGCGTCCTACCAAGGGGTGGGCGCGGTGTCGTGGTTGACCTATGCCGACCGCCTGATGGAGTTCCCGACCGCGTTGCTGGGCGTGGCGCTGGGTGTGGTGCTGTTGCCGCAGCTGTCGGCCGCACGCGGCCAGGCCGATGCGGAACGTTTTTCCGGCCTGCTGGACTGGGGCCTGCGCCTGGTGCTGATGCTGGCCTTGCCCTGCGCGGTGGCGCTGCTGGTCTTTCCGCAGGCGCTGGTGGCGGTGTTGTTCCACTACGGCGCCTTCGAAGCCCGCGACGTCCAGATGACGGTGCAGGCCTTGATGGGTTACGGCGTCGGTCTGATGGGCCTCATCGGCCTGAAGATCCTGGCCCCCGGTTTTTATGCGCGCGAGGACGTCAAGACGCCGATGAAGGTGGCGATCGCCGCGCTGCTGCTCACGCAGGCCCTGAACCTGGTGCTGGTGCCCTGGCTGGGCCATGGCGGCCTGGCCTTGTCCATCGGGCTGGCGGCGTTGTTCAATGCCGGTGTGCTGCTGTTCCTGCTGCGCCGGCGTGGGCTGTACCGGCCGTCATCCGGCTGGCCGGGTTTTGCGCTGCGTGTGGGCGCGGCCTGTGCCGTGCTGGGTGCGGTGCTGGCCTTGGCTGCCCGCCGCATCGATTGGATCGGCCTGCAAAGCCACTGGGCACAGCGCGCCGGCTGGATGGCGCTGGTGCTGGGCGGTGTGGCGCTGCTCTATTTTGTGCAGCTGCACCTGAGCGGGCTGAAACTGCGCCAGTTCGTGCGGCGCGCCTAAACTTGTCTGCATGACCGGCACGCTCCAGTTTCCCGCCCCCACCGCGCTGCAGTACTTCGCAGCGCTGGTGGCCGACGACGCCAGCCTGCCCCTGCTGGAGGCCGCCGTGGCCGTGGCGCAGGACATGCATCCGGGCCTGGACACCCAGGCCGTGCTGGCCGAGGTGGATGGGCTGGCCGCCACGCTGCGCCGCCGCCTGCCCACCGATGCCGGTGCGCTGCAGCGCCTGACGCTGCTGAACCGCTACTTCTTCGGCGAGCTGGGTTTTGCCGGCAACGTCAACGACTACTACGACCCCGCCAACAGCGATGTGTCGGCCGTGCTGACGCGGCGCCGTGGCATCCCCATCACGCTGGCCATCGTCTACCTGGAGCTGGCCACGCAGCTGGGGCTGACGGCCGCTGGGGTGTCCTTCCCGGGCCACTTCCTGGTCAAGCTGAGCATGCCGCAGGGCGAGGTGGTGATCGACCCGTTCAGCGGCCAGTCGCTGTCGCGCGAGGAGCTCGACGAGCGGCTGATGCCGTTTCGCCGCCAGCGTGGCCTGGTGGGCGATGACGACGTGCCGCTGGGCCTGTTCCTGCAGGCGGCGCCTGCGCGTGACGTGATCGCCCGGCTGCTGCGCAACCTGAAGGAGATCCATCGCAGCGCGGGCGATCTGCCGCGCTTGCTGGCCGTGCTGGAGCGGCTGGTGATCCTGCTGCCCGACGACGGCCCCGAGCGCCGCGACCGCGGCCTGGTCTATGCCGAACTGGGGCGCAGCGACCGCGCCTGTGACGACATCGCCCACTACCTGGCCGTCTGCCCTGACGAACCCGATGCCCCGGTGCTGCGCCGGCGCCTGGCCGGCTGGCGCGCGCAGCCCCGTCCGCCGTTGCATTGACATCCTGAACATGCCCGACACCGTGGCCATGCGCCAGATTCCGCTGCCTTTGGCCGGCCCGTCCGCGCCGAGTTTCGACAGCTTTCTCGACGGCGCCAACGCCGCCGCCGTCGCCCACCTGCGCAGCCTGGTGATGCCGGGGGCGCCGGTCTACCTGTGGGGGCCCAGCGGCAGCGGCAAGACGCACCTGCTGAAAGCCCTGGCGAACGAGGTTCAGCAGCGTGGCCAGCGCGCCGTCACCTTTGCGCCGCTGCAGGACAACGCGGTGCAGGCGGACTGGGCGCTGGCCCTGATCGACGATTGCGACCGGCTGGACGATGCCGCCCAGGCCGACGCCTTCCGCCTGTTTGTCGATGCCGCTGGCACCGGCACGCAGATCGTGGCCGCAGGCCGGGTGCCGCCGGTGGATCTGCCGCTGCGCGAAGACCTGCGCACGCGGCTCGGCTGGGGCCCGGTGTTTGCGCTGCAGCCGCTGGGCGAAGAGCAGACCCGCGCGGTGCTGCGGCGCGAGGCCGACCGGCGCGGCATCTTCCTGTCGGACGAGGTGATGGACCACCTGCTGACCCGCTTCGCGCGTGACCTGAAACACCTGATGTTGCTGCTGGACCGGCTGGACACCTTTGCGCTGGCCCGCTCGCGCAACGTCACCGTGCCGCTGATCCGGCAGATGCTCGACGAGGACCCGCCCGCTTGAACCTGACGCTTTTTGACCTGGACGGCACCTTGCTGCCGAACGACTCCGACCACGCCTTTGGTGAGTACCTGGTGCAGATTGGCTGGGCCGACGCCGAGGCCCACCGCCGTGGCAACGACCAGTTCTACGCCGACTACCTCGCCGGCACGCTGGACATGGCGGCTTACGTCAACTTTGCCACCGCACCCTGGCGTGGTCGCAGCGCGGCCGATCTGGCTGCCGTGACCGAAGCCTTCCTGGCGGCCGTGGCCCGGCCGGCCTTGCACCCGGCGGCGCTGGCCCTGGTGCAAAAACACCGCGCCGCGGGGGACCTGATCGCCATCGTCACCGCCACCAACGAGTTCGTGACCCGGCCCATCGCCGCGCTGTTCGGCGTCGAACATCTGATCGCCACCGACCTGGTGCGCGACGCCGACGGACGGGTCACGGGCGCCATCCGCGGTGTGCCGGCCTTCCGGGATGGCAAGATCGCACGTGTCGCGGCCTGGCTGGCCGACCGCGGCCAGACCCTGGCGGACTTTGACCGCTGCACGTTTTACAGCGATTCCACCAACGATCTGCCGCTGCTCGAACATGTCAGCCACCCCGTGGCCACCAACCCTGTGCCCGCCCTGGCCGCCATCGCGGCGCAACGGGGCTGGCCTGTCCTCAGGCTCTTTGCATGATCAGAAAATTCATCGACAAACTGCTCGGCAAGGCCCCGGCCGAGGCGCAGGCACTGGTGCCCGCCGGCCCGCCGCTGGGCCAACGTGTGGAGATCCCGGTCGCCACCCACGGCATCGACCCGAAGCTGCTGGACGACAACGCCGTGCGCGTGGTGCGCACCCTGCAGGAGGGCGGCTACGAGGCCTACATCGTGGGCGGCGCGGTGCGGGATCTGCTGGTGGGCCTGAAGCCGAAGGACTTCGACGTCGCCACCAATGCCACGCCCGAGCAGGTGAAGGCCTTGTTCCGGCGCGCCTTCATCATCGGCCGGCGTTTCCGCCTGGTGCACGTGATCTACGGCCGCGGGCGCGAACACGAGGTGATCGAGGTCTCCACCTTCCGGGCCTTGCTGGACGCCAGTGCGGCCGACGCGGTGCCGGGCAACGAAAAGACCTCCAAGCAGGCCTTGTCGGGCATGACGCACGCGGTGGACGCCAGTGGCCGTGTGCTGCGTGACAACGTCTGGGGCCCGCAGGTGGACGATGCCGCGCGGCGCGACTTCACCGTCAACGCGATGTATTACGACCCGCTGACGCAGACCGTGGTCGATTACCACGGTGGCCTGCAGGACGCGCGCGCCAAGGTGCTGCGCATGATCGGCGACGCCGACACACGCTACCGCGAAGACCCGGTGCGCATCATCCGTGTGCTGCGTTTTGCAGCCAAGCTGGGTTTTGCCATCGAGCCGGGCACCAAGAAGCCCATCGCCGCCACCGCGCCGCTGCTGGCCAACGTGCCCGTGTCGCGCCTGTTCGACGAGATGGTCAAGCTGCTGCAGACCGGCCACGCCATCGCCAGCCTGGCGCAGCTGCGCCTGCACCCGCTGCCGCGCGGCGTATTCCCCATCTTGGACCTGGTGCTGGAGCAGGCCGCCCAGGGCGGCGCTGGTGACCGCTTCGTGCAGCTGGCCCTGGCCGACACCGACCGCCGCGTGGGCGAGGGCAAACCGGTCGCGCCCAGCTTCCTGCTGGCCTGCCTGCTGTGGCACGAGGTGCTGGGCCGCTGGACCACGCTGCGCCAGGCCGGCGAAGCGCCGATGCCGGCGCTTCAGCAGGCTGTGGACGCGGTGTTCGAAGCCCGCATCGGCGACATCTCCGGCCGCGGCAAACTCGGCGCCGACATGCGCGAGATCTGGACCATGCAGCCGCGATTCGAGCGCCGCTTCGGCAGCGGCCCGTATTCGCTGGTGGAGCAGCCGCGTTACCGTGCCGGCTACGACTTCCTGAAGCTGCGGGCCGACACCGGCGAGGTGGACGCCGAGCTGCCCGAGTGGTGGGAGGACTTTGCGCTGGGCAGCGACGACGAACGCGAGGCCATGGTGCAGGCCGCACGCGAAGCGCAGCAGCAGGCGCCGCGGCGCGTGCCGCGCACGGTGCGCGTCCCGGCGGCGGCAACACCGGCCGTCGCTGCCGAGGCCGGTGCAGAAGAAGCACCAGCCGAAGAAGGTGAGGGCGCCGACCCCACCGCCCCGCGCAAACGCCGCCGTCGGCGCCGCAAGCCGGGTGGCGCCGCGGGCCCGGAAGGCGCGGCCCCGGCCACGGAGTGACCCCCCCGCAGCGTGCCTGGGTGGGCCTGGGGGCCAACCTGGGCGACGCCCGCGCCACGCTGGACGCAGCCTTCGGCGCACTGGCCGCCTTGCCCGGCACCGTGCTGGCCGCACGCTCGCCGCTGTACGCCAGTGCGCCGGTGGACGCTGCCGGCCCCGACTACCTGAACGCGGTGGCCGCACTCGACACGACACTGGCGCCGCTGGCGCTGCTGCAGGCCCTGCAGGCCATCGAACAAAGCCATGGGCGCCAGCGCCCGTACCGCCACGCGCCGCGCACGCTGGACCTGGACCTGCTGCTGCATGGCGACACCGTGCTTCAAAGCCCGGTGCTGACCTTGCCCCACCCGCGGCTGCACCAGCGCGCTTTTGTGCTGTTGCCGTTGCTGGCCTTGGCCCCGGGCCTGCTGCACCCACAACTGGGCCCGCTGCAGGCCTGGCTGCCGGCGGTGGCCACGCAGTGCATCCGCCAGATCGGCTGAACCCGGCGCCTACAATCTTCGTGTGACAGGCCGATGACAAATGCGGCCGATCAACCCGGAGAGCGCATGTTTTTTGGCAAGTTGCTGCCCCGCGAGGGCAATTTTTTCGAGCTCTTCAACGAACACGGCAAACACATCACCGTGGGTGCCCGGGCCTTCATGCAGATGCTGCAGCACTACGCCGAGCCGGCGATCCGTGAGCAGCACGCCAAGGCCGTGGGCGACGCCGAACGGGCTGCCGACCGCGTGACGGCCGAGGTGCACCGGCAACTGCACAAGACCTTCATCACGCCGCTGGACCGCGAACAGATCCATGGCCTGATCAACGCGATGGACGACATCCTGGACCTGCTGCAGGACTCCAGCGAGGTCATGGCGCTGTACGACCTGCAGAAGATCGGCGAGGACGTGCTGCGCCTGGGTGAGATCTCGGTGCGCTGCTGCGAGCGTGTGCAGCATGTGGTGACGCTGCTGCCCGAGCTGAAGGTGGCCAAGGTGGCCGAATCGGCGCTGAAGATGTGTGAGGAGATCGACCAGCTCGAATCCGACGCCGACCGCGTGATGCGGGGTGCCATGTCGCGCCTGTTCCGCGAAGAGCCCGACGTGCGCGAGCTGATCAAGCTCAAGGCCGTGTACGAACACCTGGAGTCGATCTCTGACCGTTGCGAGGATGTCGCGAACCTGGTCGAAGGCATCGTGCTCGAGAACTCCTGAGCCGGCCGCCGCGATGGACACCTTGCCGCCAGGCTTCTGGATCGTCGTCATGCTCGTGGTGCTGGCGCTGGTCTTCGACTTCATGAACGGTTTCCACGACGCCGCGAACTCCATCGCCACCGTGGTCTCCACCGGCGTGCTCAAACCCCAGCACGCAGTGGCGTTTGCGGCGTTTTTCAACGTGCTGGCGATCGCGGTCTTCCAGCTCAAGGTGGCGGCCACCGTGGGCAAGGGCATCGTCGACCCGGGCATCGTCGACCAGCATGTGATCTTCGGTGCGCTGATTGGCGCCATCGCCTGGAACGTGATCACCTGGTGGTACGGCATTCCGTCGTCCAGCTCGCATGCGCTGATCGGCGGCATCGTCGGTGCGACGCTAGCCAAGGCCGGCGCCGCGCCGCTGGTGACATCGGGCATCGTCAAGACCGTGGCCTTCATCTTCATCTCGCCCTTCATGGGCTTCTTGCTCGGCTCGCTGATGATGGTGGCGGTGGCCTGGATCTTCCGCCGCACCTCGCCGCTGAAGGTGGACAAGGGCTTCCGACGCATGCAACTGGTGTCGGCCGGGCTGTATTCGCTGGGCCACGGCGGCAACGACGCACAGAAGACCATCGGCATCATCTGGCTGCTGCTGATCTCCGCCGGCATGGTCGGCGTGGGCGACAAGGCGCCGCCGTACTGGGTGATCTGGGCCTGTTACATCGCCATCGGTCTGGGCACGCTGTTCGGCGGCTGGCGCATCGTCAAGACCATGGGCCAGCGCATCACCAAGCTCAAGCCTGTGGGTGGTTTCTGCGCCGAAACCGGTGGTGCGATCACGCTCTTCGTGGCCACCGGGCTGGGCGTGCCGGTGTCGACCACACACACCATCACCGGGGCCATCTTCGGCGTGGGCTCGGTGCGCAACCCGTCTGCGGTGCGCTGGGGGCTGGCGGGCAACATCGTGCTGGCCTGGATCGTCACCATCCCGGCCACGGCGCTGATCGCCGCGGTGTTCTACGGCGTGAGCCTGCTGCTGTTCTGAGCTGAAGCGGACGGCGGTTCGAGTTCCCACTCGAAGAACTTCTGGATCCCGAAGGCCACACTGCCCATCAGCACCGTGGCGCCGACCAGCAGGGCCGCGATCACGGCCAGCACCGGACCCCAGGCGGTGTCCTGCACCGGCTGTTTCAGGCGCGCCGCCCACTTTTCGTCAGAGGTGAGGCCGTAGACGATGGCGTGCAGCATCGCCTGCGCGATCATCAGGCCCAGCAGCGGGATCAGCAGCCAGGCCAGCTGGTCGTCCTGGCCCAGTTCGCGCATGCGCAGCACGCCGAACAGGCCCAGCGTGGTCGGCAGCAGGTGCAACCAGCCCCACACGTTGCCCAAGCCCTTCAGGTACAGCCGGTGCAGGCCCAGCGTGCCACCCAGCAGCGCCAGCCAGGTGGCCACGGTCTTGGAGCGGGTCATGTGCCGCCTGCCGCGTCACGGTCTGCCGGGTCGCTGCTGGCGCCGGGGCCCAGGGCCTTCTGCATCAGCACCACGTCCAGCCAGCGCCCGAACTTCCAGCCCGAGGCCTTCAGCACGCCGGTGTGTTCGAAGCCCAGCGTGCGGTGCACGCCGATCGAGCCGGCGTTGGCGGCGTCGCCGATGACGGCCAGCATCTGGCGTGCACCCAGCGCCTCGCAACGCGCCATCAGCTCGGCCAGCAGCAGCCGGCCCACACCGCGGCCCTGCACGGCGGGCGCCAGGTAGATCGAGTCTTCCAGGCAGAAGCGGTAGGCGCGGCGCGGGCGGAAGTGGTTGGCATAGGCATAACCCAGCACGGTGCCCTTGTCTTCGGCCACCAGCCAGGGCAGGCCCTTGCCGGTGACGTCGGCGTGGCGGCGTGCCATCTCGGCTTCATCGGGTGCTTCCAGCTCAAAAGTGCCGGTGCCGTGTTGCACGTGGTGGGCGTAGATGGCGGTGATGACCGTCAGGTCGGCGGGGAGGCTGGGTCGCAGTTGCACAGGGGTGGGTGGAGTCAATGACCGAAGCAGTTTATAATGCTGGGTTTTCGGCGACGGTTGGGGTGGTGCACCCCGGCGTATCTACGGCGCTGAATGTTTCCCAGACCGGCCAACTTCAGAACGTGTCCCTGAGGCGGTGGTCACCCCAATTTCAGGATGGTATCCCCATGGTCGTGATCCGACTTGCCCGCGGTGGCTCCAAGAAGCGCCCTTTCTACAACATCGTCGTCGCCGATTCGCGCGAGCGCCGTGACGGCCGCTTCATCGAGCGCGTGGGTTTTTACAACCCCGTCGCCTCCGGTGCGGCCGAGAAGCTGCGCGTCGCGCAGGACCGCGTGACCCACTGGGCCAGCGTTGGTGCCCAGCTGTCGCCCACTGTGGCCCGCCTGGTCAACGACGCCAAGGCCGCGACGCCGGCCGCTGCCGCCGTTTGAGCCCGTCGGCTGTGACGCGCGCCCCTGTGCCCGCGGCGCAGCCCCTGCCGGACGCTGTGGACACCTCGTTGTCCCGCCCGGCCGATGCGGTCGAGGTCGGCCGCATCATGGGTGCCTGGGGCATCCAGGGTGGCATCAAGGTCAAACCCTTTGCCGCCGATCCCCAGGCCCTGTTTTCCTCCAAACGCTGGTTCCTGGAGCCGCCCGAGATGGCGCGGCCCGGCGGCAGCCTGCCGGCGGTGCTGCACATCGTGCGCGCCAAGGAGCATGGTGACGGGGTGGTCGCCACCGCGCAGGAACTGCCCGACCGCAGCGCGGCCGAGGCGCTGAAAGGCGCGCGCATCTTCGTCTCGCGTGCCAGTTTCCCGACGCCGGGCGACGGTGAGTTTTACTGGGTCGATCTGATCGGCCTGGCTGTGTTCAACCGCGACGGCGTGGCCCTGGGCCGCGTCGAGGGCCTGATCGAAACCGGCCCGCACTGCGTGTTGTCGATCCAGGGTGACGACGCATCGCTGCCGCCGGTGCTGATCCCGTTCGTCGAGGCCTATGTGGACCGCGTCGACACCGCCGCCCGCCGCATCGAGGTCGACTGGTCGCTCGACTTCTGAACCCTGGCGATGCGTTTTGACGTCGTCACGCTGTTCCCGGACCTCTTCGCGCCGCACCTGACGCAGGGCATCACACGCCGGGCCTTCGAGTCTGGCCAGGTCGACGTGCGCCTGTGGCCGCTGCGCGAGCACGCCACCGACGCCTACCGCCGCGTGGACGACCGCCCCTTCGGCGGCGGCCCCGGCATGGTGATGCTGGCCGAGCCGCTGGAGACCGCGCTGGCCGCCGTGCGGGCCGACCGCGGCGAATTGCCGGCGGTGGTGCACTTCACGCCCGCCGGCCAACGGCTGGACCAGGCCCAGGTGCAGGCCTGGGCCGCCGGGCCGGGCGCCGTGCTGCTGTGCGGGCGCTACGAGGGCATCGACCAGCGTGTGATTGATCGACACGTGACGCACCAGATCAGCCTGGGCGACTATGTGCTCTCGGGCGGTGAGTTGGCCGCGCTGGTGCTGCTGGACGCAGTGGCGCGGCTGCAGCCCGGTGTGCTGGCCGCGCCGTCCCACGAGCAGGACAGTTTTTCCGACGGTCTGCTCGAAGGCCCGCACTACAGCCGGCCCGAGCAGCTGCCGCTGGCCGATGGCACGTCGGTGCCGGTGCCGCCGGTGCTGCTGTCGGGCCACCATGGCCAGATCGCCCGCTGGCGGCGTGAACAATCGCTGGCCGTCACGGCGCGCCAGCGCCCCGAGCTGATCACCGCCGCACGGGCCTCCGGCCGGCTGTCTCGGCAGGACGAGCAGTATCTGCTCAGTCTTGGGCTATAATCAAAGGCTTTTCGATCCTCTGCCGCCCTCCAAGAATCCCTCACAGGGGCGGGCATGATCGCTTCGGAGAACCCCCTTGGATCTGATTGCCACCCTCGAGCAGGAAGAAATTGCTCGCCTGAACAAGACCATCCCGGCCTTCGCCCCTGGCGACACCGTGATCGTCAGCGTCAACGTCGTCGAAGGCACCCGCAAGCGTGTGCAGGCCTACGAAGGTGTTGTCATCGCCAAGCGCAACCGCGGCCTGAACAGCAGCTTCATCGTGCGCAAGGTCTCCAGCGGCGAAGGTGTCGAGCGCACTTTCCAGCTTTACAGCCCGCTGATCTCGAAAATCGAAGTCAAGCGCCGCGGTGACGTGCGCCGCGCCAAGCTGTACTTCCTGCGCGAGCGCAGCGGCAAGTCGGCCCGGATCAAAGAGAAGCTGGCCTGACCGAACCTCGGTTTCCAGAAAGCCGCCCACGGGCGGCTTTTTGCATCCCGGCTTCCCCCCGATGAACGCGCCCCGCATCCTCGACCCCCGCGCCGTGCCGGTGCACAGCACCGACGCCCACCTGCTGCCCGTGGCGGAGGAGCGGCTGCGTGCCGACTGGATCCGCGCCCACCTGGCGGACACCACCGGCTGGGCGCCGGAGTGGCCCGGGGACGGCGCGCGATTCAACACGGCACGTGACCCCGCTGCGGCCTCGGTGCTGGTGCCGCTGGTGCAACGTGAACAAGGCCTGCAGGTGCTGCTGACCCGCCGCAGTGCGCACCTGCGCGACCATGCCGGCCAGATCAGCTTCCCCGGCGGCCGTGCCGAGCCGCACGACGCCAACGCCGCCGCCACGGCCTTGCGCGAGGCCGAAGAAGAAGTCGGTCTGCCAGCGGCGCAGGTGGAGGTGATCGGCCAGCTGCCGGCCTACACCACGGTGACCAGCTTCATCGTCACGCCGGTGGTCGCGCTGGTGCAGCCTGGTGTCACGCTGGCGCTGGACGCCTTCGAGGTGGCCGAGGCTTTCGAGGTGCCACTGGCCTTCCTGATGAACCCGGCCCACCACCAGCGCCATGTCTGGGAGAGCGACGGCCATCAGCGCCAGTTCCTGTCCATGCCCTGGCAGGGCCCGGGTGGTGAGTACTTCATCTGGGGCGCCACGGCGGCGATGCTGCGCAACCTCTATGGCTTCCTGAGCCGCTGAAGCGTGCGCCGTTAAGATCGCGGGCGATGAGTTTCTTTGCGGTCCTGTTCGCGCTGCTGATCGAGCAGGTCAAACCCCTCCCGCGTGACAACCCGGTGCATCACCTGCTGCGCGGCTGGGTGGCCTGGACCGGGCGCCATTTCGACGCCGGCAAACCACACCACGCGTGGATCGTCTGGACCGTGGGTGTGCTCGCGCCGTCGTTGGCGATGTTCGGCCTGTGGTGGGTGGTCAAGCAGTACAGCGCCATCGGCGCGCTGGCGCTGAACGTGGCGCTGCTGTACCTGACGCTGGGTTTCCGCCAGTTCAGCCACTTCTTCACCGACATCCGCGAGGCGCTCACCCGCGGCGACGAACCCGAGGCGCGCCGCCTGCTGGCCGAGTGGCGCCACCTGGACGCGAGCGAACTGCCGCGCACCGAGTTGCTGCGCCACGTCATCGAACATTCGCTGCTGGCCGCACACCGCCATGTCTTCGGCGTGTTTTTCTGGTTCGTGGTGCTGGCCGCGTTTGGCCTGGGGCCGCTGGGCGCCGTGGTCTACCGCATGGCCGAGTTCGCCAGCCGCTACTGGGGCTACCGCCACCGTGCGATGGACGCGGTCGGCAACGAAAGCCTGCTGGCCGTGGCCCGGCTGGCCTTCAACCGCATCGACCACGTGCCGGCACGCCTGACGGCCTTCGGTTTTGCAGTGGTGGGCAACTTCGAAGAAGCTGTCGCCGGCTGGCGGCGCGACGCCGTGCTCTGGCGCCACGCCAACGAAGGCATCATCCTGGCCGCCGCGGCCGGCGCCGTGGGTGTGCAGTTGGGCGGCACGGCGGCGCCTGGGGTCACACCCGACCGGTCCAAGACCTTCGCCAGCGGCGTGGAGACCGACCACGCCAGCGCCGACGGCTCCACACCCGGTGCGCCGCCGCAGCTGGGCCATTTGCAGTCGGTGGTGGCGCTGGTGTGGCGCTCGGTCCTGCTGTGGCTGCTGCTGCTGGCGCTGCTGAGCCTGGCCAACCTGGTCGGCTGAACCGGTTCAGTATTTCGGCGCGCTCAGCTCGTCGTAGATCTCGCCGTAGATGCGCCAGCGGCTGCTGTCGATCTCGCCGCGTTCCAGTGCCGCCCGCAGCGCGCAACCGGGTTCGTGGCGGTGCGTGCAGTTGTAGAAGCGGCACTGGCCCAGGTAGGGCGCCAGATCGGGCATGCGTGCGGCCAGGTCTTCGGGCGGCACATGGTGCAGTCCGAAGGCCTGGAAACCGGGTGAATCGATCAAGGCGCCAGCTTCGGCCGTCTCTCCCAGCCAGTACCAGCGGGTGCTGGTGGTGGTATGGCGCCCAGTGCCCAGGGCCATGGAGATCTCGCCCACCTGCGCGTCGGCCGCCGGCACCATGCGGTTAATCAAGGTGCTCTTGCCGGCACCGCTGGGGCCCAGCACCAGGGTCGTGCGGCCGGCCAGCCACGGCGCCAACAAGGCCACGGCCTCATCGGGCCGGGTCTTCAGCGCCAGCTCCAGCACCTCGACACCCATCTTGCGGTACGGCGCCAGGCGCTGGCGGGCCAGCTCGGCCTGCGGCAGGTCCACCTTGTTGAGGCCGATGGCCACCTCGATGCCGGCCTGCGCGGCGGCCACGAGCGCGCGCGTGAGCTGCGATTCGCTGAACATCGGCTCGCCGCAGACCAGCATCAGGATGCGGTCCAGGTTGGCGGCAAAGGCCTTGCTGCGCCACTCGTCCTGGCGGTAGAGCAGGTTGCGGCGCGGTTCCAGCGCTTCGACCACCCCTTCGTCGCCGGTGGCGGCCCAGCGGGCGCGGTCGCCGACGACCGCTTCGCTCTTCTTGCCACGCAAATGGCACAGGCGGCGCTGCCGGTCGGGTGATTCGACGACCAGGTGTCGACCATGCGCCGCGACGACCAGGCCGATGTTCAAGTGGCGCCCAAGGCGTCCACCGCCGCGGTGGCCGTGAAGTCGCGTTCGCTGATGCCACCCGCGTCGTGGGTGCTGTAGCGCACCACGCAGCGGTTGTAGTGCACCGACAGGTCGGGGTGGTGGTCGGCCCGGTGCGCGATCCAGGCGACGGCGTTCACGAAGGCCAGCGTGTGGTGGTAGTCCGGGAAACGGAAGCTCTTCTGCAGCGCACCGTCCACACGCTGCCAGCCCCCGGTCAGGCGGGCGTCGACCTCGGCGTCGGTCAGGGCCACGGGCTTCATCGGGACAGCGCCGCGAGCCGTTCGACCGCTGGCGGGTGCGAGTAATAGAACCGGGCGTACCAGGGGTCCGGGGTCAGCGTGGATGCGTTGTCCTCGTGCAGCTTGATCAGCGCGCTGGCCAGGTCCCGGCCATCGGCCTGCGCACAGGCGTAGGCGTCGGCCTCGAACTCGTGCCGGCGCGACAGCTGCGCACCCAGCGGCGTCGCAAAAAAACCAAAGGGCGGCAGCGCCAGCATGAACAAGATCAGCGCCAGCGCGTCGTTCGGCGCCGACAGGTTGGGCGCCACGCCCAGGCCGGCGTAAAAGCCGCTCTGGCCGGCCAGCCAGCCCAGCAGGGCCAGCCCAGCCAGGCTGGCGCCAAAGATCAGCGCCATGCGCTTTTGCACATGGCGGCGCTTGAAGTGACCGAGCTCGTGGGCCAGCACAGCCTCTACCTCGCCCGGCGTCAGGCGCGACAGCAGGGTATCGAAGAACACGACCCGTTTGGCTGCGCCTAGGCCGGTGAAATAGGCGTTGCCGTGGGCCGAGCGTTTGCTGCCGTCCATCACGAACAGGCCCTTGGCGGCAAAGCCGCAGCGCTGCATCAGCGCCTGCACCCGCGCAGCCAGGCCGGCATCGGCCAGCGGCTCGAATTTGTTGAAGAGTGGCGCGATCACGGTCGGGTAGATCACCATCAGCAGCAGGTTGAAGCCGACCCAGGCGCCCCAGGCCCAGAGCCACCACAGCCCGCCCGACGCACCCATGATCCACAGCACCAGGGCCGCCAGCGGCAGCCCGATCAGCAGCGCCACGCCGGTGCCCTTGGCCAGGTCGGCCAGGAACAGCGCCGGTGTGCTGCGGTTGAAGCCGAAGCGCTGTTCGATGCGGAAGGTGGCGATCCAGTCGAAGGGCAGTTCGATCAACGCGCCGATGGCGGTGAAGGCGCTCAGCAGCGCCAGCTGGTAGGCCAGGCCGCCAAATTGCGGCTGCACCACGTCGCGCACGACGTTGTTCAGCGCGTCCAGCCCACCCAGCAGTGTCCAGCCCAGCAGCACCGCGGTGCCAAACGCCATCGACACCAGGCCCAGCCGTCCTTTGGCGAGTGTGTAGTCGGCCGCCTTGCGGTGGGCCTCGGCGCTGACGGTGCCTGCAAAAGCGGCGGGCACGCGGTCCCGGTGGGCCGCCACATGGCGCATCTGGCGCGTGGCGAGCCAGAACTTCAGGGCCAGCGAAGCCAGCAGGGCGGCGGCAAAGGCCAGCGAGACGGTGGAAGCTTGCATCGGGTGCGGAGTGTAGGCTTGGGCGAGAATCCCGGCTTTGTCCAGCGCAGCACACCATGACCGACAACACCTTGCCCAGCAGCGAACACAACCTGGTCTGGATCGACCTGGAGATGACGGGCCTGGACACGGTCAACGACCGCATCATCGAGGTCGCCGTGGTGGTCACCGACCCGCTGCTGACGGTGCGTGTGGAGGGTCCGGTGTTTGCCATCCACCAGAGCGACGCCGTGCTCGACGGCATGGACAACTGGAACAAGGGCACGCATGGCAAAAGCGGCCTGACCGACCGGGTGAAGGCGTCGACCATCGACGAAGCGGCGGCCGAGCGCGAAGTGATCACCTTCCTGCAGCGTTACGTGCCCAAGGGCAAGAGCCCGATGTGCGGCAACTCCATCTGCCAGGACCGGCGTTTCCTGGCCAAGGACATGCCGGGTCTGGAGGCCTTTTTCCACTACCGCAACCTGGACGTCAGCACGCTGAAGGAACTGGCCAAACGCTGGAAGCCGGCCGCGCTGGAAGGTTTCAAGAAAGCCCAGGCCCACACCGCGCTGGCCGACATCCACGAATCTATCGACGAACTGATCCACTACCGCACGCACCTGCTGGCGCTGTAGTCGGCGCTGAAGTCGGCGCGGTCGTCAGCGCGGGCGCGCCCGCCACGCGTGCAACAGCGCGCGGATCTCATCGTCGGGCCGCGCGGCCAGCTTGCGGTACTCGGAGCAGTCGCTCTTGCGTGTCATCAGGCCGTGGTTGATGAGCTCGCGCCGCAGCGTGACATGGTCGCCGAAGGCATTGGCCGCCTTCAGGATGGTGTTGACCTCACGCTCGGTGTAGAGCCGCTTGGCGTCGAAATGGGTCCACAGGATCCACATCGCCATCTTCTGCACGGTGAACTTGTTCGGCCAGCGCAGCAGCCGGCCCTGCGCATCGAACTGCTGCAGCGCCTTGCGGGCGTTGGCACTCAAGGGCGTCGGCGGCGGCGGTTCGGCCGGCGCGGGGGATGGTGCGCGCAGACCGGCGCGCAGGCTCTGCACGTTGCGGTGGCCCAGCGCACGGGCCACCAGGTTCAGCGTTTCCACATGGCCGGGCGGCTCGGGTGTCTGGGCATGGCGGGTCTTGAGCGCCGCGCCCAGGGCGCGTGCGAAGGACGAGAGGTCGGGCACCACGAAGGGCACGGATTCGGAAGGCATGGACGGTTCTCCATCGCAGCAGGTGCCGATGCCCGTGGCCGGGCCGCCGGTGGTTGCCGTCTTCCGGCCCGGCACCCGCCATGATGGTGGTCCTGGGGCGGGTGTCTGTGGGCAGGTTTAGCACGTGGTGACCACGCGGCAACGCCTGGGTGAACTGCCGACCGGCGACCAGTGTAGCGCGAAAGTTCTACGCGAAAACCCGAATGTAGTTATACTCGTGGGCTCAGCTCATCCCCTCTGACCACGCCTTCGTTCTCATCGGCGTGAAGCGCAGCGGCAGGAAGCCCGTTCGGCGAAAGCCTCATGGGTGCTCTTGTTCCACTGCGGTCGGCGGCGATGCCGTCGCCCCCGATTACGGGTTCCCTCCCCAATCCAGCGACTCACCCCAGGTGCCACCTGCACAGCCAGGTGGGCACCGGCGCGTTTGCCTGCTCGGCATCCGCGTTGCCCTTGAAAGCGAACGACGTGAACTTTGACGCCCTGAACCTGAACGAGCGCCTGACGCGCGCCATTGCCGACGCCGGCTACCAGACCGCCACCCCGGTGCAGCAGCAGGCCATTCCGGCTGCGATGGCCGGCCGTGACCTGATGGTCTCTTCCAGCACAGGCAGCGGCAAGACCGCCAGCTTCGTGCTGCCCGCGCTCGAACTCGTGATCGCGGCCCGTGCCGACGACACCCAGAAGCGCGACCGCTTCACCGTGCACGGCCCGCGTGTGCTGGTGCTGGCCCCGACGCGTGAACTCGCGATGCAGGTGGCCCAGGCCGCCTCGGCCTATGGCCGCCACATCCCCGGCCTGCGTGTGGCCACCATCGTCGGCGGTGTGCCGTACCCGGCCCAGCTGAAGGCCCTGCGTGGCCCGCTGGACCTGCTGATCGCCACCCCCGGCCGCCTGATGGACCACATGTCCAGCGGCAAGGCCGTGCTGGCCAACGTGCAGATGCTGGTGCTCGACGAAGCCGACCGCATGCTGGACATGGGTTTCATCGAAGACATCCAGCACATCGCCTCGGCGCTGCCGGAAAAGCGCCAGACCGTGATGTTCAGCGCCACCTTCGGTGGCCACGTGGGCCGTCTGGCGCAGAGCCTGCTGCGCGACCCGCAACGCATCGACGTCGCGTCGCACACCGAAGCCCATGCCGACATCGAACAGCGCCTGCACTGGGCCGACGACGGCCGCCACAAGGACGCGCTGCTGGACCACATCCTGGCCGACAGCGCCGTCGACCAGGCGCTGATCTTCACCAGCACCCAGCGTGACGCCGACTGGCTGGCCGACCGCCTGGCCGAGTTTGGCCACCGTGTGGCGTCCTTGCACGGCGGCATGCCGCAAGGCCGCCGCAACCGCGTGCTGCAAGGCCTGCGTTCACGCGATCTGCGTGTGCTGGTGGCCACCGACGTGGCTGCACGGGGCATCGACGTGCCGACGATCAGCCACGTGATCAACTACGGCCTGCCGATGAAGGCCGAAGACTACGTGCACCGCATCGGCCGCACCGGCCGTGCCGGCCGCGCCGGCCTGGCGGTGACGCTGGCCGAGCGCCGCGACACCGGCATGGTGCGCCGCATCGAACACTTCACGACGCAGCGCATCCCGAACGCCGTGATCGAAGGCCTGGAGCCCAAGCGTCCGCCGATGGCGGAAGGCCGCCCGGCCGGCGCGCGCCCTGGTTTCGGCCCGCGCAGCGCGCCGCGGTTCGAGCCGCGTGGCCAGGGCCGTCCGATGGGTCCGGCCGGTGATCCGCGTGGCATCGAGCTGCGCGGTGGCCCGCGCCGTGCCGAGCACCCGGTGGGCGGTTTCCCGGCCCGCGGCCCCCGGCGCTGACGCGCCGAAGGTGGTGCCTGCCGTCGCTCAGACGCCCAGCAGGTCCACCTCGAACACCAGCGTGGCGTTCGGCGGGATCACCCCGCCGGCGCCACGTGCGCCGTAGCCCAGCTCGGGCGGGATCAGCAGCACACGGGTGCCGCCGACGGCCATGCCCTGCACACCCTCGTCCCAGCCGCCGATGACGTGGCCGGCGCCGAGCGGGAAGGCAAACGGGTCGCCCCGGTCCTTGCTGGAATCGAACTTCTTGCCGCGGTTGTTGGCCGCGCTCGGGTCGTAGAGCCAGCCCGTGTAGTGCACACGCACACGCTGGCCCTTGGCCGCGACGGCGCCGCTGCCGGTCACGGTGTCCTCAAACTGCAGGCCGCTGGGGGTGGTGATCATCAGGTCGCTCCTCAAAATGGGATGCGCATCATGCCAGCCCAGGCGGGCACCGCCTGCAACAGCCAAGTTTGTGGCGTCGCCGCCTCCATCGCCGGCAGGCCGAGCACGGCCGCCGCCGCTTGCAACGCGGCCACCGGGTCGTGCAGGGCCAGCGCCGCGGCGCCGTTCTGCTTGGACAGCTTGTGGCCGTCGGCACCGCGGACCAGCGGGGAGTGCAGGTAGGCCGGCGTGGCCACGCCCAGCGCGCGCTGCAGCAGGATCTGACGCGCGGTGTTGTCGGCCAGGTCCTCGCCGCGCACCACGTGGGTGATGCCTTGTTCGGCGTCGTCCACCACCACGGCCAGTTGGTAGGCCCACAGGCCATCGGCGCGTTTGAGCACGAAGTCACCGACCACGCTGGCCACGTCCTGCGTTTGTGGCCCCAGGCGGCGATCGGTCCATTGCACCGTGCCGTGCACACGCAGCCGCAGCGCGCGCTCTCGCTTGCCGTGCAGGCCGTTGCGGCAGGTGCCCGGGTAGGGGCGCTCTGCGAACCGTTCATGCGCCATGCCACGGGCCACCAATGCGGCGTCGATGTCCTTGCGCGTGCAGCCGCAGGGGTAGGCCAGGTCCGCGGCCAACAAGGCCGCGGCGGCCGTCGCGTAGGCGGCGTCGCGGGTGGATTGCCACCAGGGTGTTTGGTCCGGGAGCAGGCCACAGCGGGCCAGCTGCTGCAGGATCAACTGATCGGTGCCGGGTGGGCAACGCGGCCGGTCCACGTCTTCGATGCGCACCCCCCAGGTGCCGCCATGGGCCCGGGCGTCCAGCCAGCTGGCCAGTGCCGCCACCAGCGAGCCGGCGTGCAGCGGCCCGGTGGGCGAGGGCGCAAAACGGCCGCGGTAGACCACGCTCAGACCACGCGCCTTCAGCCGGGGAACAGCCCCGCCTGGCGCTCGATCAAGGCCTTCTGCGTCGTGGGCTGCTCCAGCTGCGTCAGCCACCACTGCAGCGCCCGGCCCAGGCCGACTGCGCCGCGTTCGGCGCGCCACGCGTAGTACAGCCGGGCGGGCGTGTCCTGTCGTGGCGTCTGCCGGCTCAGCAGCCGGCCGGCCTGCAGGTGCGGGCGCGCCAGCGGCTCGGGCAGGTAACCGCACCCCAGGCCGCGGATCAAGGCCTCCAGCTTCATGCGCATGCTGGGCACGGTCAACACGTCCTGGCCGGGCAGCAGGTTCACGGTGACGGGTGACAGCCGCTGGGCCGTGTCGGCCACGGCCACGGCGCGGTGCTGCACCAGGTCCTCCGGGGTCAGCGGTTCGGTGGCGCGCGCCAGCGGGTGGTGCGGCGCCACGCAGAAGACAAAGTTCACGTCGCCCAGCGGCCGCAGCTCGATGCCGCCCGGGTTGGCAAAATCGCCCGCCACACCGATGGCCAGATCAGCCTGGCCCGAGACCAGGGCCTCCCAGGTGCCGGCCAGCACGTTGGTGCGCAGGCGCAGCCGCGTGCCGGGCCCGGAGCCGGGCGTGGCCCCTTCAACGCAGACACCGCTGAAGGCTTCGACCAGCTCGAACAAGGTGGTGGTGGACAGGATGTCGTCGACGCTGATGGACAGCTCTGTCTCCCAGCCGCTGGCCACGCGCCGCACGCGGTTGGCCACCGCGTCCATCTCCTGCAGCAGGCGCCGGCCTTCGGTCAGCAGCTCTGTCCCGGCGGCGGTGAGCTGGGCCTGGCGTGAGCTGCGGTCGAACAGCAGCACGTCGAGCGCATCCTCGAGCTGGCGCACGCTGTAGGTGAGGGCCGAGGGCACCTTGCCCATCTCGCGCGCGGCGGCGGCAAAACTGCCGGTGCGGGCGATGGTGTCCATCATGGACAAGGCCTCGGGGGTCAGGACGTTGCGGCGGTCGGGCATGCGGCATTTTCGCCTTCAAACGGCTTGAACGCGGTCATCAAGTCGGCACCGCCCGGCGGGGCCTGGCCGGGCGCACCATCTGGGCTCACCAGGAGAGCAACCATGATCACGCTTCGCAAGTCTTCCGATCGCGGCCTGGCCGACCACGGCTGGCTCAAGAGTTATCACAGCTTTTCGTTCGCCGATTACCACGACCCGGCCCACATGGGCGTGGGCAACCTGCGTGTCATCAACGAAGACCGCATCGCCCCGGGCACCGGCTTCGGCACGCACGGCCACCGCGACATGGAGATCGTCAGCTACGTGCTCGACGGCGCCCTGGCGCACCGCGACAGCATGGGCAACGACGGCGCCATCCTGCCGGGTGACGTGCAGCGCATGAGCGCCGGCACCGGCGTGCGCCACAGCGAGTTCAACCACGCGCCCGACCAGACCACGCATTTCCTGCAGATCTGGATCCTGCCCGACCGTGCCGGCATCGCCCCGGGCTACGAACAGAAGCCCTTTGCGCCGGCCGCCAAGCGCGGCCGCCTGGCCCTGGTGGCCGACCCGCAAGGCGCCGAAGGCGCGGTGACGATCCACGCCGATGCGCGCATCCGTGCCGGTTTGTTCGAGGGCGCAGAATCCGCTGAACTGGCGCTGGACCCGGCGCGCATTGCCTACGTGCACCTGGTGCGCGGCCGGCTCGAGGTCAACGACCAGCGGCTCGAAGCCGGTGACGCGCTGACGCTGCGCGGTGAGACCCTGCTGCAACTGCGCCGCGGCGAAGACGCCGAGGTGCTGGTGTTCGACCTGGCGCCCTGAACCTGCCCTTTTTCACCCACGTTTTTCCAACGGAGAAGTCCCATGAGCAACATCGTCATCGTCTACCACAGCGGCTACGGCCACACCAAGAAGGTCGCCGAGGCCGTGGCCGAAGGCAGCGGCGGTGCGCTGATCGCCATCGACGCCGAAGGCAACCTGCCGGAAGGCGGATGGGAACAGCTGGCCGCCGCCAAGGCCATCGTGTTCGGCTCGCCCACCTACATGGGCAGCGTCAGCTGGCAGTTCAAGAAGTTCGCCGATGCATCCAGCAAACCCTGGTTCAGCCAGCAATGGAAGAACAAGCTGGCTGCCGGCTTCACGAACTCGGCCACGATGAACGGCGACAAGCTGTCCACGCTGCACTACCTGTTCACGCTCAGCCAGCAGCACAGCATGCTGTGGGCCGGCACCGGCATCATGCCCAGCAACAGCAAGGCCGCCACACGCGCCGACATCAACTATGTCGGTTCATTCGCCGGCCTGATGACGGCCACGCCGTCGGACGCGTCGGTGGACGAGATGGTCTCGGGCGACATCGCCACGGCCAAGGCCTTCGGCGCACGCATCGCCGACGTGGTGGCCACGCTGCTGAAGTAATCGGCCGCCGTGATCAGCTGAGCCTGTCCCGGCGCGCCAGCGCCGGGAACAGCCGCCACCACAACGCGGCCACGGCCAGCGTGCCCAGGCCGCCCAGCACCACCGAGCCCACCGCGCCCAGCCAGGCCGCGGTGGCGCCCGATTCAAACTCCCCCAGCTGGTTGGACGCGCCGATGAACAGGCCGTTGACCGCGCTCACACGCCCGCGCATCGCATCCGGGGTCTCCAGCTGTACCAGGGTCTGGCGCACCACCACACTGACCATGTCGGCCGCACCCGACACCGCCAGCGCGGCCAGCGACAGCCAGAACAACGTCGACAGGCCGAACACCAGCTGTGCTGCGCCGAACACGGCCACCGCGCCCAGCAGCCGGGCGCCGGCACGGCTCTCGATCGGGAAATTCGACAGCCACACCGACATGCCCAGGGCGCCCACCGCCGGCGCGGCGCGCAGCAGGCCCAGGCCCCACGGGCCGACGTGCAGCACGTCCTTCGCGAACATCGGCAGCAGCGCCACCGCGCCACCCAGCAGCACCGCAAACAGGTCCAGCGATACGGCACCCAGCACCACCTTGTGGCCCCAGACAAAACGCACCCCCGCCAGCAGCGTGTGCAGCGTGGTCGGCTCGCGCGGCGGCGGTGCATGTTCGTAGTGGATGCGCAGCGTCAGCACCGCGGCCAGCCCGAACAGCGCCGTGCACAGGCCGTAGACCGCACCACCGCCGAACGCATAGACAAAGCCGCCCAGGGCCGGCCCGGCGATCACCGCCGCCTGCAGCCCGCCCGAACTGAAGGCCAGCGCCCGCGCCAGCAGGGCAGGCGGCACCAGCAGCGGTGTCAGCGCCTGCGTGGCCGGCATCTGGAAGGCCCGCACGGCGCCCAGCAGCACCGACAGTCCCAGCAGCAGCGCGCGTGAGGCCCAGCCCCCCAGCGTGGCCGCCGCCAGCAGCGCCGCCAGCAGCGCCAGCACCACCATGCAGCCGGCCAGGATGCGCCCGCGGTGCCAGCGGTCCACCAACTGCCCGGCCGGCAGCGCCAGCAGCAGCGCGGGCAGGAACTGCAGCAGGCCGACCAGGCCCAGGTCCCAGGCCGAGCCGGTGAGGTCGTAGACCTGCCAGCCCACGGCCACCATCAGCATCTGGCCCGCGCTGACCCCCGCCAGGCGCGACCACCACAGTTGCATGAAGCCGCGGTGGGCACGCAGCACGGACAGGTCGGACATCGGGCGGCGCAGTGCGCAAGGGTTCTGACGGCCTGCATTCTGGCCGTATGCTCGCGCCGTCGTGTCGTGAGATGAGCGCAAGTGGACGTGTCGGTGCTGTGGTGGCTGCTCAGTGCAGCCTTGATCCTGGTCGGCCTGGCGGGCACGGTGTTGCCGGCGTTGCCCGGCACGGCGCTGGTGCTGGGCGGCATCGTGCTGGGCGCGTGGATCGACGGTTTCAGCCGCGTGACGACGCCGACGGTGATCGTGATCTCGGTGCTGGCCCTGCTGGCGTGGGTGCTCGACTACGTGGCCGGCCTGATGGGCGCGCAGAAGGCCGGTGCCAGCCGGCAGGCGCTGATCGGCGCCGCGCTGGGCACCGTGGCCGGTTTGTTCATGGGCCTGGTCGGTGTGTTGTTCATGCCGTTGGTGGGGGCTGCCGTCGGCGAATACATCGCGCGCCGCGACCATGGCCAGGCCTTGAAGGTAGGCACCGCCACCTGGCTGGGCATGATGCTGGGCATGCTCGCCAAGCTGGTGCTGGCGTTCATGATGGTGGGCATCTTCCTCGTGGCGCTGGTGGTCTGATGCGTTGGTTGGCCTGGGTTCTGGTGCTGCTGGTGGCGCCTGCACACCCCTCCGCACAGGCGCAGAAGCCCTACGACCCCAAGGACTTCAAGCGCGAGGTCTTCAAGACCCGCTTCGAGCGCGAGGTGCAGTTCCGCGCCGCGGCGATCCAGGTGGCGTGGAGCGCCGAGCTGCTGTGCGACGCCACCACCGAGATCGAGCCCTTTGTGCTGTGGTCGCTGGGCACGGTGGGCCGGCGTCTGTCGTCCGACGACCTGGCGCTGTACGCCGAGGTCACCGGCATGGACGAGCAATGGCGTGTGGTCTGGCTGGACGAAGGCGCGCCCGACGAGTTGCACCTGGGCGACGTGGTCACCGCGGTCAACGGCCGCAAGCTGCCCACTGGCGGCATGCGTTTCGAGATGGGCGCCATCCTGCGTGGCGCCTCGCCGTTTTCCAACGACGACCAGCCCTTCTGGGACGTGGTGCACCAGGCCCGGGCCGAGGCCCGCACCGGCAAGCCGATGGTGATCACGCTGAAGGACGGCCGCCAGTTGAAGGTGGACACCCAGACCGGTTGTGCCGGCAGTGTCACGGCCACCGGCTTCGACCACGAACCCGACCGGTTTGTGCGCCAGGGTTCGGTGCGCGCCAAGATCCCGGCCAATGCCATGCTGGAGGCCCGGGCGCGCGACGAGTTCCGCTGGCTGGCTGCTTTCGGCACCTACTTCCAGGCCAGCGAAAAGGCCATCGGCAAGGCGCGCGAATCGGAGAACGTGGCCACCGCGTTTGTGGTCGGCAAGATCCTGGCGGCCGCCGTGCCGGGCGCCGGCATGGTGCTGACGGCGATGGAGCAGCAGGCCGAACGCACCATCGCAGTGGACAGCGTGGTCGGCAGCGCCGACTTGTTTGCCAACGAGGTGGTGGCCGCGATGGGCGGTGACCCCACGGCCGGCTGGCGGCTGAACGAACGTTTCAGCGAACTCGGCTTGAAGGTCGACGCCGTGCAGATGGGCGCCTTCCGCCTGAGCAACGCCAAGGAACATGCGCAGCGCCTGGCCGCGCTGCGGGCCGCACAGGCCAAAGCCGAAGCCGAGGCCGAAATGGCCGAACGCCGGGCGCAGGAAGAAGCGCGGCGCCAGCCGCTGGTGCTGCCGCCGCGCTGACCGGGGATGCGGGCGCCGTCACGCGCCCAGCAGGTAACCCAGCCACTCGTGCAGCACCAGGTGGTTGTCGTAGAAGCCACCGCGGCTGGGCAGGAAATCGGCCAGCTCCCACTCATGCGGTGGGCGCATGCCCATCGGTGCGAGCTCGAAGCGCATCGTTGCCTGGCTGTGCGCCGCGCCGCGCTCGAAGGCGCGCAGCACGCGGCGCATGTGGTAGTCGTGTGACACCAGCACCACCCGCTGGATGCCGTCGGCCTTCAGCAGCGGCACCGTCAGCAGGCCGTTCTCTGCGGTGTCGCGTGAGCGGTCCTCGGTCCAGCGCAATGGGAAGCGGAACTCCTGCTCGGCCATGCGGCTGGCGATCTCGGCTTCGGTGGCGCCGGGGCGCGCGCCATGGCCCAGGCCGCCGGTGAAGGCCAGCGGCAGCTTGGTCTGGCGGGCCAGCCAGATGCCGTATCGCAGCCGCTCCACCGAGGCGGGCGTCAGGTTGGACATGCCGTATTCGGGCGACAGATCACGCGAGCCGCCACCCAGCACCACGATGGCGGTGCGCCGGTTGTCACCGCCCTTGGCCAGCTCGGCGATGCGCTCGTCGCTGATCGGCAGCGGCACCGGGTGCAGCGTTTGCCGCATCAGCTTGCCCACGGCCGGGGTGGCGCTGAACCACACACCGGCCACACCCAGCAGCACCAGGCACCAGGCCAACAGCCGACGTCGGAACATCAGCCGTGCGCCGACCAGCACCAGCAGCAGAAAAGGCGCGGGCGGCAGCAGCAAGGCGGTGACCAGGGGCTTCCAGCCTTCCAGCCCCAGGCTCATGATCAAGTCGTTCACAGTGCGGTCGGGTCCATGGCAGAGACGCAGATTGTGCGTGGCCTGTGCAGCCGCTGGAAGCAGTTGATAATGCGATCTCAAGAGGATGGCGCATGGCGAAGGAACTGATCACGCGGGGTGGGGCTGCCTCGCCTTTGAAGTGGAACTCAAGTTCGAGCAGCGCCGGTGTACCGGCCCTGCCCACGTGACAGCGGCTTGACGCCCGATGAAGCTGCGTCACCTGCATCTTGCGCTTTGGTGCACCCTCGCCCTGCTGGGCGCGCAGGTGCTCGCGCCGGTGCTGGCGCAATGGCATGGCGTTTGGCACGGCATGCCGCAGGCGGCGTCGGCGCTGCGTGCCGCAGCCGAGTCCGCCGAGTTCCAAGCGGTCGGCCTGCATGACCACGCGCCGGGCAGCGCTGAATGCCGTTTGTGGGACCAGCTCCTGCTGGCCGATGCGCCGCCGCTGGCCGCACCGCCGGCCTTGCCCTTGCTGGCGCCCATGGCACCTGTCGCGGTGGCCACCGCAGGTGTGCAGCCGGCTCCGGTGTGGGGCCGCACCGCCCGGGCACCGCCCGGGCCAGTCCCGCTGAGCTGAGCCCCGGCTGCCGGCCCTGTCGGCGGCGCCCCCCTGCCATTCACCGCAGCGCCTGTCAGGCGCCGCGGTCCCCTGTGAGCTGCCCATGTTTTCCCATCCCTTCACCCTGCGGCCCTTGCCGGCCGCGTTGTTTTCTGCGCTCGCGGCCGCCAGCCTGCCTGCCGTGGCCCAGACCTCCGCGACGCAGACCCTCGTCATCACCGGCAACCCCCTGCAGCGCGAGGTGGGTGCCCAGCCCGCCAGCGTGCTGGCCGGCGAGGGCCTGCTCATCCGCCGCGGCAGCACGCTGGGCGACACACTGGACGGCCTGCCCGGTGTGGCCAACACGGGGTTCGGCCCCAACGCCGGGCGCCCCGTGATCCGCGGCCTGGACGGCGACCGCGTGCGCCTGCTGGACAACGGCGGCGCCTCGGTTGACGCGTCAAGCCTGAGCTTCGACCACGCCGTGGCGATCGACCCGCTGGTGGTCGAACGTGTCGAAGTGCTGCGCGGCCCGGCCGCGCTGCTGTACGGTGGCAACGCCACCGGCGGTGTGGTCAACACCATCGACAACCGCATCCCGACATCGGCGCTGTCCGGTCTCTCGGGCCGGGCCGAGTTGCGCCTGGGCGGCGCCGCCAGCGAACGTTCGCTCGGCACGCTGGTGGAGGGTGGCGCTGGTGGCCTGGCCTGGCACGCCGATGCCTTCCGCCGCCGCACCGACGAGCTGCGCGTGCCGCGCCATGTGCCCGTGGCCGACGGCCAGGCGTTGGACGCCACCACGCGGGTGCGCAACTCGGCCGCCGACAGCGAAGGCGGCGCCGTCGGCGCCAGCTGGGTCGGCTCGGCGGGTTACCTGGGCCTGTCGGCCGACCAGTTCCGCACCGACTATGGCGTGGTGGTGGAAGAGGGCGTGACGATCCGCATGAAACGTGACCGCGTGGCCGCCGCGGGCGAGTGGCGCGGCACCGGCCTCTGGCAGAACCTGTCCTTCAACGCCAGCCACACCGACTACCGCCACCAGGAGGTGGAGGGCAGCGGCGAGGTCGGCACCACCTTCGACAGCCAGGGCCGCGCGCTGCGGCTGCAGGCCCGTCATGCACCGCTCGGTGGTGCCGGGGGGCTGGAGGGCGTGGTCGGCCTGCAGGCCGAGGCCATGAGTTTCTCGGCACTGGGCGAAGAGGCCTTTGTGCCCGGTACCCGCAGCCGCCACCTGGGCCTGTTCGTGCTGGAGTCGATCCGGCTGGGCAACGTGGAGTTCAGCGGCGGCCTCCGCACAGAGCAGGTGCGTGTGGCCTCCGACGGTGACGCCGCTGACACCACCGAGCCCCGCTTCGGCCCCGCGCTGGAGCGCCGCTTCAGCCCCGCGTCGGCGTCGCTGGGGGCTGTCTGGCGGGTGGCGCCGGCGTGGCAGCTGAGCGCCGGCCTGGGCCGCACCGAGCGCGCGCCGGCCTACTACGAGCTCTACGCCAACGGCCTGCACCTGGCCACCGGCGCCTACGAAGTGGGCGACACAGGCTTGATCGAAGAGCGCAGCGTGCACGCCGAGGCCGGCCTGGCCTGGCAGCAGGGCCCGCACAAGCTGACTTTGCAGGCTTTCAGCACGCAGTTTTCGAACTACATCGCGCTGGACGCGACGGGCGCCACGGTGACGGTGGACGATGAAGAGACCGGTGGCACGGCCGACGTGCCCGAATACGCCTTCCGCGGCGTGCGTGCGCGGCTGGCTGGCCTGGAACTGGAGGCCGCCACGGGCTGGGCGGCCGCTGGCTGGGACTGGCGCCTCAGCGGCGGGCTGGACCTGGTGCGTGGCCGCAACCGCGACAGCGGCGAGCCGCTGGCCCGCCTGGCGCCGCTGCGCCTGCGCACGGCGCTGGACCTGCGCCAGGGCCCCTGGCATGTCGGCATCGGCCTGGATCACTCGGCGCGGCAGGATCGCGTGCCCCCCACCGACACCGCCACCGACAGCCACACCCGGGTGGACCTCTGGGCCAGCTGGCGCCAATCCTGGGGCGGCAGCACCGAGGCCCTGTGGTTCCTGCGGGCACGCAACCTGGGCGACACGCTGGCCTATTCCGCCACCACCATCGGCAGCCTGCGCGGCCTGGTGCCGCAGCCGGGCCGCGCGCTCAGTGGCGGGGTGCAAGTGACGTTCTGACACAGGCGCGCTGGCTAAACTGCGGGGGTGGGGAAGGGTCCCCAGGAGGGCTGGATGGACCAGGTCTGGCGTGAGGCCCCAGTCGCCGCGCTGCGGCTGACGCGCAGCGGGCCGCGCCTGGGCGTCGAGCGCAATGCCGTGGCGCGGGCCTGGCCCGTGGCCGATGCCGACTGGCAGCAGCTGGCGCTGGCCCAGGCGCGGTGTGCGCCCGGCGAGGACGAGGTGCAGCTGGGCCCGATGCCGCTGCATTGCCGCCGTGTGGGCCTGCCGGACGGCCTGCTGCTGTGGCTGACGCCGCTGAACCCACGGACCCCATTGCCCCCCCCGGCAGCCGACCCGCTGCACGCCGAGCGCATCGCCCTGCTGCGCGGCCTGGGCCGCATCGGCCTGTACCTGCGCGACATCGTCGGTGGTGCCGGCCGCTGGGACGCCAGCATGTTCGAGATCACCGGGCTGGACCCGGCCGGCGGCACCCCCGACTGGGCGCGCTTCCTGGCTGAATGTGTGCACCCGGCCGACCGCGAGGCGCTGGACCGGCACTACCAGGGTGTGCAGCACGAAGCCGGCCGTGGCGAGGTGCACTTCCGCATCCTGCGGCCCGACGGCCAGGAGCGGTGGTTGCACTCGCTCTATGACATCCGCCCCGGGCCCGATGGCCAGCCCGGGCAGCTGCTGGGCGTGGTGGTCGACGACACGGTCATCGGCCAGCGTGTGGAAGCCGGTGAACGCTCGATGACCGAGCGGGATGCCCTGGCCGAGCAGAGCCGCATGGTGGCGCAGGCCATGGGGGTGGGGTTCTGGCAGCGCGATGGCCAGGGCCAGACCGTGTTGTGGGACACCCAGATGTACCGGCTGTATGGCCGCGCCGCCGGGCGCGCGCCGCCCTCGATGCACGAGTGGATCGACGAATACGTGCTGCCCGAGCAGCGCGACAGCGTGCGCCGCACGCTCGATGCAGACGTGGCGGCCTGGGCCAGCGCCACCCTGGTCACGGTGGGCATCTGTGGCGACGACGGTGTGCTGCGCCAGGTGCGGGCCTGGACACGCCGCTATGAACGCGACGGCCAGCGCATCGCGATGGGCATGCACCTGGACGTGAGCGAGCAGATCCGGCAGGAGGCGCTGCAACGGGACGCCGAGCGCAGCGCACGCGCCAGCCGCGAAAAGTCGGCCTTCATGGCCCGCATGAGCCACCGCCTGCGCACCCCGCTGAACGCCGTTCTGGGGTTTGCGCAGGTGATGGGCCAGGACGGCCAGGAGCCACTGAGTGCCCGCCAGCGCGAGCGCCTGGCCCGCATCGATGCCGCCGGGCACGACCTGCTGGCGATGATCGACGATGTGTTCGAGCTGGCTGAGCTGGGGGCCGACTCGGCGCCACCGACACGGCTGCCGGTGCCGCTGGCCGCGGTGTTGACGCAGCTGCGCGAGGCGGTGGAGCCGCTCGCCCGCCAGCGGGGTGTGGCCCTGCGCCTGCCGGAGCCACCAGCGGGCCTGCACCTGGCCACCGACCGGCGGCTGCTGGGCCAGGCCCTGCTGCACCTGACGGCGCATGCCGTGCGGCGCAACCACCCGGGCGGCTGGATCGAACTGCGGCTGCAGGCCGAGCCCGGCTGGTGCGCGCTGGAGCTGCACGACGGTGGCCCGGCGCTGACCCTGCAACAACGTGAACTGCTGTTCGACGCGCCGTCCCAGCCACCGGCCGAAGCGGCCCATGGCGACGCGCTGGTGGGGCTGGATCTGGTGCGCCAGGCCCTGGAGCGTCTGGGCGGGCAGGTCGACTGGCTGCACCCGCAGGCCACCGACAGCGCGCTGGTCGTGCGCCTGCCGCTCAGCGCGGCCGGGTCCGAGCCCACCGTGGTGCCGCGGCTGAGCCTGCTGTGCGTCGAGGACAACCCCGTCAACCTGATGCTGGTGCAGGAGCTGGTGTCGATGCGCCCCGGCATCCGCTTCTTCAGCGCCGAAGACGGCGAGACCGGCCTGGCCCTGGCGCGCGCCGAGCGGCCCGATGTGGTGCTGCTGGACCTGCACCTGCCCGACATCCCGGGCCAGACCGTGCTGACGCGGCTGCGGGCCGACCCGTTGCTGGCCGGTTGCCGCGTGATCGCGCTGTCGGCCAACGCGATGCCCGAGGACATCCGGGACGCGCTGGCCCTGGGTTTTGACGACTACTGGACCAAACCCATCGCTTTCGACCACTTCCTGGCCGGGCTGGACCGGCTGGCGGCCGGGCCCGTCACGGCGCCAGACGCTCCCTGATCCACACGCCATCGGGCGGGTTCGGCCCGTCCTGACTGTCGTTCTGCCGGTAACGCAGGCGGTCGTGCAACCGGCTCTTGCGGCCCTGCCAGAACTCCCAGCGGTCGGGTTTCAGGCGGTAGCCGCCCCAGTGCGGCGGCCGCGGCGGGTTCAGCAGGTGGCGCGCCGAGACCTGGGCCGCGTTGGCCACCAGCACCGCGCGCGAGCTGATCACCTCGCTCTGCGGCGAGGCCCAGGCGCCGATGCGTGAATCCAGCGGCCGGCTGGCGTAGTAGGCGTCGGATTCTTCGTCCGAGGTGTGTTCCACCCGCCCTTCGATGCGCACCACCCGTTCCAGCTCGACCCAGTGGAACTGCAGCGCCGCAAACGGCCGTGCGGCCAGGTCGCGGCCCTTGCGGCTGTGGCGGTTGGTGTACCAGACCAGGCCACGTTCATCGCAGCCCTTGATGAGCACGATGCGCGACGAAGGCCGGCCGTCGTCGCCCACCGTGGCCAGGGTCATCGCATTGGGTTCGGGCAGTTGGGCGTCCAGCGCCTGCTGCAGCCAGCGCTGGAACTGGCGCAGCGGGTCGGGGTCGGCGGCTTGTTCATCCAGGGCGTCGCGTTCGTAGCTCTTGCGCAGATCGGCGATGTTCATCCACCCAGTGTAGGACGCGGCGCCCCGGTGATGCCCTTACGTGGAAGACCGTAGGTGAAGCTCCCACTGTCGGCGCTGGCGGGGCACGGCCATGCTTGCCGCCGCATGATCATCAACACGCGCCCCACCATCCTGGTGCTGGCGGCCGGCCAGAGCCGCCGCTTCGGCGCGGCCGGCCACAAGCTGATGCAGCCGCTGGGCACGGGCACGGTGTTCACGGCCACGCTGCGCCATGCCCTGGAAACCGGCTACCCGGTGGCGGTGGTCACCACCGCTGCGCTGGTGCCCAGCGCAGCGCCGCTGGTGGCCACACGCGACCTGCTGGTGCTGTCGGATGAAGAAGCGGAGCGCGGCATGGGCCACTCCATCGCCGCCGGTGTGGCGGCGCAGGCCGGTGCGCGCGGCTGGCTGGTGCTGCCGGCCGACATGCCGCTGGTGCGGCCGGCATCGCTGGTGGCTGTCGGCCGCGCCCTGGCCGACAACGCCGTGGCCTATGCCCAGCACCGTGGCCGGCGCGGGCACCCGGTGGGTTTTGCCGCCGAGTTGGTGTCGGAGCTCATCGCACTCACGGGCGACGAAGGTGCGCGCCGCCTGGTGGCGCGTTACCCGGCCTTGGCGGTGGAGCTGGACGACCCGGGTGTGTTGATCGACGTCGACACCGAAGCCGACCTCGCCGCTGCACGTGCCGCTGCCGGCGTGGCCTGAACCAGGCCTGCACGCGCCGCCAGCGCCATCAGGCGCTCGATTTCCACGTCCACGATGCCGCGCTCCCGCAGCGCCAGCGCCGTGCGCTCCAGGTACTCCAGCGTGGTGCCATAACGCCCGCGGGCGTGGCGCAGGATGTCCAGCACCTCGGCGTCGGGCAGCCGGCCCAGGCAGGCCTCGCTGCCATGGTGCAGCGTGAAGGCCAGCGCCGGCACCGTGCCCTGCGGCGTGCGGCAGGGCAGCCAGCGCGGGGTGTAGACGCCGGTGGGCATCTCGCGCTGCCACAGGCGCTCCAGCTCGGCTTCGGCCTGCGCGGCCGGCAGGCGGTAGACCTCACCGCGGCAGGCGCCCCCGGGCAGCAGCGCAAACACCAGTCCGGGCCGCTCCGGCGTGCCGCGGTTGATGCGCGAGCGCATGCGCAGCGCCCGGTGCCAGCCGTGCACCAGGGCGCCACGTTGTTCGTCGGCGTGGAACTCCGGCCGCCAGATCAAGGAGGCGTAACCGAACACCCAAAGCGCCTTCTGCGGGCCCCACTGCCGCTGCAAGTCGTCCAGCACCGCCGCCGGATGCATTGACGCTGTAACTCGGTTACTCAATAATCAACTCCATGGTTACATCCGGAGCCGGCCTGCCATGACAGCCCCCATGAAGACCGCCATCGTGCAGGTCACCGACCGCATCCGCCAGCGCAGCGCCGCGCTGCGGGCGGCCTATCTTGCGCGTGTGGACCGACTCGTTGACCGGCCGCGTGGCTCCGAACGCATGGGCTGTGCCAACGTGGCGCACGCTTTTGCGGCATTGCCAGGTGCCGACAAGTTCAAGGTCGTGGCCGAACGGGCGCCGCACATCGGCGTGGTCACGGCCTACAACGACATGCTGTCGGCGCACCAGCCCTACGCCGGTTTTCCGGACGTGATCCGCGACGAAGCGCAGCGTGCCGGCGCCACGGTGCAGGTGGCGGGCGGGGTGCCGGCCATGTGCGACGGTGTCACCCAGGGCCTGCCCGGCATGGAGCTGAGCCTGTTCAGCCGCGACAACATCGCCATGGGCACGGCCGTGGCGCTGACACACGACGTGTTTGATGGCGCCCTGTTGCTGGGCGTGTGCGACAAGATCGTGCCGGGTCTGTTGATCGGGGCGCTGCATTTTGGGCACCTGCCTTGTGTCTTCGTGCCGGCCGGGCCGATGAGCACGGGGCTGTCCAACAACGCCAAGGCCAAGGTGCGTGAACAGTATGCCCAGAAGCTCGTGGGCCGGGCGGAATTGCTAGAGGCCGAAAGTGCCGCTTACCACGGCCCCGGCACCTGCACCTTCTACGGCACCGCCAACAGCAACCAGATGCTGCTCGAGGCGATGGGCCTGCACGTGCCCGGCGCCGCGTTTGTGCACCCGCACGACGGCCTGCGTGAGGCACTCACGCGCGAGGCCGTGCACGAACTGCTGGCCATCCGCCGCGGAGGCAACCGCTTCACGCCCATCGGCCGGCTGGTGGACGAGCGCGTGATCGTCAACGCGATGGTGGCGCTGCTGGCCACCGGTGGCTCCACCAACCACCTGATCCACTGGGTGGCGGTGGCGCGCTCCGCCGGCCTGCTGATCGACTGGACGGACTTTGCCGAGCTCTCGGCCGCGGTGCCGCTGCTGGCGCGTGTCTACCCCAATGGCAGCGCCGACGTGAACCAGTTCCAGGCCGCCGGCGGCCCTGGTTTCGTGCTGCGCGAGCTGCTGCAAGGCGGCTGGCTGCACGCCGATGTGGCCACGGTGCACCACGACGGCCTGGCCGCGTACACACGCCTGCCGCACGCCGCCGACAACACGGTGCAGTGGCAGGACCTGCCCACCGCGCCGGGCGATGACAGCATCGTGCGCACGGGCGCCCAGCCGTTTTCCGGGAGTGGAGGCCTCAAGCTTCTGGCAGGCAACCTCGGCCGCTCGGTGATCAAGGTGTCGTCGGTGCCGGCCGACCGCCACATCATCGAAGCCCCGGCGCTGGTGTTCGACAGCCAGGAGGCGTTGTTGCAGGCCTTTGCCGACGGCCAGTTGGCACGCGACTTCGTTGCCGTCGTGCGCTTCCAGGGCCCGCGGGCGAATGGCATGCCCGAGCTGCACAAGCTCACGCCGCCGCTGGCGGTGTTGCAAGGGCAGGGTTTCAAGGTGGCGCTGGTCACAGACGGCCGCATGAGCGGGGCGTCGGGCAAGGTGCCGGCCGCCATCCACCTGAGCCCCGAGGCGCTGGCCGATGGCCCCATCGGCCGCGTGCGCGACGGTGACCTGATCCGCCTGGACGCCGAGGCCGGCACCCTGGAGGCGCTGGTGGACCCGGCCGAGTGGGCCGCCCGCGCCCATGCCGTCATCGACGCCGCGCAAGCCGAGGCCAACACACACGACCTGGGCCGCGACCTCTTCGGCGGCATGCGCCGCACAGTGCGCAGCGCCGAAGAAGGCGCGATCACCTGGCTGTGAACTTGGCAGTGAAACTGGCTTTGAAAGAACACCCCCGCATGAACACCCTGGACCTCGTCACCCACGGCCCCGTCATCCCCGTCATCGTGCTGCAGCGTGTGCAGGACGCCGTGCCGCTGGCCGAGGCCCTGGTGGCCGGCGGTGTGCGGGTGCTGGAGATCACGTTGCGCACCCCCGTGGCGCTGGACTGCATGGCGGCCATCGCGAAGGCGGTGCCGCAGGCCATCGTGGGCGCCGGCACCATCCGCTCGGGCGCCGACGCCCGGGCGGCGCGGGATGCCGGCTGCGTGTTCGGCGTCAGCCCGGGTTACACGCCCGAAGTTGGCCGCACCTGCCGCGAGATCGGCCTGCCGCTGCTGCCCGGCGTGGCCACCGCCAGCGAGGTGATGATGGCGCAGGCCGACGGCCTGTCCTTCCTGAAGTTCTTCCCGGCCACCGCGGCGGGTGGCATCCCGATGCTGAAGGCGCTGGCCGGGCCGTTCCCCGATGTGGTGTTCTGCCCCACCGGCGGCATCACGGTGGAGAGCGCGCCACAGTTCCTGGCGCTGCCCAACGTCAAGGTCTGCGGCGGCTCCTGGCTGACGCCGGCCGATGCGGTGGAAGCGGGCGACTGGGCCCGCATCACCCGTCTGTCCCAGGCCGCGGGTGCCTTGCGCGCGGGCTGACAACTGAGGGGCGGGCGGCGCCTTCTTCGGCCGATTGGCGCCCTGCAGGCGGCGCGATCATGCCGCCATGTCGTCACTTGTGATCCTGCCAGGCCGTTTGTGTGTGCTGTTCCTGGTGCATGGCGCCACACTCGGCGCAGGCTTCGCGGTGCGGCCGGCGAACTTCCTCCCCGGTCTGCGTGCCGCCTGCGACGCGCTGGGTTTCGGTGAACTGTGCCGCGAGGAAGCGCCGCCGGAGGAACTGCTGCCCTGGGCAGGCAACGTCTGAACCGCCGCGCTAAGGCTTGACCAGCACGGCCATCGCCGTGGCGTGGTCGGCCAGGCCCTGCGCCACTCCGGCGCGGTCGGCCGTGCTGCGGTTCTGGCTGACCTTCCACTTGCCCACCAGCCGCGTCACCGGGATCTGGATGCCGACGATGGCGCGCAGCATCTGCTGCACGTAGTCCTCGGGGGCGTCTTGCACCGCCCAAGGCTGGGCACCGGGGCTTGCATGGTGGTGTTCGTGGTGATCGGTGAGCCGGCTCACCAGTGCGTGCAGCCAGGGTGCATCTTCCACCGCCTGCAGCACGCCGTGTGCATGCACCACGGCGTAGTTCCAGGTCGGCACGACCTTGTGGTGCTCGGCCTTGGACGGGTACCACGACGGCGACACATAGGCCTCGGGCCCGCGGAACACCGCCAGCACCGGCTGTCCGGCCAAGCGCCACAGCGGGTTGGCACGGGCCACATGGCCGCGCAACGTTGACGTGGCCACGTCGAACTCCAGCGGCACATGGTCGGCGGTCAGCCCGTCGGGCCCGCTGCTGACCAGCATCGCGAGCGGGTGGTCCCGCATCAGCGCGTGCAGCGTCGCCGCGTCGGTCTGCTCGAAGTGCTTGGGCAGGTACATGGCCGGCGGCTCAGCCCAGACCGACACCCGCCGCTGCATCGGCGCGCTGGATCAGCTCGACCTTGTAGCCGTCCGGATCGGTGATGAAGGCGATCACCGTCGTGCCGCCCTTGACCGGGCCTGCTTCGCGCGTGACGTTGCCGCCGTTGTGGCGGATCTTCTCGCAGGCCGCGTAGGCATCGGGCACGCCGATGGCGATGTGGCCGTAGGCGGTGCCGATGTCGTAGCTTCTGACACCGTGGTTGTAGGTCAGCTCCAGCTCCGCGTGTTCGGGGTTCTTGCCGTAGCCCAGGAAGGCCAGCGAATAGGCCTGCGACGGGTTTTCGCTGGTGCGCAGCAGCGTCATGCCCATCACCTGGGTGTAGAAATCGATCGAGCGCTGCAGGTCGCCGACGCGCAGCATGGTGTGGAGGAGTCGCATGGGGGCGGGTCTTTCAGTTCTGGGATTCAGTTCAGGTACATCGCCAGGCGGCGCTGCGCGCGGTCCTTGATGGCCGGGTCGGGGCACAGGCCGAACCACTCGACCATGCGCACCCGCGCGGCCTCGCGGTGGTCGGCCTTGTCGCGCAGCACCACCTCCAGCAGCTGCTCGAAGGCGGCGGCAAAGTCGCCACCGTGGGCCAGCAGCGCAGCCAGGTCGAAACGGGCCGCGTGGTCCTTGGGGTTGGCCGCCAGCCGGGCCTGGAGATCGGCCGGGTCGCCGGCCGGCTGCAGCGCCTCGAAGTCCTGCTCGGCCTTCAGCAGCGCGGCACGTTCAGCCAGGGCCTTGGCGATGGCGGGCTCGCGCGGGTCCAGCGCCTGTGCTTCTTCCAGCAGGGCCACGGCCTCGGCGTGGGAAGGTTCCTCTGCCGACTGCTGCAGCAGCAGCTTGGCCGGGGAGGGCGCCTGCACATGGGCATCGAGGAAGGCGCGGATGCGCGACTCGGGCAAGGCACCGGTGAACTGGTCCACCGGCCGGCCGTCCTTGAACAGCAGCACATGCGGGATGCTGCGCAGGCCCAGCATGCCGGCCACCTGCGGGCACTCGTCGGAATTCAGCTTGGCCAGCACGAAGCGGCCTTCGTAGGCCGTGGCCAGCTTTTCCAGCAGCGGCTTGAGCTGCTTGCAGGGCCCGCACCAGGGCGCCCAGCAGTCCAGCAGCACCGGCACCTGGAAGCTGCGTTTCAGGACGGTGGTTTCGAAGTCGGCGTCGCTGACGTCGAAACTCAGCTCGGCGCCCGAGCCGACGTTCAGGCCGGCGTTCAAGGTCTTGTCCATGGTCAAACGGTGTAGTTCAGCGTCATGCGGCCGCCATCGGCGGTGACGATCTCGCCGGTGACGTAACTCGAAGCGTCGCTCAGCAGGTAGGCCACCACGTCGGCAATCTCTTCGGGCTCGCCCAGGCGCTTCATCGGCGTGCGGCTCATGATGCGGGCCTTGGCCTCGTCGCTGGTCAACACGGCCTTGCGTGCCAGTTCGGTGGCGATGGTGCCGGGTGCGACGGCGTTGACACGCACACCCCGGTCGGCGAGCGACAGCGCCATCACGCGCGTGAGCTGGTTGATCGCGCCCTTGCTGGCGTTGTAGCTGGCGATGGTGGGGATGGTCAGCACGCCGTTGACCGAGCTCATGTTGACGATGGCGCCGCGCTGGCGCTGCGCCATGCCACGTGCCACGGCCTGGCCGACCAGGAACGAGCCTTTCAGGTTGACGGCGATCACGGCGTCCCAGTCGGCTTCCGTGATGTCCAGGAACTCGGCGGCCTTGAAGATGCCGGCGTTGTTGACCAGCGCGTCCACCGGGCCGAGTGCGGCTTCGGTCTGCGCCAGCGCGGCATCCACCTCCGCCTTGTGGGCCACGTTGCAGCGGCAGTAGAGCGTGCGGGCGCCGGCTGCGGCCAGCTCGTCGGCCAGGGCCCGGCCGGCGGCGTCGGCCAGGTCCCAGAGGGCGACGGCGGCACCTTCAGTGGCCAGGCGGCGGGCGCAGGCGGCGCCGATGCCCTGGGCACCGCCGGTGACGATGGCCACGCGGTCACCGAGGCCAAAATGGATGGCTTTTTTCATCGTGTTTCCTGTTGGGCTGCTGAGTTTAGCGAGCGGCCCGGTCCAGCCAGATGGCCAGGCCTTGTGCGTTGAGCTCCAGGTCCATCGCCAGCAACTGATCCAGCGCGGCAGCGTCGAGCGTGCTGCCGTGGGCTGCCAGGCTGCGGCCGAACAGGTCGCGCATGCCGTGTTTCAGCCCTTCGTGCCGGCCCGGTCCCAGGGGCACGGCCTGTGCCACTGCCACCATGTCGTCCAGCAGGCCCAGCAGCAGCGCGCCCAGGCGCGGCACGTCGTGCACACGGCCATAGTGTGTGAGGTACATGCAGTCCGGCGCGCGCGCCAGCAGGCGCTGCAGTGATTCGCGCAGCGGCCCGGGTTCGAACTGCACCGGTGTGGTGGTCGGCACGATCCACGGCCCGCGTGCGCTGTCGAACTCGCGGTAGCTCAGACCGAAGGTGTCGCCGGTGAACCAGCCGCGTGTGGCCTCGTCCCACAGGCAATGGTGGTGGCGTGCATGGCCGGGCGTGTGGGCCACCTCGATGCGGCGGCCGGCGAGTGTGATCATGTCGCCATCAGCGGTCTCCCGCACGCGCTCAGCGGGCACCGGCACCAGCTCGCCATAGGACCGTGCCATCTCGGCCGCGCCGTAGACGGCCAGCGCGCCGTCGAACAACTGGCGCGGGTCGATCAGGTGGCGCGCACCGCGGGGGTGCACCCACAGCGTGGCCTGGGGCAGGGCCTGCATCAGCAGGCCGACACCGCCGGCGTGGTCCAGGTGCACATGGGTCGGGATCACGTGCTCGACCGCGTCGCGCGGCAGGCCCAGCGCGTCCAGCAGGCCCAACAAACGCGGCACGGCGAAGTTGGTGCCGGTGTCGATGAAGGCCGCTCGGCCGCCGTGCACCAACAGGTAGGCGGCGTCAAAACGCGGTCGGTGGAAACCGGTGTCGATGGCATGGACACCGTGGCCGAGGTCTTCGGCCCAATCGGGGTAAGCAGGCATTCAGGCATTGTCCAGCAGGTGTCGAATGCTTTACAACTAAAGCAAATCGGACCCACAATCACGTCTCCATCGGCAGCCTTCCGGAGCCCCGCCATGTCCCGCCTCGGCCACCTCGACCTGCCGTTTTTCGACGCTGAACACCGTGCGCTGGCCCAGCAGCTCGACACCTGGAGCGCGCAGCACCTGCAGGGCCTGGACCACCACGATGCCGACGCCACCTGCCGCGCCCTGGTGCGCCAGCTGGGCGAAGCCGGCGTGCTGCGCCACTGCGTGCCGGCGGCCTTTGGCGGGGCGCGTGCGGCATTGGATTCGCGTGCACTCGTGGTCTGCCGTGAAACCCTGGCCCGGCACGACGGCCTGGCCGATTTCGCGTTTGCGATGCAGGGCCTGGGCAGCGGCCCCATCACGCTGGCCGGGAGCCCGGCGCTGCAGGCCGAGATCCTGCCGCGGGTGGCGCGCGGCGAGTGCATCACGGCCTTTGCGCTGTCCGAGCCGGGTGCCGGTTCCGATGTGGCCG
This sequence comes from Rubrivivax sp., assembly GCA_018780805.1. Classification (GTDB taxonomy): domain Bacteria; phylum Pseudomonadota; class Gammaproteobacteria; order Burkholderiales; family Burkholderiaceae_C; genus Rubrivivax. The sequence continues at coordinate 7,114 of JADMJD010000027.1, read as the reverse complement.
CCATTGCCTGCACCGCGAGGGACGACGGCGACAACTGGGTGCTGGACGGCGAAAAGACCTGGATCTCCAACGGCGGCATTGCCGACATCTACTGCGTCTTCGCGCGCACCGGCGAGCAGCCCGGCACCCGTGGCCTGTCGGCCTTCGTGGTGCACGCCGGCACGCCGGGCTTCAGCATCGCAGAACGCATCGAGGTCATCGCGCCGCACCCGCTGGCACGCTTGAAGTTCGAAGCCTGCCGCGTGCCGAAGCACCACCTGCTGGGCACCGCCGGTGAAGGTTTCAAGCTCGCGATGCGCACGCTGGACATCTTTCGCGCCTCGGTGGCGGCGGCAGCCCTGGGGTTTGCGCGCCGCGCGCTGGACGAAGCGCTGGCCTACAGCACGCAGCGCCGCATGTTCAGCCAGCAGCTCAGCGATTTCCAGCTCACGCAGGCGGCGTTGGGCGACATGGCGGCTGACATTGATGCCGGCGCGTTGTTGACCTACCGCGCGGCCTGGCAGCGTGATGTGCAAGGCCAACGCACCACACGCGAAGCGGCGATGGCCAAGATGGTGGCCACCGAAAACGCACAGCGTGTCATCGACCGTGCGCTGCAGATGCACGGTGGCACGGGGGTGCGCGTGGGCGCGGTGGTGGAATCGCTCTACCGCGAGATCCGTGCCCTGCGCATCTACGAAGGCGCCACCGAGGTGCAGCGCCTGATCATCGGCCGCGACCTGTTGGCCGAGGCCGCAGCCGGCAGTTGATCAAAAAAAGGCCCGCTGCATCAGCGGGCAGTTCCACCCATGGCCCGCTGATCAGCGGGCCAGGACCGTCCACAGCCGGCCGACTTCGGCCACGCCATCGGTGCCCTTGATGCTGCGCAGGGTCTGCAGGCCCTTGGCCTTGAGCGCTGGCGACTGGATCTGCGCCATGCCCAGGCGCAGCTTGGCGTCTTCCGGACGCTTGAGCTTGCCCTTGGCGATGCCTTGTTCGATCAGCTTCACGCCTTGCTCGGCCTGGCCCATCGTGACATAGCTGTAACCCACCTCGACCAGCGCATCCCCTTCCGGTGCGGCGGCTGCGGCCGCCGCATCGGCGGCGATGGACGCCTTCTTCTCGGCCGCACGCTTGATGGCCAGGTCTTTCAGGCGGCCATGGCGCTCGGCCTCGGGGCCGACCCCCAGGGCCTTGGCGGCAAAACCCTTTTCGACGATGTCCACGCCTTCGGCCGGGTGGCCGGCCTGGATGGCAAGCTGGGCCATCTCCATGAAGTCGTCGGTTTTTTCCAGCGTGCCGCTGGCCAGGCGCAGGCGCATCACGTCCAGGCCCAGGCGCTGCGCAAAACCCGGCTTGCGGGTCAGGCGGCCCAGGTAGGCCGACCAGTAATCCTTCTTCGGGTAGTTGGCGAGCAGCTTTTCCAGCGTGTTGATGTAACCCGCGCTCTGGTTGCTGCGCTGCTGCGCGTCGGCCAGGCGCAGCAGATCACCTTCTTCAGGGCGGCGTCCAGCCTGCTCGGCGGCGGCGATGGCGGCGGCGGCGTCCTTGGCGATGGCGCCGTAGTCCCCCGACTGCGATTGCAGGTAAGTCACCAGCTGCTTGAGCTGGGCGCTGTTGCTGCCCAGTTGCTGGGCCTTGCTGGCCCATTGCTGAGATTTGGCCCAGTCGCGCAGCTGCGAGTAGGCAAAGGCGAGCTGTTCCGCGGTCTGCGCCTGCTCGGCGCCCGTGACCTTGTTGAACACCGCTTCCAGCGCCTGCACCGCGGTGGCGTTGTCGCCGGCGCGCTGGGCGGCGGCACCCTTCATGCGGTCGATGGTCAGCTGTTCGGCCGGCGTGCGGTTGGGCACGGCCTCGGCTTCGCGCACCTTGGCCATCGCTTCCTTGCCCTTGCCGGCTTTCAGCAGTTCACCAGCTTGCTGCAGAGGTTTGCCCACTTCGGGGCGCAGGCCCTGGGCGAGGGCGGTGGTCAACAGGCCGGCGGTGGCCAGGGCCAGGACAAGGGTGCGCAGGTTCTTCATCGGTCAGCTTCCTGGTCTTCACAAAACAAAACGGGGTCGGCCGTTGCTCTCGGACCGACCCCCTTGCGGTGGTGAAAGTTCAGTTCATGAACTGTTCGTTGCCCACCAGGCCGATCTTGGTGACGCCCAGGCGCTGGGCCGAGGCCATGATCATTGCCACGGTTTCGTACTGCACCAGCTTGTTCGGGCGCAGGTGCACCTCGGGCTGGTCGGGCATGGCCGCCACGGCCAGCAGCTTGCCTTCCAGCGTGCCACGGTCGGGCACGACCTCGCCGTTCCAGCCGATGCGGCCGTCGAAATCGACGTCGATGCGGATGATCTCCGGCGGTTTGGGGGGCGGGCTGGACGGGCCGATGGGCATGTTCATCTTGACCGCGTGTGTCTGCACCGGGATCGTGATGATGAACATGATCAACAGCACCAGCATCACGTCGATCAGCGGCGTGGTGTTGATGTCGACCAACACCTCGTCTTCGCCGCCTTCGCCGCCAACATTCATAGACATTGTGGAACTCCTTTTACCGGCTCACTGGCCACGCGCAGGTGGCTCGGTGATGAAGCCGACCTTGGCGATGCCCGCGCGCTGGCAGGCCACGACCACACGGCCCACGGCCTCGTAGCGGACCTGCAGGTCGCCCCGGATGTGCACCTCGGGCTGCGGTTCCTTCACCGCCTCGACCTTCAGCCGGTCGACCAGGGCCTCGATGCTGGGCACCGGCTGCATGCCCCAGTGGATGTCACCCTCGCGGTTGACCGCGATCACGATGTTCTCGGGTTTGGTCTGCGTCGGGAGGTTGCGCTCCTTGGGCAACTGCAGCGCGATCGACTGCGTGACCACCGGGATCGTGATCAGGAAGATGATCAACAGCACCAGCATCACGTCCACCAGCGGCGTGGTGTTGATGGTGGAGTTGAAGCTCTCTTCGCCTTCTTCGGCAGAGCCGACGTTCATCGACATGGTGTGCTCCTGTCAGCGCCTGACAGACTCACTTCTTGCCGGCCAGCAGCACGTTGTGCACGTCGGAGCCGAAGGTGCGCACGGTTTCCATCGCGCTCTTGTTGCGGCGGATCAGCCAGTTGTAGCCCATCACCGCCGGCACCGCGACGGCCAGGCCGATGGCGGTCATGATCAGCGCCTCACCCACCGGGCCGGCCACCTTGTCGATGGACGCCTGGCCGGAGATGCCGATGGCCGTCAGCGCGTGGTAGATGCCCCAGACGGTGCCGAACAGGCCGACGAACGGCGCGGTGGAGCCCACCGTGGCCAGCACGGCCATGCCGTCCTGCAGGCGGTTGTTGACGCTGTCGATCGCACGCTGCACCGACATCGAGACCCAGGTGTGCAGGTCGATCTGCTCGACCAGCGTGCCTTCGTGGTGTTCGCTGGCCTTGACGCCGCTTTCAGCGATGTAGCGGAAGGCGCTGCCTTCTTCCAGGGTGCCGATGCCGGCCTTCACCGTGCCGGCCGTCCAGAAGGTCTTGGTGGCCTTGGCGCCACTCTTCATCAGCTTGCTCTGCTCCCAGAGCTTGGTGAAGATGACGTACCAGCTGGCCATGGACATGATGACCATGATGACGAGCACGGACTTGGCGATCACGTCGCTCTTGGCCCACATCGACTCGAGGCTGTACGGGTTGACGATCTCCTCCTGCGTGACCGGGGCCTCAGCCGGCGCGGCGGCGGGCGCAGGCGCGGCCGCTGCGGCCGGCTCGGACGCCGCCTGGGCCAGCACGGGGGTGGGTGCCAGCAGCGAAGCAGCGGCGATCAGGGCGGCGCCGATGGCGGCACGCAAGGACTGGGTCATGGACATGTTCACTCCGACAAATGAGGTGCGGCCCGTGGCCGTCACCAGCTGAAGACAAATGGGATGGCGGCAGGTGGGCCGCTCAGTCGATCTTCCAGACAAACTCGACGTTCATCGTTCCGCCAACGGGCTTGCCGTTTTCGTCGAGGCCGGGCTTGAACGAACATTCGCTGAATTTCTGGATTGCCAGGCGGTCGAGCAAGCGATGCTCGCGCGAAGACCCTGCGGACCGCACCACCTCGGCGTTGTTCATCTTGCCGTCAGCGCCGATCGTGAAGCGCATGATGGTCGTCCCGGTGGCCTGGGCGCGTGCTGCAGCGGCGGGGTAGTCCTCGCTCTTCGGCGCGCAATCACCCGCGTTGCCGATGAAGGGCGTAGGCGCGCGCTTCGGTGCGGGCGGCGCCGCCACCGCTGGTGGTCCCGGGGGCCCGGCCGGCGCGATGCTCACCGGCGGCGCCGGCGGCGGCACATCGCGCGTGACGGTGATGGTCGGCGCGGGCGGCGGGTTGTTCACCACCACCTCGGGCGGCGGCACGAAGGACGGCGGGGGCGGGGCGAACTTGGGCGGGGGCGGCAGGTTCTCGGGCGGCGGCGGCGGCGGGGGCTGCACCTCCTCGATGATCTTGGTCTCGATGGGGGCCTTGATGACATCCACCATCTTGCGGGCCAGGCCGCTGACCAGGGCCCACGCGAGCAGCAAGTGCATCGCGATGACGATGCCTATGCCGACCGTGTGTTTGCCGGGGTTTCTCTGCTGCTGGGCGTAATCCACTCACTTCCTCCAGTAGCCCGTCTCTTTGCAAGAAGCGGGCCGCTGCTGTCGGGGACGGCACTCTGCCGGTGCCGTGAAGGCGCAAACTATAGCCGGGCTTGGCAGTGCCCCGGCTTGGGGCATCACCTATCGACGGGGGAGGTCTAACCCTGTAATTTACTTACAGAGAAAACTGTAATCGGCTTGTAACTCCGCTTCCTCGGGATCAGCGGAAAACGACCAGCAGACGCTCCAGCGCCATCGTGAACGGGGTCTGCAACAGGGGCAGCGTCACCAGGGTGCCGATCAGGCCGACGGACACCGTGATCGGGAACCCGACGGCAAAGATGTTGATCTGCGCCGCCACGCGCGAGATCACGCCCAGCACCAGGTTCACGAACAGCAGCATCGCCACCATCGGCACGGCGATCCACAGCCCGGTCATGAAGATCTCGGCCCCCCACTGGTGGGGCAGCGTGGCGCGCAGGAAACCCATGGGCTCCGGGCCGACCGGAAAGGTCTCGAAACTCTGCAGCAGCGCGGCCAGCACCAGCAGGTGGCCGTTGATGACGACAAACAGCCAGGCCACCATGGTGCCGTAGAAGCGGCTCAGCGCCGTGCTGGTCGAGGCGGTGGCCGGGTCGAAAAAACCGGCGAAGTTCAAGCCCATCTGCAGGCCGACCAGCTCGCCGGCGAATTCCACCGCGGCAAACACCACCCGCACGGCAAAACCCACGCACAGGCCGATCACCACCTGTTGCACCACCAGCAAAAAGGCCAACGGTGAATCCAGCGGCACCACCGGCATCGGCGGCAGGCTGGCCTGCGAGGCCAGCGCCACCAGCGCCGACAGCGCCACCCGCACGCGTGCCGGTACGGTGCGTGTGCCCAGCACCGGCAGTGCCGTGAACATCGCCAGCGTGCGCAGGAAGGGCCACAGCACGGGCGTGATCCACGCCAGGATCTGGGCTTCGGCGATCTCGACCATGGCCGTTGTTGACCCGATCAGCCCACCGCGCCGGGGATCATCATCAGCGTCTCACGCAGGTACTCCACCAGCGTGCTCATCATCCAGGGGCCGAGCAGGGCCATCACCGCCACGGCGGCGATGATCTTGGGCACGAAGCTCAGCGTGGCTTCGCTGATCTGCGTCGCGGCCTGGAAGATGCTGACCAGCAAGCCGACCACGAGCACGATCACCAGCATCGGCGCCGAGACCGTCAGCAGCACCATCAGGCCCTGCTGGCCGAGCGTGAAAACCTGTTGGCTGTCCATCGCTGTCCTATTGCGCGAAGGATGCCGCCAACGAGCCCAGCAGCAGGTTCCAGCCATCGGCCAGCACAAACAGCATCAGCTTGAAGGGCAGGGCCACCAGCACCGGCGACAACATCATCATGCCCAGGCTCATCAGCACGCTGGCGACGATCATGTCGATGATCAGGAAGGGCACGAAGATCAGGAAGCCGATCTGGAACGCACTCTTCAGCTCGCTGGTCACGAAGGCCGGCACCAGCACCCGCAGCGGCACCTGCTCCGGTTTGATGTCCGCTGGCAGCTTGGCCATCTTGGAAAACAGCTGCACGTCACCCTGGCGCGTCTGCTTCAGCATGAACTCGCGCATCGGCACCTCGCCACGCTTGAGCGCTTCGTCGAAGGCGATCTGGTTGGCCGCAAACGGGGCGTAGGCCTGCTCGTAGACGCGGTCGAAGGTGGGCGACATCACGAAGAAGGTCAGGAACAGGCTCAGCCCGATCAGCACCTGGTTGGGCGGTGCCGCCGGTGTGCCCATGGCCTGGCGCAGCAGCGACAGCACGATGACGATGCGGGTGAAGCCCGTCATCATCAGCATCAGCGCCGGCAGGAAGGACAGGGCGGTGAAAAACAGCAGGGTCTGGATCGGCACCGAGTACGTGGTGCCACCCGCGCCCTGGCCCACCATCAGCGGCAGGCTGTTGCCAGGCACGCCGGGCGTGCCCTGGGCTAAAGCGCCTGCAGAAAGGGCCGACAACACCGACAAGGCGAGGGCTGATCGAATCAGGTCAGCGCGCATCGGGCCCCCGGCCTTGCATGCGCTGCAGCAGCTGCGCAAAGGTGGTCTGTGGCGTGGCCCCGCCGGTGGGCAGCCCGCCAGGCACCGCCGTGTGCGGCGCCATCGTGTGCAGGGTGTTGATGCTGTTGGGCGTGACGCCCAGCACCAGCCAGAGCCGGTCTTCACCCTGGCCCACTTCCACCGTCACCAGGCGCTGCGACGGCGACAGCGGCAGCACACCCACCTGGCGCACCGGGCCGTTGCTCAGGCTGCTGCCCATGGGGCTGCGCTTGACCATCCACAGCAGCAGCGGGATCAGGCAGATCACGCCGACGAACCACAGCAGCGGTGTGAGAGAAGTGGTGCTCATTGAGCCCCCTTGACGCTGCGCGTCGTCCCCGCGAGGGGGGGTGAGCACCTTCGGAACGGCCGTGTGGTGCTCATGTCTTCGACAGGCGCCGCATGCGCTCGCTGGGGGTCACGATGTCGGTCAGGCGGATGCCGAACTTGTCGTTCACCACCACCACCT
>JADMJD010000092.1 GCA_018780805.1 Rubrivivax sp. | reverse complement strand
GCCGATGTCGGCGTGTTTGCTTTCGCCCGGGCCGTTGACGATGCAGCCCATCACGGCCACCTTCATCGTCTCCACGCCGGGGTAACGGGTCTTCCAGACCGGCATCTGCGCGCGCAGGAAATCGTCGATCTGCTTGGCCAGCTCCTGGAAGGTGGTGCTGGTGGTGCGGCCACAGCCCGGGCAGGCCGTGACGCTGGGGTTGAAGCTGCGCAGGCCCAGGGCCTGCAGGATCTCCAGCGCCACCGCCACCTCCTGCGTGCGCGCTTCACCCGGCTGCGGGGTCAGGCTGACGCGGATGGTGTCACCGATGCCTTCCTGCAGCAGCACCGACAGCGCCGCGGCCGAGGCCACCGTGCCCTTGGTGCCCATGCCGGCTTCGGTCAGGCCCAGGTGCAGCGGGTAGTCGCAGCGCTGCGCCAGGCCGCGGTACACCGCGATCAGGTCGCGCACGCCGCTGACCTTGCAACTGATGATGATCTGGTCCGGGTTCATGCCGAGCTCGGCGGCATAGGCGGCCGAGCCCAGCGCCGACTCGATCAGCGCCTGGTACATCACCTGCTGCGCGTCCCAGGGTTCGGGCCGTGCGGCGTTCTGGTCCATCAAGGTGGCCAGCAGTTCCTGGTCCAGGCTGCCCCAGTTGACGCCGATGCGCACCGGCTTGTCGTGCCGGATCGCGGCTTCGATCATCTGGCCGAACTGGCGGTCGCGTTTGTCGCCCTTGCCCACGTTGCCGGGGTTGATGCGGTACTTGGACAGCGCCGCGGCCATCGCCGGGTGATCGGTGAGCAGGCGGTGGCCGTTGTAGTGGAAGTCGCCAATCAGCGGCACGTCGATGCCCATGCGGTCGAGCTGCTCGCGGATGTGCGGCACGGCATCGGCCGCTTCGGGTGTGTTGACGGTGATGCGCACCATCTCCGAGCCGGCGATGGCCAACTCCTTGACCTGGATGGCCGTGCCGATCACGTCCACCGTGTCGGTGTTGGTCATCGATTGCACACGCACCGGCGCGTCGCCACCCACGGTGACGACACGGCTGCCCCAGACCACGCGCGCCTGGCGGGAGCGCCGCGGCAAGGGGTTGGCGTTGGGGACTTGGGTCACTTCAAAAGGGCTGTCGGACATCGGGGCACTCACTTCAGTTCGACACGCGCGATGTTGTCGCGGGTCAGCGGCGCCAGGTTCACCGGCTGGCCACGGAACGAGACCTCGGTGGCGCTGGCATTGCCGATGGTCATGCGCAAAGGCACCGGCCCATCCAGGCCCACACTTTCACCGGGCAGCACGGTGCGCGACAGCAGCGACCGGTTGCTGCCGTCCACCACCTCGATCCAGCTGGCCTCACGGGTGCGCAGGCTCAGCACACCAGGGCCTGCCACGACCGCAGGCGCCGATGCCGACGAAGTCGCCGGATCGGCCGCCGGCACCGAGTGCACCGTCTCCACCAGCGGCTCTGACGCGGCCAGTGCGGCCGGTGCGGCCGGTGCGGCCGCCGAGGCTGCCTCGACGACGGCCGGCGGCGCCGAAGCCGGGGCAGCCGGCACGGCCAACTCGCCAGCCCCCGGCACCTGCCGGCTGGGCCAGAACCAGAACGCCAGCGCACCCAACAGCAGCAGCGCCACGATGGCGGTGGCCGGGTGGCGCAGCAGCGGGCCCAGCGCCGGGTCGAGTGCGGTCGGGCGCTCGCGGAACGGCGCGTTCAGACCGGCCGAGACCTGGTCCAGCGCGCCCACATCCGCGCGGGGCAGCAGGGCCAGCACAGGCACCGGGTTGATCTTCAATGCCCGGCACACGGTCTGTGCCAGCGCGCGTGTGAATGTGGCGTCGGGCAGCTCGTCGAAACGGTCGCGCTCCAGGGCCTCCAGCTTGCGCTGCGGGATCTTCAGCGACGCCGCGAGCGCCGCGATGTGCAGGCCCTGAGCCTCTCGCGCCTGCCGCAGCAGGCCCCCGGCGGTGAGGCCCACAGCCCCAGCCGCTTGCTCCTCAGCCATCGAATCGTCCCTTGTCGTAGGCCAGTGCTTCCGGGCTCTGCGGGAAGCGGCGCTGCAGCTGGTCGCCCAGGCTGCGCACCCCGGCCACGTTGCCCAGCTTGTTCTCGATGCGCGCGGCCAGCCACAGCGTCTGCGCGTTGGCGTTGGCCTGCTCGGCGTTCACGCGGCGCAGGTAGAACCGCGCGCGTTCGAACTCGCCGAGTTTGTAGAGCACCTCGCCCAGGTTGAAGGCCGTGCCGGGGTTGCCCGGGTCCATCTCGTAGGAGCGCGTCAAGGTCTTGTCCGCCAGCGCCAGCCGGCCGGCACGTGCCTCGCACACACCCTTGGCCAGCAGCGTGCGCGCCACCTCGCGGTACTGGGGCTGGGCGACGGCGCGGTCGAACTGCTGCTCGGCGTCGTCCCAGCGTTGCAGCTGGCACAGGTACCAGCCGTAGTTGTGCATCGTGTCGCCGCTGCGTGGATCGAGCTGCAGCGAGCGCTGGAAGCTCTGTTCGGCCAATTGCTGCTCACCCATGCTGGCGTAGATCAGCCCGCGCAGGCTGTGGCCCTCGGCCAGATCGGGCCGGGCCGTGAGCGCCTGTTTCACCTCGTCCAGCGCGGTGCTGTTCTGCCCGCGGGCAAAGTAGCCGGCCGCCAGGTCCAGCCGCAGCCGCGCGCGGCGGTCGTTGTCGGTCATGTCCGACGCGGTGCGCAGGTCCTGTGTCGGCGGTGCGGCACAGCCGGCCAGCAGCACGAGGCCCAGCAGTGCCACATGCACCAGGCGCTTCATGGCGCCACCCCGGGCGGGGCCACGGCAGCGACGATGGGCACCACCCGGCGCGAGGCCAGCCGTTCCCGGGCGTTGGTGCGGTCCTGCACCTCGCCGGCGAGTTGGCCGCAGGCGGCGTCGATGTCGTCGCCACGGGTCTTGCGTATGGTGGTCACGATGCCGGCGTCGAGCAGGACCTTGGCAAAAGCCTTCACCCGCTCGTTCGGTGAACGTTTCAGGCCCGAGGCCGGGAAGGGGTTGAACGGGATCAGGTTGAACTTGCAGGACACCCGCTCACGCCGCATCAGTTGCACCAGCGCCTGCGCGTGGTCGGGGGTGTCGTTCACACCGTCGAGCATGCAGTACTCGAACATGATGAAGTCGCGTGGCGCCGCGTCCAGGTAATCGCGGCAGGCGGCCAGCAACTCGGTGATCGGGTACTTGCGGTTGATCGGCACCAGTTCATCGCGCAGCCCGTCGTCGGGTGCGTGCAGCGACACCGCCAGCGCCACCGGGCAGTCCACGCGCAGGCGCTCGATCATCGGCACCACGCCCGAGGTGGACACCGTGACACGCCGGCGCGACAGGCCGTAGGCATGGTCGTCCAGCATCACGCGCAGCGCCGGCAGCAGGGCCGCGTAGTTCTGCAGCGGCTCGCCCATGCCCATCATCACGACGTTGTCGATGACCCGTTCGGTGGGTGCCAGGCCCTGGCGTTTGTGCTGCCGGTGTTCGGCAAACCAGAGCTGGGCCAGGATCTCGCCGGTGGACAGGTTGCGGCTGAAGCCCTGGTGGCCGGTGCTGCAGAAACGGCAGCCGACAGCGCACCCCGCCTGAGACGAGACACACAGCGTGCCGCGGTCGTCTTCGGGGATGTAGACGGTCTCCACGGCGTCACCGCCGCCGACATCGAACAGCCACTTGATCGTGCCATCGCCGGAGACATGCTCGGAGATCACCGGCAGTGCCTTGATCTCCGCGGCGCCGGCGAGTTTGGCGCGCAGGCTCTTGGCGAGGTCGGACATCGTGTCGAAGTCCGCCGCGCCTTTCTGGTGGATCCAGCGGAACAGCTGGACGGCGCGGAAGCGCTTTTCACCCAGGCTTTCGCACCAGGCCGTCAGCCCGTCGAGGTCGAAGTCGAGCAGGTTGACGGCCATGTCCGCCTCAGCGGGCGAAGACGTTCATGCCAGGGAAGAAAAACGCCACCTCGACGGCCGCCGTTTCCGGGGCGTCGCTGCCATGCACGGCGTTGGCGTCGATGCTGTCGGCGAAATCGGCACGGATCGTGCCCTTCTCGGCCTTCTTCGGATCGGTCGCGCCCATCAGGTCGCGGTTCTTGGCGATGGCGCCTTCACCTTCCAGCACCTGGATCATCACCGGGCCGGAGATCATGAAGCTGACCAGGTCGTTGAAGAAGGGACGCGCACGGTGCACGCCATAAAAAGCCTCGGCTTCGGCGCGCGACAGGTGCGCCATGCGGGCGGCGGCGATCTTCAGACCGGCGCCCTCGAAGCGGGCATAGATCTGTCCGATCACGTTCTTCGCCACGGCATCGGGCTTGATGATCGACAGGGTACGTTCAACGGTCATGAAAAGCTCTCCTGAATCAAGGACTTGGATAAACAACTGATTGTAGCTTCGACGCTTGTCGCTGCGTTGTTTCAGCGGCGCCGGCCGCCACCGCCACGGCGGCCACCACCGCCGCCGCCACCGCCCCCGCCGCCGCCGCCACCGCCACCGCCGTTCATCTTGCGGTGGAAAGCATCGGCACCGATGTACCCCACCGAGGTCTGCATCGGGTCGGGCTGGCCGTCGGGATTTTTCGGACCGCGGTCGCGGCCGCCAAGCGGACGTTCTTTCTGCACAAAGCGCTTGTCGTAGGTCTGCTGCAGCGGGTTCGGGATCGGGCCGTCTTCCGGGATGTCGCGCACCTGCTTGTTGCGCTGCACCGCGGTGCGGTCGTAGGTCTGTTGCAGCGGGTTGGGGATCGGACCACGCAAGTCGTCGCTGTCACCGTCGAAGTCGGCCAGGCGCGGTTCGTTGCGGCGCACCGGCGGCGCACCACGTTTGTCGAAACCCTGCTGCGCCGGGTTCGGTGCGTTCTGGCCACGGTTCTCGCGCGGCGGGCGGGTGTCGGCCCGCTTGTCGTTGCGGTTGTCGTTGCGGTTGACCGGCCGGGTGTCCTGCCCTTTGCCACCGCCGCGGCGGCCACGGTCCGGCCCGCCATCGCCACGTGCGTCCTGGCGCGGCTGGCCCGCGTCCCGGTTGTCCCGCGGCCCGGGCGGCGGCGCGGCCACACGCCGCAGCGCCCGCACGTCATCGTCGCCCAGGTCGACCCAGACCCCACGCTTCAGACCCCGCGGCAGCACCACGGAGCCATACCGGATGCGGATCAGCCGGCTCACAGCATGGCCCACGGCCTCGAAGAGCTTGCGCACCTCGCGGTTGCGGCCTTCGGTGATGACGACGCGGTACCAATGATTGGCACCTTCGCCACCACCGTCTTCGATGCTCTTGAAACCGGCGCGCTGGCCGTCGATCTCCACGCCGTCCAGCAGGCGCTGGCGCTGGGCTTCGTCCAGCACGCCCAGCGAGCGCACCGCGTATTCACGTTCGACACCAAAACGCGGGTGCATCAGCTGGTTGGCCAGCTCACCCGAGTTGGTCAGCAGCAGCAGGCCTTCGGTGTTGATGTCCAGCCGGCCGACCGACTGCCATTTGCCCTGCTGCAAACGCGGCAGACGGCGGAACACGGTGGGGCGCTGCTGCGGGTCGTCGTGGGACACCACCTCGCCGGCGGGTTTGTGGTACGCCAGCACACGGGCCCGCGGCGGCTGGATGCGCACACGGATGGCTTTGCCATCCACCCGCACCTGGTCGCCAAAACTGATGCGCTGGCCGGTGTGCGCGGCTTCGCCGTTCACGGTGACACGGCCGTCGGTGATCATCTGCTCCAGGTCGCGGCGCGAGCCGACGCCGGCCTGGGCCAGCACCTTGTGCAGCTTGGGCGCGTCGGCGTCGGGGGCCAGCACGCGCTTGCCGGGGCCTTCTTCACCCTCGTCGGCCATGCCCGTTGTTTCGTCGAGGCCCTCGCCGGCGTCGTCGCCGTCGGCATCGGTCTGTGCTGCTTCGGCAAGCTCTTCCGCCACCGGCTCTTCGGCTTCACCAACAGCGTCGTAAGCGCCCGAGAGCACCTCGGCAAAACGCTCAACCGCCAGCCCGGGCGCCACCGCTTCGGGCGGCGGGCCGTCTTCACGCCCCTCGGCGCCACGCCGCCGGCCCCGGCGGCGGTTGCGGCCCCGGCGGCCCTCGCCGGCTTCGCCACCCTCGCCGCTGTCACCGCTTTCCCCAGGCTCGCGGACCTCGCCAGCGGTGGCACCTTCAGCTTCGACCACCTGGGCCACCGGCGCGTCCATGGGCACGGCCGCGGGCGCTTCGGTCAACGGCGTTGCGCCCTCCGGCGCCGGGGCGGCTTCCGCGCCCGCCACCGGTTCGGCCTTCTTGCGCGGCGCGCGGCGCTTGCGCGGCGCCGCTTCAGCGCCTTCGGGCGTGGCAGCCGCGGCCGGTTCGGTCGCGGAGGGATCAGCGTCGCTGGGGTTCATGGTGTGGGCTCTTCGGGGGATGCAGGGATGGCGGGGGATTGGGGCGGCTCGGCGAGGACGGCCGGCTCGTCAGGCGCGTCCAACGGCAGTTGCGGCTGCTCGTCGTCGCTCGCGTCCGGGGCGGACAGGTTGGCCAGCGCCGCCAGCCCGGCGTCGCCGCCGGGGGACTCCAGCGGCGGCAGCTGGGACAGGCTTTCCAGCCCCAGGTCGTCCAGGAACTGGCGTGTCGTGGCAAACAGCGCCGGGCGTCCCGGGGCCTCGCGGTAGCCGATGGCTTCGATCCAGCCGCGGTCTTCCAACTGCTTGATGATCTGGCTGCTAACGGTCACACCGCGGATGTCTTCGATGTCACCACGGGTCACCGGCTGGCGGTAGGCCACGATGGCCAAGGTCTCCAGCGCCGCCCGCGAATAGTGCGGCGGCTTTTCCGGGTGCAGGCGGTCCAGCCAGACGCGCATCTCGGGCCGGCTCTGGAAGCGCCAGCCCGAGGCCAGGGCGACCAGTTCCACGCCGCGGCCCTGCCAGTCGGCGGCCAGTTCATCGAGCAGCATGCGCAGGGTGTCGGCGCCGATCTGGTCGTCGAACAACACCTTCAGCTCACGCAACGGCAGCGGTGCCGGCGCGCAGATGAGCGCGGTCTCGAGGACGCGTTTCGCATCCGATGTGTTCATGCCTATCCAGGTCCAGGGGGCAGGCCGCGCCTCACGGTGCATCGCGGCAGTGCCAGGGGCCGGGCCACGATGGGCTGCCGGCCGGGGCGAGGCTGCCGTGGAGGCGGGGTCGCTGAACGACGCTCCGGCTCTCCGCGGGCCTTCAGGTGCCTATTCTAGCGCTTCGGCGCCGGCCACGGCACGCCATGCGGCCGCGAAGTCCGGCGGCGGCTTGCACACCACCGCCAGCGGTTCGCCGCTCAGCGGGTGCGCCAGCCCCAGCCGCCAGGCATGCAAGGCCTGGCGCTGCAGGCCCAGCGCGGGCCGTCCGCCGTAGGTGGCGTCGGCCACCAGCGGGTGCCCACGCGAGGCCAGGTGCACCCGGATCTGGTGGGTGCGCCCGGTGTGCAGCGCACAGCGCAGCGCGCTGAATCCTTCGTGCACCGCGAGCCGGGTGACGTCGGTGCGCGCTGCCTTGCCACCGGCCACCACCGCCATGCGAACGCGGGAAACAGGGTCGCGGCCGATCGGTGCCTCCACGCTGAAGCTGGCCTCGGCCACGGCCCCGTGGGCCAGCGCCAGGTAACGCCGCTGCACACTGCGCTCGGCAATGGCCCGCGACAGCGCCGTCACGGCGGCCAGGGTCTTGCCGACGACCATCACACCCGAGGTGTCCTTGTCCAGCCGGTGCACGATGCCCGCCCGCGGCAGCTGCGCGGCGCCCGGGTGGCGCGCCAGCAGGCCGTTGAGCAAGGTACCCGACCAGTTGCCGGCAGCAGGGTGCACCACCAGGCCGGCGGGTTTGTCCAGCACCAGGATGTGGTCGTCCTCCCACAACGCGGTGATGGCCAGGGGCTCCGGGCGGAAGGCCAGGCTCTCGGCCGTGGGCACCAGTTCCACCGCCAGCGACTGCCCGCTGCGCACGCGGCGTGCGGGCAATGTGGCCACCCCACCATCGAGCCGCACATGGCCGCGTGCCACCAGGGCCTGCAGCCAGGTGCGCGAAAACTCCGGCACCCGGGCCGCGAGCACCTTGTCCAGGCGCTGGCCGTGTTCGGCCGACGTCACGGCACCGCTGCGTGTTTCGATGGCCGTGTCGGCTTCGTCCTCGTCGCCCGGGCCCGCGTTGGGGCCGTCCCTATAATCCATGGCTGCATTCTCTGCGAGCGGCTGCCTGCCGCGCCCCTGTCCCCATGAGCTTGTGGTCCCACCGGCGCGCACGCGCCCTGATGCTGGTTGGTGCCAGCCTGGTTGTCGCCCTGACAGCCGGCTGCGGCAACGCACCGAAGAACCCGCGCGACATGACGGCCGAGGAGGTGTACGCCGACGCCCGCGCCGAGATGGACGCCGGGTCTTACGAGGCCGCCATCCGCGGCTTCGCGCGTGTGGAGGCGCTGGGCGCCGGCTCGCTGATTGCCCAGCAGGCGCAGCTGGACCTGGCCTACGTGCAGTGGCGCCAGGGCGAACGTGAGCTCTCGCTGGCCACGCTGGACCGCTTCATCAAGTTCAACCCCTCCAGCCCGGCCTTCGACTACGCGCTGTACCTGCGGGGCCTGGTCAACTTCAACGACAACCTGGGCTTCCTGAGCTCAATCTCGCGCCAGGACCTGTCAGAGCGTGACCAGCAGGCGTCGCGCGACGCCTTCCAGTCCTTCAAGCAGCTGGTGGACCAGTTCCCCGACTCCAAGTACGCGCCCGACGCCAGCCTGCGCATGGCCTACATCGTCAACGCGCTGGCCAGCCACGAGGTGCATGTGGCGCGTTATTACTACCGCCGCAATGCCTTCGTGGCTGCCGCCAACCGTGCGCAGCGGGCCGTGTCCGAGTTCCAGAACTCGCCGTCCAGCGAAGAGGCGCTGTACATCCTGGCGCAGAGCTACGACCAGCTCGGCCTGGTGGAACTGCGCGATGGCGCCGACAGGGTGTTGAAGCAGAACTTCCCGAACAGCCGCTTCCTGACCGACGGCGTGCGCGAGGTCGAAAAGGCCTGGTGGCAGTTCTGGTGAGCCAGACACCCGGCGACGTCTAACCCGCTGCCGGCCCGGCCAGGTCGGCCAGCCAGGCCCCGGCCTCTTCTTCGCTGCCGATGCGCCCCATCGGCGGCAGTGCGGCGAGCAGACGCTTGCCATAACGCGAACCTGCCAGCCGTGTGTCACACAGCACCAGCAGGCCGCGGTCGGTCTCGGTGCGGATCAGACGGCCGGCGCCCTGTTTCAGCGCCACCGCCGCTTCGGCCACGAAGTAGGCGTCGAAAGGGTCGTGACCCTCGGCTTTCAGCTGGCGCACACGGGCCTCGACCAGCGGGTCGTTCGGCGGCGGGAACGGCAGCTTGTCGATCAACACACATTGCAGGGCGTCGCCCGGCATGTCGATGCCTTCCCAGAAGCTGTGCGAGCCCACCAGCACCTTGCCCACGCCGTCGCCAAAGCGCTGCAGCAGCGTGCGCCGCGGTTCGCTGCCCTGCACCAGCACCTCCAGGCTGACCCCGTGTCTGTCCAGCCAGGCGCGCAGCGCCTCGGCGATGCCGGGCAGCACACGCAGCGTGGTCGTCAGCACGAAGGTGCGCCCGCCCAGGCGGTGCGCGCAGCGCGCCGCCAGCGTGCCCACCGCCGCCGGATGCCCGGCCTCGTTGGGCAGCGGCAAACGTGCAGGCACCCACAGCCGGGCTTGTGACGGGTAGTCGAAGGGGCTGCCGACGCGCAGGTGCACCGCGTCCTCCAGCCCCGTGGTGCGTGTGAACCAGCCGAGTGCATCGTCGTCCCCCAGCGTGGCCGAGGTGAAGACCCAGGTGCGTGGCGCTTTCTGCCGCTGTTCGGTCAGCATCGCGCGGATGTCCAGCGGACTTTCGACCAGCCGCGCCTGGTGGGTGGTCAGGTCGACCCAGCGCACATGGCCAGTGGGCGCTTCACCGCTGAAGCGGGTGGCCAGCGCCGACAGCGAACGCGCCCGCTGCGCCAGGCGCAGGAAGTCGGGCGCGGCACCTTCCATGGCCTCCAGCGCGAGCGCCGCGTTGTCGGCCGCCTGGGCCAGCTCAGCCAGTGGGGTGGCCAGCCCATCGTCGGCAGCGCACTCTTCATAACGAAGCTTGAGCGTGCCCTTCACATCGCGCCGCGGGCCGGCGCAGGCCAGGCGCAGCTCACGTGCCTTGAGTTCCACGCCCGCGGCCAGGACCTGCCAGTCTTGCAGGCCCCGCGCGTGCTGCAGGCCGGTGGCCAGGATGTCACGCGCCAGGTCCAGCGCCTGCCCGGTGCCCAAGTTGTGGCCCAGGAACTGCACACCGGCTTCCACCAGCTGATGGGCTTCGTCGAACACGGCCGCGTCCACCGTGGGCAGCAGCTCGGCCACGCCGCTGTCGCGCAACGACAGGTCGGCAAAAAACAGGTGGTGGTTGATCACCACGAGGTCGGCCGCCATGGCCTCGCGCCGGGCCTGCATCACGTGGCAGTTGCGGTAGGCCGGGCAATCGCTGCCCAGGCAGTTCTCGCGTGTGGAGGTGACCAGCGGGATCACCGGCGAGCGGTCGTCCAGGCCGTCGATCTCGGCCAGGTCGCCACTCTTGGTGGCCTGGGCCCAGGTTTCGACGCGCGCCAGCTGGCGCACAGCCCAGCGGTCGGGCAGCTGGGCCGTCAGGCGGGCCATCTCCAGCCGGTGGCGGCACAGGTAGCTGGACCGGCCCTTCAACAGCGCCAGCGTCACCGGCACGCCCAGTGCATCCCGCAAGCGCGGCAGGTCGCGCAGAAAGAGCTGGTCCTGCAGGCTCTTGGTGGCCGTGCTCACCAGCGCCCGGCCACCCGCCAGCAGCAAGGGCACCAGGTACGCAAAGGTCTTGCCAACGCCGGTGCCGGCCTCGGCCACCAGCGCCGTGCGTTGATCGAGCGCATCGGCCACGGCGGCAGACAAGCGGTCCTGCGCCTCACGGGGCCGGAAGCCGGGGTCGCGTCGTGCCAGCGGGCCGCCTTCATCGAAGGCCTCGGCCACCTGGCGCCGCAGGGCAGAGTCGCTCAGGCCGGCTCCGGTGGGTCGAGTTGCACTTCCAGCCGCGTGATCTGGTCGCGCAGGGCCAGGCGGCGTTTTTTCAGGCGGCGCAACGTCAGGTCGTCCAGCGGCGGCACCTCGGCCGTGTGGTCGATCAGGCTGTCCAGGTCGGCATGCGCCATGCGGAGCTCGATCAGCCGGCGGTGCGGGGAATGCAGGTCGTGATCCATGGAGGGGCGCGCTTGGCGCGAGTTTATAGTCCGGCGCAATGGCTTCTTCTGCATTCAGACTCACCGCCTCCACCGGCCTGCACCGCGGCGACCGCGCCTACCAGCAGGACCAGGTCGAGATCCTCATGCACGAACGCGTGGCCGGTTGCGCGCTGGCCGTGCTGGCCGACGGCATGGGTGGCAAGAGCGGTGGGCGCAAGGCGGCCGATCAGGTGATGCTGACGGCCCGCCAGCTGTTCGACCGCTTCGTGCCCGGCAAGGACGACGCGACCGAGTTGCTGAAATCGTTGGTGGACGAATCGCACCTGATGATCAAGCTGACCGCGATGTCGGCTGAAGAAGAGCCGCACAGCACGGTAGCGGCCTACCTGCTGACACCCGACCTGAAGTGCGAGGCCATCCACGCCGGTGATTCGCGCGTCTACCACTTCCGTGCGGCCGACATGCTGGGCCGCTCGGTCGACCACTCCTTCGTGCAACGCCTGGTGGAAGAAGGCAAGATCACCGAAGAGCAGGCCAACACACACCCGCAGTCCAACCTGCTGACCGGTTGCCTGGGCACGCATCAGGACCCACCACATGCCCCCTGGACGCTGGGCGAGCTGCAACCCGGCGACACGCTGATGGCTTGCAGCGACGGCCTGTGGCACTACTTCACGCCCAAGGAAATCGGCGCCATCGTGCACGCCCTGCCACCGCGCGAGGCCAGCGAGATGCTGATCACCAAGGCGCGCCAGCGGGCCCGGGGTGGTGGTGACAACCTGTCGCTGGCGATGGTGCGGATCGACCCGCTGCGCTGACGCGGGCGCGCTGGCTCAGGTCAGGGACGTGTCGACGTCCCGCCGCTCCAGCCCCAGGTATTCGGCCGACGCCATCTCGTGCAGCCGCGACACCGTGCGCGGGAACTCGTGCGCCAGCGGACCTTCGGTATACAGCTGTTCGGCCGGCCCCTCGGCCGACACGATGAACTTGACGCGCCGGTCGTAGAGCACGTCCACCAGCCAGGTGAACCGCCGGGCCTCGCTGGCCAGCCGCGGCGGCATCAGCGGCACGCCCGAGAGCAGCACGGTGTGGAAACGCGACGCGATCTCCAGGTAGTCGTTCTGTGAGCGCGGGCCGCCGCACAGCGTCTTGAAGTCGAACCACACCACACCGCCGGCGCGGCGCAGGGCCTTGAGCTCACGGTGTTCGATGTTCATCACCGGCGGCTCCTCGCGGGCTTCGGCCAGGTCACTGAAGGCCTGCGCCATCGCGGCCTCGGCGGCCGGGCCCAGCGGGTGGTGGTACAGCTGCACATGCTCCAGCGTGCGGCGGCGGTAGTCGTTGCCTGCGTCGACGTTGAGCACCTCCAGCTTGTCCTTCAGCAACGCGATGGCGGGCAGGATGCGGTCGCGGTGAAGGCCGTTCGGGTACAGGCCGTCGGGGTGGAAGTTGCTGGTCGTGACGATGCTGACACGGTGTTCGAACAGCGCCACCAGCAGCCGGTGCAGGATCATCGCGTCGGTCACGTCGGCGACGTGGAACTCGTCGAAGCAGATCAGCCGGAAGCGCCGCGCGATGCGCTCGCCCAGCACCTGCAACGGGTCGGCCGTGCCCTTGAGCTCCTGCAGCTCGCGGTGCACCTCGCGCATGAACTCGTGGAAGTGCAGGCGGGTCTTGCGCGTCAGCGGCACGGACTGGAAAAAACAGTCCATCAGAAAGCTCTTGCCGCGCCCCACCCCGCCCCACATGTAGACGCCACGCGGGATGGGCGGACGCACCAGGAACTTGGTCAGCGCGTTGCGACGCCGGGCCTTGTAGTCGGCCCACTCGTTTTCACAACGCTCCAGCGCAGCGACGGCACGCAGCTGCGCTTCGTCGGTCGTGTAACCACGCTCGGCGAGCGTGGCCTCGTAAAGCGCCCGGACCGACACGCGATCAGAAGTTCAGCGTGCGCTTGTCGACCGCGAGCGCGGCTTCCTTGGTCGCTTCGCTCAGCGACGGGTGCGCGTGGCAGATGCGCGCGATGTCTTCGGCGCTGGCCTTGAACTCCATCG
>JADMJD010000172.1 GCA_018780805.1 Rubrivivax sp. | reverse complement strand
GCGGACATACCCACGACGGCGTGCCGGTGCCCAGCGTGGTCAAAAATCCTGGCGGGGCAACCGTCGTCACCAACGCCGGATCGCACGGAAAATTTCTGGCCGTGATCGATTTCGACGTCAAACAGGGCCGTGTGGCCGACTATCGATATCACCTGATGCCGGTCTTTTCGGAACTGCTGCCTGCCGATCCCGCCATGCAGGCAACCATAGCCCGGGTGCGCGCGCCATTCGAGTCGCGTCTCCAGGAACCGATTGCAGAAAGCCAGCAACTGCTTTATCGCCGCGGCAATTTCAACGGCTCCTGGGATCAGTTGATTGTCGATGCCCTGATGCAGGTCAAGGGCGCAGAGATTGCCTTCTCCCCCGGTTTTCGTTGGGGCACCACGCTCCTGCCCGGACAAACGATTACCCGCGAAAATTTGATGGAGCAGACGGCAATCACCTACCCCAATACCTCGGTGGTGGAAATGACGGGTGCCGAAATAAAACAACACCTGGAAAAACTCTGCGACAAGATTTTCAACGACGATCCCTATCAACACCAGGGCGGCGACATGGTGCGTACCGGTGGACTGGTGTATGCGTGCGAACCGGCAGCCAGGATCAATTCGCGCATCAGCGACATGCGCTTGCACGGACAGCCGATACAAGCCGACAAGACCTACACCGTGGCGCGATGGGGAGTAGGCAGCGCGCAGTCGGAGGGGGAACCGGTGTGGGACGTGGTCGAGCAGTATCTGAAAAGCGCCCCGGTAGTAAAAAATCACACGCCCAACGTGCCGCGATTGATTGGTGTGGGTGCAAACCCGGGATTCGCCAATGAGTAGTCAACGCCAGACCGCTTGCCATTATCTGGATACCGGCCAACGCACCTGCCATGCCGACGATGGACGCGAGCTTGCCTGCGAAGGGTCCGGCCAGGACGCCTCGTTTGCCGTCGGCACGCCCTGGCCGGAGCCGCGCTTCGAGGTGCGCGACGACGAGGTCATGGACAGGCTGACCGGTCTGGTTTGGTGCCGTAGCGCCAATCTCGCGGAATTCCCCCTCACCTGGCAGGAGGCACTGGATTTTGTCGCGGCCATGAACCGCGAACAGCGCTACGGCCAGCGCGACTGGCGCATGCCCAATCGCCGCGAATTGCGCAGCGTGCTCAGCCTGCAAACCAGATTGCCGGCGCTGCCTGAGTACCACCCGTTCGTCGATGTGTTCAACGGCTGGTACTGGACGTCGACCACGGCGGCCATCAGCCCGGCGCACGCCTGGTATGTGGCGCTCGATGGCGCGCGCATGTTTTACGGCGGCAAGGATCAATCCTTCATGCTGTGGCCGGTACGCGGCGAAGGCCTGGACGTGGTCCCGCGCACAGGCCAAAGCCTGTGCTACGACGCCGCCGGCAAAGTCATTGCATGCAGCGGCTCCGGTCAGGATGGAGAATTCCGGCACGGCGCCGCGTGGCCTGAGCCACGCTTCGAAATGCGCCCAGCCGGCGTCCTGGATCGACTTACCGGCCTGCTCTGGCGCCGCAGTGCGAATCTCGCCCCGCAACCGGTGATATGGCGCGAGGCATTGGAAGCGGTGGCCAAACTTAACCACGAAGGTTCGGAAACGACCTGGCGGCTTCCAACGATCAATGAACTGGAGTCACTGGTGGATTGCGCCGCCCACAGCCCGGCCGCCTGCCTGACGGTGGCCGAGCCGCCTTCGGAG
>JADMJD010000010.1 GCA_018780805.1 Rubrivivax sp. | reverse complement strand
TGAGCGTGGGCCTGGACCGCGACCGCCTGGCCATGCTGCTGGCCGTGCTGCACCGCCACGCAGGGGTGTCGTGCATGGACCAGGACGTGTTTGTCAATGCCGTGGGCGGCGTGCGCATCAGCGAGCCGGCGGCCGATCTGGCGGTGCTGCTGGCGATCCAGGGCAGCCTGCGCGGCAAACCGCTGCCGCGTGGCTTTTTTGCCTTTGGCGAGGTCGGCCTGGCCGGTGAGATCCGCCCGGCGCCGCGAGGGCAGGAGCGGCTGAAGGAGGCTGCCAAGCTCGGCTTCAGCGTGGCCCTGGTGCCGGCGGCCAATGCACCCAAAAAACCCATCGAAGGCCTGACCATCCACGCCGTGGAACGCGTGGAGCAGGCTGTGGACCTCGCGAGGAACTTGTGAACCCAATTCTCGGATGGGCGCTGGCCGTGCTGGGCACGGCGCTGGCCTGGCTGCAATACGGCTGGCAAGGCGTGGTGCTGGCGGTCAGCGTCATCGTGTTCTGGCTGCTGCTGCAGTTCAGCCGCGCGATCCGCGTGATGAAAAACGCTGCTGGTGCGCCGGTGGGTCATGTGCCCAGCGCGGTGATGTTCAACGCGCACCTGAAGGCCGGCTTGACCATGCTGCAGCTGGTCACGCTCAGCAAGAGCCTGGGCCAGCGCATCAGCGCCGAAGGCAGCGAGCCCGAGCAGTGGCGCTGGGCTGACGAAGGCGGGGCGTCGGTCACGGTGCGGCTGCAGCGCGGCAAGCTGGTGCACTGGGATTTGCAGCGACAGGCGCAGCGCCCGGCCGAATAGAATCAAGGCCCCCTCGAAAAGACCCGGAGATTCCCATGTCCATGGCCGACCGTGACGGCAAGATCTGGATGGATGGCACGCTGGTGGACTGGCGCGACGCCAAGATCCACGTGCTGTCGCACACGCTGCACTACGGCTGCGGCGCTTTCGAGGGTGTGCGTGCCTACGACGGGCAGGGCGGCACCGCGATCTTCCGGCTGCGCGAACACACCGAGCGGCTCTTCAACAGCGCCAAGATCCTGCGCATGAAGATCCCGTTCACGCCCGAGCAGGTGATGGACGCGCAGAAGGCCGTGGTCCGCGAAAACAAGCTCGAGAGCTGCTACCTGCGCCCGCTGGTCTGGATCGGCGACCAGAAGCTGGGCGTCAGCCCCAAGGGCAACACCATCCACCTGATGGTGGCGGCCTGGCCCTGGGGCGCCTACCTGGGCGAAGAAGGCATGGCGCGGGGCATCCGCGTCAAGACCAGCAGCTACACGCGCCACCACGTCAACATCACGATGACGCAGGCCAAGGCGGTGAGCAACTACACCAACTCCATCCTGGCCAACATGGAGGCCACGGACGACGGTTACGACGAGGCGCTGCTGCTGGACACGGCCGGCTTCGTCAGCGAAGGCGCGGGCGAAAACCTCTTCATCATCAAGAAGGGTGTGGTCTACACACCTGACCTGTCAGCCGGCGCGCTGAACGGCATCACACGCGACACCATCCTCGCGATCTGCCAGGACCTGGGCCTGAAGCTGGTGGAAAAGCGCATCACCCGCGACGAGGTCTACATCTGCGACGAGGCGTTTTTCACCGGCACCGCGGCCGAGGTGACGCCGATCCGCGAGCTGGACCGCATCACGCTGGGCGAAGGCGCGCGCGGCCCCATCACCGGCAAGATCCAGGCGGCGTTTTTCGACATCGTGAACGGCCGCAACCCCAAGTACGCCGAATGGCTGACGAAGGTCTGAACATGAGCGAGCCCAAAGCCGTGGTCGAACTGCTCGCCAAGGACCTGCAAGGTCCGGGCGTGGCCTTCTGCCCCAACCCCAAGATGGGGCTGTGGAACCAGCACCCGCGGGTCTACATCGACGTCGCCACCACCGGCGAAGGCCGTTGCCCCTATTGCGGCACCGTCTACCGGCTCAAGGCCGGCGAGAAGCTGCACGCGCACTGAAAGACGTGTCGCGCCCCTTGGGCCTCGACGAGCTGCGCGCTGCCTTGCGCAGCGCCGGCACCGGGGTGTGGGAATGGGACATCCCGGCCGACCAGTTGCACGATGCCGACCTCGGCTACGAGCAGCTGGGTTACGCGCCGGGTGACATCGGCCTCAGCCAGCGGGCCTGGGACGCGCTGATCCACCCCGAGGACCTGGCCGGCCAGGAGGCCGCCTACCAGGCCTACCTGCGTGGCGAGACCCCGTTGTTCGAGTGCCGCTACCGCGTGCGTGCCAAGGACGGGTCCTGGCACTGGTTTGAAGAGCGGGGCCAGGTGGTGCAGTGGTCGGCCGATGGCCAGCCGCTGCGCATGCTGGGCACGCAGACCGACGTGACGCTGCAGATGTCGCTGCGCGAGGCCGCGGCGGTGGCCAACCAGCGCCTGGAGCAGCTGCCGCGGCATGTGCCCGGGGTGTTGTTCCAGTTCCGCCGCTGGCCGGATGGCAGTGCCAGCTTCCCGTACGTGAGCGAACGTTCGCGCGATGTGCTGGGCCTGGCGCCCGATCTGCTGCGCGCCGACAGCACGCAGGTGATGCAGGTGATCGAGCGCAGCCGCTGGTCCGAGATGCTGGGCAGCATCGATGTGTCAGAGCGTGCGCTCAGCCCCTGGCGGCTGGACTTTGCGGTCCAGCGCGACGGCCAGCCGCGCCAGCTGCGGGGCACCGCCTCGCCGCTGCGTGAGCCCGATGGCAGCACGCTGTGGCATGGTTACATCGAGGACGTGACCGAGCTGCTGGCGCTGGAGCGTGCCCAGCGCGAAACCGAGGCCCTGCAGGCCGCCAGCCGGGCCAAGACCGAGTTTCTCTCGCGTGTCAGCCACGAACTGCGCACGCCGTTGAACGCGGTGCTGGGGTTTGCGCAGCTGCTGGAGGTGGACCCGCAGGACCCGCCCAGTGCCGGCCAGCGCCGCCGCCTGCAGCTGATCCGCGAATCGGGCCAGCACCTGCTGCAGATGATCGGCGACCTGCTGGACCTCACCCGCGCCGAGGTGGGCGGCCTCACGCTGCAGCCGGTGCCACTGGCGCTGGTGCCGCTGGTGCAGGAATGTGTGGCCATGCTGCAGCCCACGGCGGCGGTGGAGGGCGTGGCGCTGGTGGCAGAGCTGGTGCCGGCCGGCACGCTGCAGGTGTTGGCCGACCCGACCCGCCTGCGCCAGGTGCTGCTGAACCTGGTGGGCAACGCGCTCAAGTACAACCGCCCGGGCGGCTGGGTCCGGCTGCACCTGGAAACGCGCAGCGGGCAGCTGGCCGTGCACGTGCGGGACAACGGCCTGGGCATCGCGGCCGACGAACTGCCGCTGCTCTTCGACCCCTTCTGGCGCAGCGCAGAAACGCAGCAGCGCCGCGATGGGGCCGGCATCGGCCTGGCCATCGCGCAGTCGCTGGTGCAGGCCATGGGCGGGCGCATCGAGGTGCAGAGCACGCTCGGCGCCGGCTCGGTCTTCAGCGTCTGGCTGCCGGCGGCCTGAACCTCAAGGCCGGGTTCTCACAGCGTCAGCTTGCCGTAGAACACCACCGGCCCGGTGGGCTGGCCGGTGGGCGAGCCGCCCGGCGGCTCCACGCTCACGGCCATGTGGTCGATGCCACTGCCCTTCAGCCCGCCCGGCAACTGCCCGCGGCTGAGCACGGTCACACCGTTGGCCTTGATCAGGCCCAGCGACTTCGGCGCGCCCTGGGCCGGTGCCCACCAGAGCTCCAGCACACGTTCGCCGCCCATCGCCACGGGCACGATGGGCCGGGCCACGGCCGAGCGGCCGTCGCCGCTGAAGCTGGCGACCACGCTGCCGGCCAGCGCCGGGTCCTTGCCGGTGGATTCCAGCACCACCACCACCGGTGGCTGCACCGGTTGTGGCTGGCTGAGCACCAGCGACAGGCCCAGCACGGCCACCACGGCCACACCGGACAGCGCACGCCAGGGCGCGAGCTGCTGCCACCAGCGCGGTGCCGGCGCAGCCTCAATGGCCGGCCACAGCCGTTGTTCGATGCCTTGCCAGAGGTGCGCCGGTGGCGGCTCCGGCGGCACGGCCAGCGTCAGCGGCATCAGCCGGGCCTGCCAGCGCTGCACCGCGGCGCGCAAGGCCGGGTGGCTGGGCAGCAGGGTCTCGAAGCGGCGGCGCGCCGGCCCGCGCAAGGTGCCGGCCACGTATTCCGATGCCAGGGCATCGGCTCGGTCGGGGCGTCCGTAGTCCATGTCAGGCCTCCCGCCGAGCCGCCTCAAGGGAGGCCTGCGCCCCCCCGGGGGGCAGCGAATGAAATGAGCTGGGGGTCGTCATGTCAGGCCCCCTTCTTTTCGTCTTGCAGCACGCTGCGTTCCAGGCAGCCGCGCAGCGTGCTCAGCGCACGCCGCACCCAGCTCTTCACCGTGCCCAGCGGCTCGCGCAGGCGGTCGGCCACCTCGGCGTGGGTCAGGCCGTCGAAGAAGGCCAGCGCCACGCTCTGGCGCTGCGGCGGGCTCAGGTGTTCCATGCACTGGCCGAGCGCGCGTGCGTCGCTGGCGCGGTCCAGCAGGGCCAGCGGGCCGTCGGCCTCGTCGGCGATCTGGTCCAGGCGGTCGGGGCCGTCGTCTTCGTCATGGGTCAGGGATTCGGTCCTGGGTTGCGCCTGGGCGCGGCGCAGGCTGTCGATCGCACGGTTCCGGGCGATGCCGGTCAGCCAGGTCAGCGGCTGGCTGCGTGCGGCGTCGAAGCTGGCCGCGGCCTTCCAGACGGCCACGTAGATGTCCTGCAGCAGGTCCTCCGCGATCGCGCGGTCGCGCTGGATGCGCAGCACCACGGCAAACAGGTGGGCGCTGGTGCGCTCGTACAGCGTGGCAAAGGCGGCACGGTCGCCCAGACCGCTGCGGGCCAGCAGCTGCTGCAGCTCCCGGCTGCGCTCGGGCCAGTCTTCCAGGGCAGTTTTCATGCGGGGTCCCTACAATTCAAGTGATGCATCAGTTCATCCTGACCCTGGCCGCGCGCGACACCAAAGGCATTGTGTACGCGGTGGCCGGCCTGCTCTACCAGGCGGGTTGCAACATCATCGATTCGCAGCAGTTTGGCGACCTCGAAGGCGAAGACGCCACCGGCTGGTTTTTCATGCGGGTGCACTTCGAGGCGCCTGAGCACCTGGCTGCGCCCGGCCAGCTGGAGACGCTGTTCGAACACGCGCGCCAGCAGTACGGCATGGTGCTGAAGCTGCACGCGCTGGCCCATCGGGCGCGGGTGATGTTGATGGTCAGCCAGCATGGCCATTGCCTGAACGATCTGCTGTTCCGCTGGAAGAGCGGGCAGCTGGCGGTGGACATCCCGGTCATCGTCTCCAACCACGCCACCTACCGTGGCCTGGCCGAGAGTTACGGCATCCCCTTCCACCACCTGCCGCTGGCCCCGGGCAGCGACGCCGCCACCAAGCAGGCGCAGGAGCAGGCCGTGCTCGCCATCGCCGAGGCCGAGCGCATTCACCTGGTGGTGCTGGCGCGTTACATGCAGATCCTGAGCCCCGCGCTGTGCGAGGCGTGGCGGGGCAGGGCGATCAACATCCACCACAGCTTCCTGCCCAGCTTCAAGGGCGCCAAGCCCTACTACCAGGCCCATGCACGCGGCGTGAAGCTCATTGGCGCCACGGCGCATTACGTCACCGCCGACCTGGACGAAGGCCCGATCCTGGAGCAGGACGTGGAGCGTGTGGACCACAGCCTGTCGGCCGAGGACTTCACCGCCGTCGGCCGCGACATCGAGTGTGTGGTGCTGGCGCGTGCCGTGCGTTGGCATGTGGAGCACCGCGTGCTGCTCAACGGCCACAAGACCGTGGTCTTCAAGTAAACCACCATGCGCCGCAAACCGCCCGCCACCTTGATCGGCCTCACGCCCGACGAGCTGGAGGCGCAGTTCTACGATGCGCTGCGGCGCGGTGACATCGAGGCCTTGATGGGCGTCTGGGCCGACGACGACGAGATCGTCTGCGTGCACCCTGGCGGGCCGCGGGTGGTGGGGCCGGCGGCGATCCGCGCAGGGTTCGAGGCCATCTTCGCCAACGGTGCCATCCCCGTGCACCCCGAGCAGGTGCACCGGCTGGACGCGCTCTCGGGCACGGTGCACCACCTGCTGGAGAAGATCGAGGTGCCCACCGACGAAGGCCCGCGCACGGCCTGGGTGATGGCGACCAACGTCTACCTGCAGACGGCGCAGGGCTGGCGCCTGGTGGCCCACCACGCCAGCCCCGGCAGCCTGCAGCCGCCCGACGACGGCAGTGGTGGCGGCGCCATCCTGCATTGAACACGGCCCCTGCTTTCCGGGCACCGGCGTGGCTGCCCGGCGGCCATGTGCAGACCATCTGGCCGGCGCTGCTCTCACGGCGTGCCCTCGCCGGCCGGGTGCGTTTCACGCGCGAGCGCTGGGACACGCCCGACGGCGATTTTGTCGACCTGGACTTCGGCCAGCCAGGCCGTGCCGGCACGCCGCTGCTGGTCTTGTTCCACGGCCTGGAAGGCTCCACGCGCAGCCACTATGCGCTGTCGTTTGCGCTGGAGGCTGGCCGGCGTGGCTGGGGTTTTGTGATGCCGCATTTCCGCGGCTGCTCGGGTGAGCTGAACCGCGCGCCACGGGCCTACCACTCCGGCGACCACGCCGAGATCGGCTGGCTGCTGACCGGCCTGGCGGCGCGCCACGGCGGCCCGGTGCTGGCCGCCGGTGTGTCGCTGGGCGGCAATGCGCTGCTGCGCTGGGCCGGCGAACAAGAGGCCGATGCAGCGCGCAGCGCGCGCGCCGTGGCTGCGATCTGCTCGCCGCTGGACCTCACGGCCAGCGGCGCCGCGATGGGACGGGGCTTCAACCGGCAGGTCTACACACGCATGTTCCTGGCGACGATGAAACCCAAGGCGCTGGCCAAGTGGCAGCAGCACCCGGGCCTGTTCGACCGCAGCCGCCTGGCCGCGGCACGCACGCTGTACGAGTTCGACGATGTGTTCACCGCGCCGCTGCACGGGTTCGCCGGCACGGCCGACTACTGGCGGCGCGCCTCGGCCCTGCCGCACCTGCGCCGTGTGGCGATCCCGGCGCTGGCACTGAACGCGCGCAACGACCCCTTCGTGCCGGCGTCGTCGCTGCCGCAGCCGGGCCAGGTGTCGCGCCATGTGGCGCTGTGGCAGCCACCGCACGGCGGCCATGTGGGCTTTCCGCAGGGGCGGTTCCCGGGTCAGGTGCAGGGCCTGCCCCAGGCCGTGTGCGGCTGGCTGGCGGCGCACGCGTAAGCTGCCGGCATGGATGCCATCGTCGAAGCGGCGCTGAAAAAGTGGCCCAACGTGCCGCACTGTTACGGCTGGCTGGCGCTGGACGCCCGCGGCGACTGGTACATGCGCGACGACCGCATCCGCGCCGCCGGCCCCTTCCCGCAAATCAAGGGCAGCCGCATCGTGCACGACAAGCTGCAGGCCTTCATCGGCCGCAACTACGCCGCCGATGAACGGGGCTGCTGGTTTTTCCAGAACGGCCCGCAGCGGGTGTACGTGGAGCTGGAGGCCGCGCCCTGGGTCTGGCGACTGACCGACACGACCGACACGACCGACACTGCCACCGGCTGCACGCTGACCAGCCACACCGGCCGGCGTGCCGTGGCCCGCAGCTGCTGGCTGGATGACTTCGGCCGCCTGTTCCTGGACAGTGATCTCGGCCTGGGCCTGGTGCACAGCCTGGACATGGAGACCGCCGCCGATGCCATCCTGCGCGGCGAGTGGACGCCGCAGGACCTGCCCTTCAGCGCGCTGCCGGCGCGCTTCGGCTACCGCCTGCAACCGCAGGGTGTGGAGGACGGTGATCGGGGCATGCACCCCTGACCCTACGCGGCCGGGCCGCCCCTGGATGCGGCAGGCATGAAAAAGCCGCCCGCAGGCGGCAGAAATGGAAGAGCCGCCCGCAGGCGGCTCGTCGGGCGTGAAAAACGCCTCAGTTCGCCGCGCTGGCCGCAGGCGCCGGGGCCTTGGGCTCTTCGAACTTGCCGCCGCCCTGGTTGGCCAGGTAGACCACCGCACGGGCGATCTCGTAGTCGGAATAGTCGCCGCCGCCCTGGGCGCCCATCGCGCCCTTGCCCTTCAGGGCCGAGGTCAGCAGGGTTTCGTAGCCGGTGGCCACACGCGGGGCCCAGGCGGCGGCGTCGCCGGTCTTGGGGGCGCCGGCCGCACCGGCGCTGTGGCAGGCCGTGCACACGGCCTGGTAGACCTGCTCGCCGGTCTTCAGCGAGGCCACATCGGACGCATCGCGGATCTCGACCCGGCCCACCGGCTGCAGGCGCTGGGCCACCGCGGCTTCACCCAGGCCGTCGCTGCCGGCGGACGGCTTGTCGCCAAAGGCCACGTAGTTCACCAGCAGGATGATGACGACGATGGGCACGATGAAGGACGCGACCACGGTCCAGATCAGTTGTTTCGGGGTCTTGATCGGGCCGGTGTGGTCGGCGCTGTCGCCGTGTTCGTCGCTCATGGACTTCCTCTGGGGGCTGGGGGCAAAAACCCTCGAAGTATAAACGGCCAGGGGTCGGCATGGCCGACCCCTGGCGGGCAAAGTGCCGCTGGCTTACTGCTTGACGGCTTCGACCTGCACGATCAGCTTGGTGGCGTCGGCCACACCCATCTGCAGGCCCCAGTTCACGCCCCACTGGCTGCGCTGGATGGTGGTCTCGAAGTCACCGCCGCAGACCTCGCGCTTGAGCATCGGGTTGTCGTAGCAGTTGAAGCGCACGGCCTTCAGCGTCACCGGCGCGGTCTTGCCGCGCATCGTCAACTGGCCCTGCACTTCGGTGACCTTGTCGCCGTCGAACACGAACTTGTCGCCCACGAACTTGGCCGTCGGGTGGTTGGCCACGTCGAAGAAGTCGGCGCTCTGCAGGTGTTTGTCGAACGGGGCCACGCCGGTGTTGATGCCAGCCATGTCCAGCGTCAGTTCCACCTTGCCGGCCTTGCCGGCGCGGTCGAACTGCACGGTGCCGCTGTTCTTGGTGAAACGGCCGCGGTTGGTGGAGGTGCCGAAGTGCAGCGCCTCGAAAAACACCGCGGTGTGGGTCGGGTCGACGGCGTAGGTGGCCGGTGCGGCGCTCGCGAACAGCGGGGCGGCGAGCAGGGCAGCGGCGAAGGTGGTCAGCGTTTTCATCGGTCTAGGAGGTGGTGAGGGGGTTGAAGGAAATTCAGGGTTTCAGGCTGGCGAGTTGCAGCTTGAACTTGACTTGCACGTCGTCGGCCACCATCGAGGTGTCGGCCCATTCGCCGCTGCCGATGCCGAAGGCCAGGCGCTTGATCGCAAAGCTGCCGCTGGCCACGTTGCCGGTCAGCGTGACCGGCACGAGCACGTCGCGCACCTGGCCCTTGATGCTGAGCTTGCCGGCCACGTCGAAGCGGCCCGGGCCTGCGGCCTTGATGCTGCTGGACTGGAACGTGGCGGTCGGAAACTTGCCAATGTCGAACCAGGCGCTTTTTTTGACCTCGGTGTCGGTCTCGGCCGCGCCGAAGCTGGCACTGCCGGTCTGGATGTTGAAGGCCACCTTGCCCGTGGCCGGGGCCTTGGGGTCGAAGTTGATCTGCGCCGTCCACTGGTTGAAGCGGCCGTCCACCGGCACGCCCATCTGGCGCGAGGTGAAGCTGATCTCGCTGCCTTGTGGCACGACGGTCTGGGCGAAGGAGGCGGTGCTGGCCAGGGCGGCCAGCGCGAGCAGGAACTTGTTCATGGGCGCATGCGCAACAGCAGGCCGTCGCGGTCAATGAAGTGGTGTTTGAGGGCGGCGGCGATGTGCAGCAGCACCAGCAGCGCCAGGGCCTTGGCCGTCCATTCGTGCCAGGGTTTGATCAGCTCGGCCAGGGCCTTGTCGACCGGCACGAAATCCGGCAGCGGCAGCACGCCGAACCAGACGATGGGAAAACCTGCTGCCGAGCTGTAGGCCCAGCCCAGCAGCGGGATGGCAAAAAACAGCACGTACATCAGGCCGTGCGTGGCGCTGGAGGCGCGGGCCTGCCAGGCGGGCATCGCGGACGGGGCCGGCGGTTGGTGCGTCAAACGCCACAGCAGGCGCAGCGCGGTCAGCGCGAGGATGGTGACACCGGCCCACTTGTGCCAGTTGTAGAGCTGCAGCCGGCGCGGTGAAAACGGCAGGTCGGTCATGTACAGACCCATGCCGAAGCTGCTGATGATCATCAGCGCCAGCAGCCAATGCAGCGCGACGGCGGGCAGCGTGTAGCGGGAGGAGGATTCCGAAGACATGCCCGGCAGTGTCGCGGCCGATCAGTACGCGGCGCTTCAAGGCACTTGTCGGGGCCCTTCAGTCTTCCTGAACGTGGGCCGGCCCCAGGATCAGGGGTGCGGCCGCCTGCGCCAGCGCGGCCGTGTGATCGCCCAGCAGGCCGTGGCGCAGCGCAAAGTCCAGCGTGGCGAGTGAGGCGTCCACCGTCATTGCGCCGCTGCAGGCCAGGGCCAGCGCCTCGGGCACCGGCATCCGCGTGAAGGCCTGCACCTCACCGTCCTGGTTCTGCGGCAACTGGCCGGCAGGCAGCGCGAGGTCGAAGACATGCAGGTGTTCGAGCTGCCAGCCTTCCGGCAGGTCGCGTTCCAGCCGCCACACGCGGCCCGGGCGGGCCTGGCGCAGCAGCGCGGCGTCCAGGCCGGCTTCTTCCCAGCCTTCGCGCTGCAGCGTCAACCAGGGGCTCTGGCCGGCCGGCACTCCGCCGCCGATCAGGTTGTCGAACAGGCCGGGGTCGGTGGCCTTGTCAAAGGACCGCTGTGCGATCCACAGCGCCACCGGCCGCCCGTCGGCACCGGCCACGTAGCCGTTGGCATGGGCACCCAGCGTCAGCGTGCCCCAGAAACGGGCCGATGCGCGCTCGATCTGCGCCAGCACCTGCACCCCGTCGGGTGCGAACACCGGGTAGGGCTCGTCGCGCCAGGCACGGATCAGGCCTTGGGCGCGCAGGGCGTTGTTGAGATGCGCGAACTGCGCCTCGTCGGCCTGCAGCGCGACGCCGTCGTCGGCCACCCCAACGGGCAGCAGTGCGCGCAGCGCTGGCAGGTGTGCGCGCGCCACCGAGCCCACCGGCAAGCCGTGCAACCGCAACGGCACGCGCGCGGTGCGGTCGCCGGCGCGGGCGGCCGCGATGGCCGGCCAGTCCGGCACGATCAGGCGGCTTGTTTGAAGGCCTCGCCGCTGCGCCAGCGCGCCATCAGCGTTTCCCACTTCGGCCGGGCGGTCGCCAGGTGGCGGGCCTTGACATGGCCGTAGCCGCGGATGTCTTCAGGCAAACGCGCGATCTCGATGGCCAGCGGCAGGCGCTCGGCCGTCAGGCCCTTCAGCAGCTCGGTGATGCAGGCTTCGTACTCGCCGATCAGCGCACGTTCCATGCGCCGCTCTTCGCTGCGGCCGAAAACATCCAGCGCACCACCGCGCAGACCCTTCAGCTTGGCCAGCACCCCGAAGGCGCTGCGCATCCAGGGGCCGAAAGGCTGTTTCAGCAGTTCACCCTTCGCGTTTTTCTTCGCGGTCAGCGGCGGCGCCAGGTGGTGCACCAGCTTGTAGTCGCCTTCGAACATGTCGGCGATCTTGGCGGTGAAGGCCGGGTCGGTGTGCAGGCGTGCCACCTCGTACTCGTCCTTGTAGGCCATCAGCTTGAACAGGTATCGCGCCACGGCCTCGCTGAGCCGGGTGCCACCCACTTTGGCCTCGGCCACGCGCACGGTCTCGACGAAGGCGGCGTAGCGCGCCGCGTAGGCAGCGTCCTGGTAGCCCGTGAGGAAGTCGCCCCGCGTCTTCAGCATGTCGTCCAGCGACGGCCGCTTGACGAACTGGATCACGCTCTGCGCCTTGAACAGCGCCTGCACCGCGGCCAGGTCGTGGGCGCAGCGCCGGCCCCATTCGAACGCGGCCTTGTTGTTGTCGATCTGCACGCCGTTCAGTTCAATCGCGCGCATCAGCGACGCGTGGCTCAGCGGGATGCGGCCCTGCTGCCAGCTGTAGCCCAGCAGCAGCGGGTTGGTGTAGATGCTGTCGCCCAGCATCTGCACCGACACCTGCTCGGCATCGAAGGCGCCCAGCAGCGCTTCACCGACGCTGCCCTTCACCGCGGCCTCGCAGTTGCCGCCCGGGAACTGCCATTCGGTGTTTTTCACGAAGCTGGCGGTGGGCGTGCCGTGGGTGTTCAGCGCGACGAAGGTGCGGCCTTCCTGCATCACCGCCAACGTGTACTTGCTGGCGCCGACGATGGCGTCGCAGCCGATCACGAGGTCGGCCTTCGCGGTGTCGACCTTGGTCGTGAAGATGGCGTCGGGCCGGTTGGCGATCTGGATGTGGCTCCAGGTGGCGCCACCCTTCTGCGCCAGGCCGGCGGAATCCTGCGTGACCACGCCCTTGCCTTCCAGGTGGGCGGCCATGCCCAGCAGCTGGCCGATGGTGATGACACCCGTGCCGCCGACACCCGCGACCACGATGCCCCAGGCGGTTTCCGCCAGCGGCAGCATGGGTTCGGGGATCGCCGGCAGGGCCGACAGGTCGCCGCGCTTTTCTTTCTTCGGCTTCTTCAGCGTGCCACCTTCCACCGTGACGAAACTCGGGCAGAAACCCTTCACGCAGGAGTAGTCGAGGTTGCAGCTGTTCTGGTTGATGCGGCGCTTGCGGCCGAACTCGGTCTCGACCGGCTCGACGCTGAGGCAGTTGCTCTGCACGCTGCAGTCGCCGCAGCCTTCACAGACCAGCTCGTTGATCACGACGCGCTTGTCCGGCGTGGCGAGCTTGCCGCGTTTGCGGCGGCGGCGCTTCTCGGTCGCGCAGGTCTGGTCGTAGAGGATGACGGTGGTGCCGCTGAGCTCGCGGAACTCACGCTGGATGCGGTCGAGTTCGTCGCGGTGTTCGACGATGACCCCCGGCTCCAGTGCCACGCCGCGGTACTTCTCCGGCTGGTCGGTGACGATGGTGAGCTTGGCCACGCCTTCGCTGACCAGGCTCTTCATGATCTGCAGCACGGAGTGGCCCTCCGGCCGCTCACCCACCTGCTGGCCGCCGGTCATCGCGACGGCGTCGTTGTAGAGCACCTTGTAGGTGATGTTCACACCCGAGGCGATGCTCTGGCGCACCGCCAGGATGCCGCTGTGGAAGTAGGTGCCGTCGCCCAGGTTGGCGAAGATGTGTTTTTCGGTCGTGAACGGCGCCTGGCCGACCCAGGGCACACCCTCGCCGCCCATCTGCGTGAAGGTGGTGGTGCTGCGGTCCATCCACACCGCCATGTAGTGGCAGCCGATGCCGGCCACGGCGCGGCTGCCTTCGGGCACCTGGGTGCTGGTGTTGTGCGGGCAGCCGCTGCAGAACCAGGGCTGGCGCTCGCCGGTGTCGGTCTTCAGCACCGTCAGCTCACGTTCGCGGGCGGCGATGGTGGCCAGGCGCTGGTCCATGCGCGCCGCCACGTCCTCGGGCACGCCCAGCTTCTTCAGGCGCTTGGCGATGGCCTTGGCGATGATGGCCGGCGTCAGGTCGGCCTTGGCGCGCAGCAGCCAGT
>JADMJD010000107.1 GCA_018780805.1 Rubrivivax sp. | reverse complement strand
TGCATGGCGACCTGAGTGACCCGACCGCCTGCGCGGCGCTGGAGCAATCGGTGCAGGAGCTGCTGCAGCAGGCCGCTGCGGTCGGCGCGCCGGTGCAGGCCATCGCCCACGACCTGCATCCCGATTTTTTCAGCACCCAGCTGGCCATCGCCACCGCACACGCGCTCGGTGTGCCCGCCATGGGCGTGCAGCACCACCACGCGCACATCGCCGCCGTGGTGGCCGAGCACCGCATCGAAGGCCCGGTCATCGGCCTGGCGCTCGACGGCGTGGGCCTGGGCACAGACGGGCAGGCCTGGGGCGGAGAACTGTTGTGGGTGGACGGCGCACGGTGGCAACGCCTGGGCCACTTGATGCCGCTGGCTTTGCCGGGCAGCGACCGCGCCGCGCGCGAGCCCTGGCGCATGGCCGCGAGCGTGCTGCACGCGATGGGCGATGGCGATCAGATCACCCCACGCTTTGCACCGCAGGTCGGTGCGGCCGTGGCCGCCGGTGTGCAGCAGATGCTGGTGCGCGGCCTGAACTGCCCGGCCACCAGCAGCGCCGGGCGCTGGTTCGACGCGGCCGCCGCTGCGCTGGGTCTGAGCGTTCGCCAAACCGATGAAGCACAGGCCGCCATTGCGCTGGAAGCCGCCGCCGCGCGCTGGCTTGCGCAAACCCCACACACCACAGCCCTGCCCGGCGCGGTCATCGACGCGCTGAACCGCCTGGACCTGCGCGGCCTCATGCCCGCGCTGTTCGAAGCCACCGCCGATGGCGTGGACGCCACCGCTGCGGGCTTTCACCTCGCGCTGGCCGACGCGCTGGCCGACTGGGCCACGCGGGCCGCCAACGAACGCGGCTGTCGCAGTGTGTGCCTCGGTGGCGGCTGCTTTTTCAACCGCGTGCTGCGCGAGCGCCTCACGCAGCGCCTGCAGGCCACTGGGCTGCGCGTGCACCGCCCGCTGGACAAGGGCTGCGGCGACGCCGGTCTGGCGCTGGGCCAGGCCTGGGTCGCGGCGCAACAAATGGCGACGACGCCGCAGAACATCTCGACAAAGGAAGCCGAATCATGTGCCTAGCCATTCCCGCCCAACTGGTCGAGTTGCGCCCCAACGACCAGGCCGTGGTCAACCTCGGGGGCATCCGCAAAGAAATTTCCATTGCCCTGGTGGCCGATGTGCAAGTGGGCGACTACGTGATCGTGCACGTCGGCCACGCCATTGGGGTGATCGACCCGGAGGAGGCGCGAAGCACGCTGGCGCTGTTCGCCGAAATCGCGCAGTTCGCGTCTGATCCCACACCTGTGACACCCGCATGAAATACATCGACGAATTTCGCGACGGCGAGCTCGCCCGCCAGATTGGCGCGCGCATCGCCGCCGAAGCCCATCCCGAGCGCAGCTACAGCTTCATGGAGTTTTGTGGTTGGCACACCCACGCTATTCAGCGCTACGGTGTGCTTGAGTTGCTGCCGCCCAACGTGCGCATGATCCACGGCCCGGGCTGCCCGGTCTGCGTGCTGCCCATCGGCCGCATCGACCTGGCGATCCGCCTCGCACTGGAACGCGATGCCATCGTCTGCACCTACGGCGACACCATGCGCGTGCCGGCGTCGGACAGCCTGTCATTGATCAGGGCCAAGGCACGCGGCGGCGACATCCGCATGATCTATTCCGCCGCCGACGCCATGGCCATCGCGCGGGCCAACCCGCAGCGCGAGGTGGTGTTCTTCGCCATCGGTTTCGAGACCACCACGCCGCCC
>JADMJD010000122.1:2908-13553 GCA_018780805.1 Rubrivivax sp. | reverse complement strand
AAGCTCACCTGCGGCTTGAGTGCCATGGCCAAGATGCGCAAGGTCGGCATCGTGCGCGGCGTGGGGCAGTTTGTGGGTGCCAACCACATGCAGGTCGAAGAGACCACGGGTGCGCAGGGTCAGGAAAAATCGGGCAGAACCTTCACCATCGCCTTCAAACGCGCCATCATCGCCGCTGGCTCCCAGGCCGTGCGCCTGCCCTTTATGCCTGAAGACCCACGCGTGGTGGACTCTACAGGCGCGCTGGAACTCAAGGACGTGCCCAAGCGCATGCTCATCCTGGGCGGCGGCATCATCGGCCTAGAAATGGGCACCGTCTACAGCACGCTGGGCGCACGCCTGGACGTGGTGGAGATGCTCGACGGCCTGGTCAAGATCTGGCAGAAGATGAACGCCAAGCGTTTCGACAACATCATGCTTAAGACTAAGACGGTAGGCGCACGGGCCTTGCCCGAAGGCATTGAAGTGACATTTGCCGCAGCCGAGGAGGGCGGAACCGCCCCCGCGCCGCAGGTCTACGACCTGGTCCTGCAAGCCGTGGGCCGCACGCCCAACGGCAAGAAGATCGCGGCCGACAAGGCGGGCGTGTCGGTCACGGACCGTGGCTTCATCAACGTCGACATCCAGATGCGCACCAACGTGCCCCACATTTTCGCCATTGGCGACATCGTCGGCCAGCCCATGCTGGCGCACAAGGCGGTGCACGAAGGGCATGTGGCGGCTGAAGTTGCATCCGGCGACAGCAAGGCGATTTTCGACGCCCGTGTGATCCCCAGCGTGGCCTACACCGACCCCGAAGTGGCCTGGGTCGGCGTGACCGAAGACGAGGCCAAGGCGAAGGGCTTGAAGGTGCACAAGGGCCTGTTCCCGTGGACGGCGTCCGGCCGCGCCATTGCCAACGGGCGCGACGAAGGTTTCACCAAACTGCTCTTCGATGAAGAGACACACCGCATCGTCGGCGGCGGCATCGTCGGCACGCATGCCGGCGACATGATCGGCGAGATCGCGCTCGCCATCGAGATGGGCGCCGACGCGGTGGACATCGGCAAGACCATCCACCCGCACCCCACGCTGGGCGAAAGCATCGGCATGGCGGCCGAGGTGGCACACGGCAGTTGCACCGACCTGCCACCGGTGCGCAAGCCTCGGTGAAAGAAACAACAAAGGCTCCGAAAGGAGCCTTTGTTCAATCAAGCCGCAAGCGCGGATCCGCCTTCGCCGGTCCGCTGCTTGAGCCCCCGCGGGGGGCAGCGACCGTCAGGGAGCGTGGGGGCCCCGTTTACGCTTTCTTGGCGTAGGCCGAGCACCAGCCCTTGCCGGCGACCTGCTTGCCCGGGAACAGCGCGCAGCCACCGGCAGCGTCGGCAGCCTTGCCCTGGTACAGCGCGCAATTGCTGCAGGCCTGGCCGGCGGCGTATTGCTTGTACTTGGCCTTGTCGGTCTTGCCGGCGTCGGCGACGTAACCCAGGGCCTTGGCCTGGGCGTCGTCTTCCTTGACGAGAGCGGCTTGTGCGAAGGCGCCACGGGCGCCCACGAGGGCGGCACCGGCAACGGGGATGATCTGGATGAACTGGCGGCGGCTGGTCATGGGGTTGTCCTCTCAGCGGGGTTGAAACGGGGAACTCACGGATCGTAAACGCAGCAGTTCAGCTTTCGGCTGACAAGTAAGGCGACGTTGCACGACGTTCGCGCTGAACAAGAACCATTTGCAAAAAACAGGTGCAGCCGGGATCAGCGAATGTCGCCGATGTGCAGCTGGAACTGGCCCGCGGCGCGGTCGGCAAAGAAGTGCTTCAGCGTCTCGCGCACGGTGCGAAAGGCCAGTTGGTCCCAGGGCACCTCGTGTTCCGCAAAAAGCTGGGCTTCCAGCGTTTCGGGGCCGGGGTCGAAATGGGTGTCCAGCAGCCGGGCACGGTAGAAAAAGTGGGCCTGTCCCACCGGCACTACGTTGAGCAGCGTGAACAGGCCCAACATCTCGATGCGGGCGCCGGCTTCTTCGTCGGTCTCGCGGCGGGCACCTTCTTCGATGCTTTCGCCCAGCTCCAGGAAACCGGCCGGCAAGGTCCACAGCCCGTGGCGGGGTTCGATGGCACGCCGGCACAGCAGCACCTTGTCTTCCCAGACCGGCACGGTGCCGACCACGTTGATCGGGTTTTCGTAGTGGATCTCGCCGCAGGCGTTGCAGATGGCGCGTTCGCGGTTGTCGTCTGGCGGGGTGCGGTAGGTGGTGGTTTGGCCGCAGACCCGGCAGTGTTGGATGCGACGCGCGAACAGCATCGCCGCAGTGTGCCATGGCATCATCGATCTCCCCTTCTGGAGAAGATTCCGATGAGCCTGGTCTTCGCGCCCGCCCCCGTTGCCACCGTGCCCGTGGCCGGTGGTGGCAGCTACCCCGTGCACCGCATCTACTGCGTGGGCCGCAACTACGCTGAACACGCGGTGGAGATGGGCCACACCGGCCGCGAGCCGCCGTTTTTCTTCCTGAAGCCGGCCGATACCGTGGTGCCCGTGCCCGAGGGCCAGACCGGCACCATGGCCTACCCGAGCCTGACGAAAAATCTGCACCACGAGATCGAGCTGGTGGTGGCCATGGGCCCGGGCGGCAAGATCTTCGGCTACGCCGTCGGCCTGGACATGACCCGCCGCGACCTGCAGAACGAGATGAAAAAACAGGGCCGCCCGTGGAGCATCGGCAAGGCCTTCGAGCAGTCCGCGCCCATCGGCCCCATCGTGCCCATGGCCACCACCGGCGAGCTGACCACGGGCGCCATCACGCTGGATGTGAACGGCTTGCGCAAACAGACCGGTGACCTGAAGGACCTGATCTGGAACGTGGCCGAGACCATCGAACAACTGGCCGCCGCCTGGGACCTGCAGGCCGGCGATCTGATCTTCACCGGCACGCCCGCTGGCGTGGGCGCCGTCGTGCGGGGTGACGTGATGGAGGGCCATATCGCAGGCCTGGGCACGCTGCGTGTCGAAGTGGCTTGAGCCGGGACGTACGATGGAGCTCTACAACTACTTCCGCTCATCTGCGTCCTACCGCGTGCGCATCGGCCTGGCGCTGAAAGGCCTGGACTACGACTACCGCGCGGTGCACCTGCCGAAAAACGAACACACGGCCGAGTCCTACGCCGCGGTGTCGGCCTCGCGCCTGGTGCCGCTGCTGAAGGACGGCGAGCACACGCTGACGCAGTCCCTGGCGATCCTGGAGTACCTGGACGAGACCCACCCTGAGCCGCCGCTGCTGCCCAAAACGCCTGTGGAGCGCGCCCGGGTGCGCGCGTTGGCGCTGGACATCGCCTGCGAGATCCACCCGCTGAACAACCTGCGTGTGCTGCGTTACCTGGTCGGGCCGATGAAGCTGGCCGAGGACGACAAGAACCGCTGGTACCGCCATTGGGTGGAAACCGGGCTGGAGGTGGTGGAGCGCCAACTGGCCGCGGCCCCGGCGCGCTTCTGCCACGGCGACAGCCCGATGCTGGCCGACATCTGCCTGGTGCCGCAGATCTTCAATGCCCAGCGCTTTGACTGCCGCTTGGACCACGTGCCAAACGTGATGCGGGTGTTCGAGGCCTGCATGCAGATTGACGCTTTCGAGCAGACCCGGCCCGAGCGCTGCCCGGATGCAGCCTGACTGGCCCGCGCCGGTCGGTGCCTGGTGCAGCGAGCGCGAGGGCGGTGTCAGCACCGGCCCGTTTGAGTCGCTGAACCTGGGCGCGGCGGTGGGCGATGACCCGGCCGCCGTGGCGCAGAACCGCCAGCGTTTTGCGGCCCGGCTCGGTGGCGCGCAGCCGGTGTGGCTGCAGCAGGTGCACGGCACGCGGGTGCTGCGCCTGTGTGCCGACGACCTGCAAGCCCCGCCGCAGGCCGCAGACGCCGCCTGGACCGATGAACCCGGCATCGCCTGCACCGTGCAGGTGGCCGATTGCCTGCCGGTGTTGTTCGCCACGGCCGACGGGCGCGCAGTGGCGGCGGCCCACGCCGGCTGGCGCGGCCTGGCCGGCGGGGTGCTGGACCAGACCGTGGCCGCGGTGTGCCATGGCGCCGGGGTCGAGCCGGCGTCCTTGAACGCCTGGCTGGGCCCTTGCATCGGGCCGGAGGCCTTCGAAGTCGGCGCCGAGGTGCGCGCAGCCTTCGAGGCCGATGTCCAACATCTTCGTTATGCGCCGCGGCCCGATGGCGACCCGCGCTGGCGCGCCGACCTGCCGGCCCTGGCCCGCGCCCGCCTGCTGCGCCTGGGCGTGCAGCACATCAGCGGTGGCCATTGGTGCACCGTCAGCGAACCGTCACGGTTTTTCTCCTACCGGCGCGACGGCCGCACCGGCCGTTTCGCCGCCGCCGTCTGGCGCCTGGGCTGAAGCTCTCGCCGCCGCTTCTTCGGCGGCTTCCTGCGCCTTCCGTGCGCGGCGCCGGTGCGGCGTCGCCAGGATGTACATCAGCAGGCCCAGCGGCAGCGCGCCGTACAGCAGCAGCGTGAAAAAGGCGCCCAGCACCGTGCCCTGCGGCGACATGGCCTCGGCCACGGCCATCATCAGCACGACGTAGATCCAGGCGATCGCGATCAGGTACATCTCAATTCCATCTCGACAGGTGAATCAGAGTTTCATAGAATGGAATGAAGCGTCAACACGTGGTCAGCCTTCAGGCGTACAACGTGAAGCCGTTCACAAACGCAGCCCGACAGCCGCCCCGCGGCCGGGACTGGAGGAGACCACATGACGGACAAGCGTACCCCGGGCGCTGCGCCGCCCACGGACCCGATGGGGGTTTTTGGCGCCGCAATGGGCGACTTTTTCAAGCAGCTGGGCACTGCCCTGCCGGTGCCGGCCGATGCGCTGGGCACGGTGCAGAACAGCTACCTGCAGGACGCCGCGCGCATCTGGAACGATTCGCTGCAACGCCTGCAGCCCGAATCGGCTGCCAGCAAACCCCTGCCCGACCGTCGTTTTGCCGCTGCGCCCTGGCTGCAGAACCCGGCCGCGGCCTACACGGCGCAGATGTACCTGCTCAACGCCCGCACGCTGATGCAGATGGCCGAGCAGGTGCAGGGCGATGCCAAGACCAAGGCACGTGTGCGCTTTGCGGTGCAGCAGTGGATAGACGCCAGCAGCCCCAGCAACTTCCTGGCCTTCAACCCCGAAGCGTTGCAGAAGGCCGTTGAAACCAAGGGCGAGAGCCTGACGGCCGGCATGGGCCACCTGCTGGAAGACCTGAAGAAGGGCCACGTCTCGCAGACCGACGAGACGGTATTCGAAGTCGGCCGCAACGTGGCCACCACCGAAGGCACGGTGGTGTTCGAAAACGCGCTGTTCCAGCTCATCGAATACAAGCCGCTGACGGCCAAGGTGCACGAGCGGCCGATGCTCTT
This sequence comes from Rubrivivax sp., assembly GCA_018780805.1. Lineage (GTDB taxonomy): Bacteria > Pseudomonadota > Gammaproteobacteria > Burkholderiales > Burkholderiaceae_C > Rubrivivax. The sequence continues at coordinate 8,182 of JADMJD010000122.1, read as the reverse complement.
CGTGCCGCCCTGCATCAACAAGTACTACATCCTGGACCTGCAGCCCGAGAACTCGGTGATCCGCTACACCGTGGAGCAGGGCCACCGCACCTTCGTCGTCAGCTGGCGCAACCCGGATGAATCGCTGAAGGCCACGACCTGGGACCAGTACATCGAAGACGGTGCGATCCAGGCCATCCACGTGGTGCAAGGCATCACCGGCGCCGACACCCTCAACACGCTGGGCTTCTGCGTCGGCGGCACCATCCTGGCCACGGCGCTGGCGGTGCTGGCGGCGCGCGGTCAACAACCTGCGCACTCGGTGACCCTGCTGACCACGCTGCTGGACTTTGCCGACACCGGCATCCTGGACATCTTCGTCGACGAGAGCTCGGTCAAGCTGCGCGAGATGACGCTGGGGCCGGCCGCGCCCGGCGGCCCGGGGCTGCTGAAGGGCCAGGAACTGGCCACCACCTTCAGTTTCCTGAGACCCAACGACCTGGTCTGGAACTACGTGGTCGCCAACTACCTGAAGGGCGAGGCGCCGCCACCGTTCGACCTGCTGTACTGGAACGGCGACGCCACCAACCTGCCGGGCCCGATGTACTGCTGGTATCTGCGCCACACCTACCTGCAAAACGAGCTCAAGCAGCCGGGCAAGCTGACGGTGTGTGGTGAGAAGGTCGACCTGGGCAAGATCCAGGCGCCGGTCTACATCTACGGCTCGCGCGAAGACCACATCGTGCCCTGGAAGGCGGCCTACGCCTCCACCCGTGTGCTCAAAGGCAAGAAACGTTTTGTGCTGGGCGCCAGTGGCCACATCGCCGGGGTCATCAACCCGCCGGCCAAGGGCAAACGTTCGCACTGGATCAGCAACAGCCTGCCGGCCGACGCCGAGGCCTGGTTTGACAGCGCCACCGAGCACCCCGGCAGCTGGTGGACCGACTGGTCCGCGTGGCTGAAGCCGCTCAGCGGCAAGCCGGTGCCCGCGCCCAAGACCCCTGGCAACCGCCAGTTCAAGGCCATTGAGCCGGCCCCCGGCCGCTACGTCAAGGCGAAAGCGTGAGCCCCCAAGCTCGCTTGCGCGCGCTACCCCCCGAGGGGGCCGCCCGCCGACGGCCCGGCAAAGCCGGTTCCGTGGCGGGAAGCTTGTTTGCAGCCGTGCGCTGCGTGGATCAACTGATGGAGAACCCTGCATGAGCCAGCAAGACATCGTCATCGTCGCCGCCGCCCGCACCGCGGTCGGCAAGTTCGGCGGCACCCTCGCCAAGACCCCGGCCACCGAGCTGGGGGCGGCCGTCATCCGCGAACTGCTGGTCCGCGCCCGGCTGGAAGGTGGCCAGATCGGCGAGGTCATCCTCGGCCAGGTGCTGCAGGCCGGCACCGGCCAGAACCCGGCACGCCAGTCCGTCATCAAGAGTGGTCTGCCCCAGGGTGTGCCGGCCATGACCATCAACAAGGTCTGCGGCTCGGGCCTGAAGGCCGTGATGCTGGCGGCGCAAGCCATCCGCGACGGCGACAGCGAGATCGTCATCGCCGGCGGCCAGGAGAGCATGAGCCTGAGCCCGCACGTGCTGCAGGGCAGCCGCGACGGCCAGCGCATGGGCGACTGGAAGATGATCGACAGCATGATCACCGACGGCCTGTGGGATGTGTACAACCAGTACCACATGGGCATCACTGCGGAAAACGTCGCCAAGAAGTACGGCGTCACCCGCGAACAGCAGGACGCGATGGCCCTGGCCAGCCAGCAGAAGGCGGCTGCTGCGCAGGACGCCGGCAAGTTCAAGGACGAGATCGTGCCCTTCAGCATCGCGCAGAAGAAGGGTGATCCCATCGTCTTCGCGGCCGATGAGTTCCTGAACCGAAAGACCAATGCCGACGCCCTGGCCGGCCTGCGCCCGGCCTTCGACAAGGCCGGCAGCGTGACCGCCGGCAACGCCAGCGGCCTGAACGACGGCGCCGCCGGTGTGGTGGTGATGAGCGCGCAGAAGGCGCAGGCCCTGGGCCTGACGCCACTGGCCCGCATTGCCAGCTACGCCAGCGCCGGCCTGGACCCGGCCTTCATGGGCATGGGCCCGGTGCCCGCGGCGCGCAAGGCGCTGGAGCGTGCCGGCTGGAAACCCGCCGACCTGGACCTGCTGGAAATCAACGAAGCCTTTGCCGCCCAGGCCTGTGCCGTGCACCAGGAAATGGGCTGGGACACCAGCAAGGTCAACGTCAACGGTGGTGCCATCGCCATCGGCCACCCCATCGGCGCCAGCGGCTGCCGCATCCTCGTCACGCTGCTGCACGAGATGCAAAAGCGCGATGCCAAGCGCGGCATTGCCAGCTTGTGCATTGGGGGAGGCATGGGGGTCGCGCTGACCGTTGAGCGCTAAATTCGAGCCAGATCATCAGACACCACCAGGAGAGACAGCAATGAGCAAAAAAGTGGCTTACGTCACGGGCGGCATGGGCGGCATCGGCACGGCGATCTGCCAGCGCCTGGCCAAGGAAGGTTTCACCGTCATCGCCGGTTGCGGCCCCACGCGTGACTTCACCAAGTGGCTGGACGAGCAGAAGGCGCTGGGCTACAGCTTCTTCGCGTCGGTGGGCAACGTGGCCGACTGGAACAGCACGGTCGAAGCCTTCACCGCCGCCAAGCAGGAACACGGCCCGATCGACGTGCTGGTCAACAACGCCGGCATCACCCGCGACCGCATGTTCCTGAAGATGACGCCCGACGATTGGAAGGCCGTCATCGACACCAACCTGAACAGCATGTTCAACGTCACCAAGCAGGTGGTGCCGGACATGGTGGAGCGCGGTTTCGGCCGCATCATCCAGATCAGCTCAGTGAACGGCGAGAAGGGCCAGGCTGGCCAGACCAACTACTCGGCGGCCAAGGCCGGCATGCACGGCTTCACGATGGCGCTGGCGCAGGAAGTGGCGTCCAAGGGCGTGACGGTCAACACCGTGAGCCCGGGTTACATCGGCACCGACATGGTCCGCGCCATCAAGCCCGAGATCCTGGAGAAGATCGTCGCGACGATTCCCGTCAAGCGCCTGGGCACGCCGGAAGAGATCGGCGCCATCGTGGCCTGGCTGGCTGGCCCGGATTCTGGCTTCACCACGGGGGCTGACTTTTCCTGCAACGGCGGCCTCCACATGGGCTGAGGCCGGGGTTGGCCATGGCCTGGGCCATCGCCTGCTTTGCGCTCTTCGGGGCCGGCTTCGGCTGGCTCAGTTATTCCCGGCGCCACCTCTTCAGCGAAGGCGCCACGCGCCCCGCCGAAGGGGCCGACCCGCACCCGCTGGCCGGCCGGCTGGGCTGGTCGCTGCTGTGCAGCGGGCTGTGGCCGCTGATGGCCCTCACGGGGCTGCACTCGTGGTGGCGGCTGAGCCGGGCGCGGCGCGGGGGCTGAGCAGCAGGTCCTGCAGCGGCTCGGGCAGGTCGTCCAGATTGGTGGGCGGCGGGGCGCCGTCGTCCAGCAGCAGCGCCAGCACGGCCGCGTAGTCACCGGCTGCATCGGGCTGGTGACAGGCGGCGTGCAGGCAACTGCCCAGCGCATTGCCGCCAAAACCATTGGGCTCGTGCCAGCGGGCGCCATGCGCCAGCAGCTGCTGCACCATGGCCGCATCACCGCGGAAGGCGGCCTGGTTGAGCGCACTCGCGTCCCAGTCGCCACGGGTGGCCACGGGCCAGCCGAGTGACAGCATCAGGCGCACCGCGTCGAGACGGCCGCGCTGTGCCTGATCCGGCAGCAGGCGCAGGCCGATCGGGTCGAGTGTGGCCACGGCGTCCGGGTGCTGTGCCACGTAGGCCCGCGCGCTGGCCTCATCGCCTGCGGCACAGGCGGCCAGAAAGGCCTGTGCCGGCTCGGCGACCGGGCTGGGCACGCCCTGGCTGATCAGCCAGGCCAGGGTCTGGGTGTCGCCGCTGTGGGCGGCCATCAACGCCGCGGTATGGCCGTGTGTGTCGCGTGCCAACGGGTCGGCCCCCCGTTCGACCATCAGCTGCAAAAAGGGCAGGCCGCGGCCGCGCTGCAGTGCGTGGTGCAGCGGTGGCACGCCGTCGGGACTGGCTTCGTTGGGGTCGGCACCGAGATCCAGCGCCTGGCGCAGGCCGTCCAGGTCGTCGTGGTCCAGCTGGCGCAGCAAGGCGTTGGTGCCATTCCAGCGCGCGCCGGCCTGCACCAGCGCGGCCAGCAGCCGGCGGTCGGTCTGTTCGGTGGCGTGGTACAGCGACTCGTTGTCGTTCGGGTCGGCGCCGGCGCGCAGCAGCGCCTCGGTGGTGGCCAGGCAACTGGCGCGGGCCACCGCGCCGAACAAGGCCGGCAGCGGGTGCTCGGGGAAAGCCGGTTCGTGCAGGCCGGCGTTGGGGTCGGCGCCCTGCTCCAGCAGCCATTGCACGGTCTGCACCAGCCGTGGCTGGTGTTCCGGCAGCCGCGCCAGCGAAGAAAACGCCGCGTAGACCAGGGCCGGGGCGTCCCAGGGGGCGAGCAAGGTCTGCACGTCGCCCAGGCTGCGCTGCACGGCGGGCAGGTCGCCCAGCACCAGCGCGACCACCGTGGCCAGCGGGCCGCTGCGCAAGGACCGCGTGCCGGCCAGCGCCAGCGCCCGTGCGGGCTGCGGCGACGCGTATCCACGGCCGAGCGCCAGCGCCAGCACACGCTCGACGAACTCGGCGTCGGACAAGGCCTGGGCCCGTTGTTGTTCGACCGCCGCGACCAGCCGCGGCCAGCTGTCGAAGCTGTGTTCCCGTGCGATCACCAGTTGCGCGCCGGCCAATCGCAGCGGCTCCGGCAGGTGGTAATCAGCGGTTCGGGCGAGGGCAGCGGGATCGCCAGCGCGCCAGGCACGGAGCAGGTCACGCGCCTGGCGGCGCAGGTGGTCGATGTGGGGGCGGGACGGGAGCGCGAACGGGTTTGGGGATGGGCTCGTCATGTGTTCTCCATGCGGTGTGCCTGCGATCCGCGCCGTCAGGCCGCACAAAGAAGTGGGACGGGCTCAAGTGCTGTGCATCAGGTGGGTTCAACCCTGCCCGCGGATCCGGGGGCGCCCTGAACGCGCCGCTGTGATGCTGGCACGCGTGGCGGGTCAGCGTCAATCAGGTGGCGCCGGCGATGAAGTATTTGATGACACCCTTGGCCACGAAGCCGATCAGGCCGAAGCCCAGCGCCAGGAACAGCACGAAGGTGCCGAAGCGCCCGGCCTTGGACTCGCGCGCCAGCTGGAAGATGATGAACACCATGTACAGCATGAAGGCGCCGACCCCGAAGGTCAGGCCGAACCAGGCGATCTGTTCTTCGG
>JADMJD010000122.1:0-2808 GCA_018780805.1 Rubrivivax sp. | reverse complement strand
TGCCAGCTGGCGTGCGCCAGCCAGGGCAGGATGACCACCAGCCCGGTGAAGGCGGTGGCCATGCCCAGCAGCGTGAGCAACATGATCAGGCTGGCCCAGACCGCCATCGGGCCCGGGTCTTCCATCACCACGCGCCAGCTGGTGTAGACGGCCACGGCCAGGCTTTCGTCGCGGTCCAGCAGCATCGGGATCGCGACCACGCTGGATGCAAACACGGGGGCGGCCAGGATGCCGCCCAGCACGAGCCAGGCCTCCAGCAGCCAGCCGTCACCCAGCAGCACCACACGCAGGAAGTCCACCGGGCCACGCACCGGCTCGGGCGCAAAACCGGTCAGCAGTGCGGCGGAGGTCAGCACCCAGCCGGTGCCGGCCAGCGCCAGCAGCAGCCCGAAGCCGACCAGGCGGCCGTGGCGCGGGTGCCAGGTGCCCAGCGCGGTGGCCAGGCCCGCGGGCTCGCCACGCTCCATGGCGCGGCTGACGGCGTACAGCCCGGTGGCCAGCAGCGGCGCCATGATCAGGAAGCCGGTGAACGCGCCCACCACCCACCAGAACTGATCCTTGGCGAACATGAACAGCGCACCGCCGAACAGCGCCGCCAGCAGGCCATGCAGCACGCCGGGCGCGGGGTTGCGGGTCAGGTCCAGCGCACCGCGCTCCAGCCAGCGCAAGGGCTGGCTGAGCGTGATCGTGCGGGGCCGGAACCGGCGGGAGGCTTCAACAGCCGGTGATCGTTGCATGCGCAGGATGCTGCCACGCGCCGCGCGCTGCGGGCTTGATCCCCGTCAAGCGGCCCGGGTCAGGGCCTGCAGCTCGGACACGGCCTGGTCCAGCGCTTCGACTCCACCGTCGGCCAGGGCCACACGTGGCGCCTGGGCCAGGGTCTCGAAGTTGCGGCGCGTGGAGCGGTCGTACAGCGGGTCATAGTGTTCGGCCATCAGGCGCGCGAACAGCGTGGCCCAGTCGCCCGCCCGGGCCAGCGCCTGCCAGCTCTGCACACGCGCCTTGCCTTGCAGTTCGGTCAGCACGTCCAGCAGGCGGCAGAAGGCCGGCACGTCGTCGGCAAAGTGGGCGTACTCTTCCAGCAGCAGGGCGACACGGGCGTGTTCGGGCAGCTCCAGCTGTACCGTGCGGCCTTGTTCGCGCATGTGCTGCAGCAGCGCCTCGGGCACGCGCAGCGCGCCGATGCGGGCACTTTCACTTTCGATGTACACCGGCCGCGCCGGATCGAAGGCCTGCAAGGCCTGCCACACCGCGGTGTCGAAGTATTTCTGGCTGGGTTGCGGCTGCCCCGGCACGGCACCCAGGATGCTGCCGCGGTGGTGGGCCAGGCCTTCCAGGTCCAGCACCTGCTCACCCGCGGCGGCCAGGCGCTGCAGCAGACGGGTTTTGCCACTGCCGGTTCGGCCCGTCAGCACGGTGTAGTGCAGCTGTGCAGGCAGCGTCTGCAGCTGCGTGCGCACGACGGCGCGGAAGGCCTTGTAGCCACCCTGCAACTGCACGGTGCGAAAACCGATCTGCGACAGGAACCAGGCCAGGCTGCCCGAACGCTGCCCGCCGCGCCAGCAGTAGACCAGCGGCTGCCAATCCCGGGGTTTGTGGGCCACCTGCGCTTCCAGGTGGCCGGCAATGCGGCGGCCCACCATCGCCGCACCCACCTTGCGCGCTTCCAGCGCCGACACCTGCTTGTACAAGGTGCCAACGATGCGGCGTTCGTCGTCGTCCAGCACCGGCATGTTGATGGCGCCGGGCAGGTGGTCTTCGGCGAACTCCGAGGGCGAACGGGCGTCGATGACGGTGTCGATGAGCGCGGGCTCGGCCAGGTACTGCTCGACGGTGATGGGGCGCAAACTCATGACGAGGCCCCCAAGGCCCTGCGGGCCGGCCCCCCAAGGGGGCGCGAGCACCTTCGGAACGGCCGCGCGGTGCTCACCCCGGCGCCCCGATCGCGTCCAGCAACTCGCTTTCGATGCGCAGCTGCGCCTTGTTGTGCTGCAGCGCCGGGCCGTCGATCAGGAAGGTGTCTTCCACCCGTTCGCCCAGCGTGCTGATCTTGGCCAGTTGCAGGTTGATCTGGTTCTTGGCCAGCACCCGTGCGATGGCGTACAGCAGGCCGGAGCGGTCGCTGGCGCTCACCGTGAGCAGCCAGCGCTGCATGCGCTCATCGGGGCTCAGCGCCACGCGCGGTGTGACGGGGAACGAACGCACACGGCGCGACACCCGCCCGCGGCCGGGCTCGGGCAGCGGCCCCTGCGACACCAATGCGCTGGTGAGCTGGTTCTCGACCAACGCGATCAGGTCGCGGTAGGCCGCCGGGTTGTCTTCGTCCACATGGGTGCTGACCACCTGGAAGGTGTCCAGCGCATAACCCGCGGCCGTGGTGTGCACGCGTGCATCCAGGATGCTGAAACCGGCGCCGTCGAAATAACCGCACAGGCGCGCAAACAGGTCGTTGCCGTCGGGTGCATAGACCAGCACCTGCAGGCCTTCGCCCACCGGTGACGGGCGTGCACGCACCACCGGCGTGGCCGCTTCGATGTGGCGCCACAGCACCCGTGCATGCCAGGCAATGTCGTTGGCGTCGTGGCGCGCGAAGTAGCGTGTGTCCAGCGTCTGCCAGAGCGGGGTTTCGGTGCCCGGCAGGGCCGATTGCAGCGCCAGGCGCTGGCGCGCCTCTTGTTTGCGGGCCTCGATGTCGGCCTGCAGGTTGGGCTGGGCGCCACCCAGCGCCCGCAGCGTGTGGCGGTACAGGTCTTCCAGCAGCTTGCCCTTCCAGGCGTTCCAGACCTTGGGGCTGGTGCCGCGGATGTC
>JADMJD010000214.1 GCA_018780805.1 Rubrivivax sp. | reverse complement strand
ATGCTGGAGGTCTTCAACAACCTGTTCATGAACATCGCCGAGCAGATGGGGCTGCGGCTGCAGAACACGGCCTACTCGGTGAACATCAAGGAGCGGCTGGACTTCAGCTGCGCGCTCTTCAGCGCCGCCGGCGAGCTGATCGCCAACGCGCCGCACATGCCGGTGCACCTGGGCAGCATGAGCGAGAGCATCAAGACCGTGATCGTGCGCAACCCGGTGATGCTGCCGGGTGATGTCTACGTGCTGAACGACCCGTACCACGGCGGCACGCATTTGCCGGACGTGACCGTGGTGACACCCGTGTACCTGGACGATGGCGACGCCGCGCCCAGCTTCTATGTCGCCAGCCGCGGCCACCACGCCGACATCGGCGGCAGCACGCCGGGCTCGATGCCACCGTTTTCGAAGACCATCGAAGAAGAGGGTGTGCTGTTTGACAACTTCCTGCTGGTGCGCGGCGGCACGCTGCGCGAGAGTGAGTTGCGTGAGCAACTGGCCAGCGGCCCCTGGCCCGCGCGCAACCCGGACCAGACGATTGCCGACCTGCGCGCGCAGATCGCCGCCAACCAGAAGGGCGTGGAAGAGTTGCGCGCCATGGTGGCGCAGTTCGGTCGCGGCACCGTGGCCGCCTACATGCAGCACGTGCAGGACAACGCCGAAGAATCGGTGCGCCGCGTGATCACTGCGCTGGCGTTGCGGCCCCCAGGCTCGCCCGAGGGCTCGCCACCCCCCGAGGGGGCTGGCCCCGCTTGGGACGGCCCGGCGCCGGGGCCGGACGGCCAATTCACCCTGCCGCTGGACAACGGCGCGCAGATCGTCGTGAAGGTCACCGTCGATGCCGCCGCACGGGCCGCCACCATCGATTTCACCGGCACCAGCGCGCAGCTGCCGAACAACTTCAATGCCCCCAAGGCGGTGACGATGGCGGCCGTGCTGTATGTCTTCCGCACCCTGGTGGACGACGACATCCCGCTCAATGCCGGCTGCCTGAAGCCGCTGCAGGTGATCGTGCCCGAAGGCTGCATGCTGAACCCGCAGGCGCCCGCCGCGGTGGTGGCCGGCAACGTCGAGACCAGCACCTGCGTGACCAACGCGCTCTACGGCGCCTTGGGCGTGATGGCCGCTGGCCAATGCACGATGAACAACTTCACCTTCGGAGACGCCACGCACCAGTATTACGAGACGATCAGCGGCGGCAGCGGGGCGGGTGGCGACAAGGACGACGCGGGCCGCGTCGTCGGGGGCTTCAACGGCACCAGCGTCGTGCAGACCCACATGACCAACTCGCGCCTGACGGACCCCGAGGTGCTGGAGTTCCGCTTCCCGGTGCGGCTGGACAGCTACGCCATCCGCGCCGGCAGCGGCGGTGCCGGGCGCTGGCGCGGGGGCGATGGCGGTGTGCGTCGAGTGCGTTTCCTGCAGCCGATGACGGCCAGCATCCTGAGCAACGGCCGCACCTCGGGCGCCTTCGGCATGGCCGGCGGAGAGGCTGGCGCACCCGGCATCAACCGCGTCGAGCGGGCCGATGGCCGGGTGGAACTGCTGGGCCACATCGGGCAGGTGGAGATGGGCGCAGGCGATGTCTTTGTGGTCGAGACACCCGGGGGCGGTGGTTACGGGCGGCCCACCTGATTCACAATGTTCCACCGCATCAACTGATCGCTATGACTGCCAGTGTCTTCATTCGCAGGGTGCAGCTGCGCAACTTCAAGAGCATTGCCGCCTGCAATGTCGAACTTGGCGCATTGACGTATCTCGTGGGCCCGAACGGCGCTGGCAAGAGCAATTTTCTCGAAGCGCTGCATCTCGTAACCGATGCGCTCTCCGGGTCGTTGGATCATGCCTTGAGTGTGCGTGGCGGACTTGCCGAAGTTCGCCGCAAGTCCGGTGGGCACCCAACCCACTTTGGCATTCGCCTGGACTTCAACTTGCGGGACGGCGTGCCGGGCTGGTACGCGTTCAAGGTCGGCGCGCTGCCGAACCGAAGTTATGAGGTTCAAGAAGAGCAGTGCGTCCTCGCCGGCGTCGGCAAGGGCCCCCACTTCCACTTGAAGAGTGGTGAATTGCTGGCCTCTAGCGAGCCCACCTTTCCAGCGGTGACGCCAGACCGTCTGGCACTGGTCGCGGCATCCGGCCTTCCGGCGTTTCGGCCTGTTTTTGATGCGCTGACCGCCATGGGGCTCTACAACTTGAATCCCCGCCTGATTCGCGAACCCCAGAAGCCCCAGGATGGGCGTCTGCTCAAGCCGGCCGCCGAAAACCTCGTCAGTGTCATCGGCCACCTGGAGCGCCATCGCCCGGAAGTCATGCAGCGTATTGAGCAGTACCTGCAAACGGTCGTGCCGTCGGTGCAGGGCATCAGGCGTGTGCCCGTCGGCCCGTTTGAAACCCTGGAATTCAGGCGCGATGTTGCCGGCGCGAAGCATCCCTGGCGGTTCCAGGCGATGAACATGTCCGACGGCACCTTGCGGGCTTTGGGTGTTTTGGTGGCCTTGTTTCAAGGCAATCCAGACCATGAACCGAGCTTGGTCGGCATCGAAGAGCCAGAGACCGCATTGCACCCCGCTGCGGCAGGCGCGTTGCGCGAGGCCCTGCTCGCAGCCTCGGAACGAACGCAGGTCATCGTGACCAGCCACAGCCCTGAGCTGCTCGACGCGAGAGACATTGACGCCGACCAGCTGCGAGCCGTGGCTGAACGGGAGGGGGAAACGGTCATCGGACCCGTGGACCAGGCGTCACGGTCCGTTTTGCGCGACGGCCTGTTCTCGGCGGGTGAGTTGCTGCGCTTGGGTCAGATGGAGCCTGACAACCGGATTCTCGAGGAACAGGGCCGGCGTCAGGCTGATCTCTTCGCGGAGATGCAGTGACCAGCGTCATCGTCCCAATCGTCGAAGGCGATGGCGAAGTTCAGGCATTGCCCGTTTTGTTGCGCCGTGTGGCGTTGGTGTCGGGTATCGGGCAGGGTGTTCGGATAGAGCGCCCCATTCGCGTTCACCGGGACCGCTTCCTGAACCGCCAGGAGGAGTTGCGCCGAATGGTTATCCTGGCCCGCGAAAAGGCGGGTCCGGACGGTGCCATCCTTGTGCTTCTGGATGCGGACGATGACTGTCCCGCCCGCCTTGGCCCTGAGTTGCAAGCGCGAGTACGTGGGATCGTCCCGCAAACGCCAGCTTGCGTCGTATTGGCCAACCGCGAGTACGAGGCTTGGTTCATGGCCTCCGCGGCCTCGTTGCATGGTGTTCGAGGATTCCAGTGGGATGGCGTCGCACCGCCAGATCCAGACCTGTTGCGTGACGCCAAAGGTTGGATTCGCTTGCGCACACTGGGCCGTCGCTATGGGCCGGTTCATGACCAGGCAGCGTTGTCCGATCACATCGAGATCGATGTTGCACTGGCACGCAGCCGTTCGTTCCGAAAACTGGTCTCTGCTTGGCAAGAGCTCGTCGGGATGCATCGGCACGGCGAGTGAACGTGTTACTGCGTGTACGCTACGGCCCGGGTTAACCCGAGCCGCTGACCATGTCGCGAACGATTCTTCCGCTGTTCCTTGTTGGCGTGCTGCTGCTGCCGCCCGCCACCGCCGCCCCGTTGCCGGCCGACGAGCTGGAGCGCGAGTGCTGGTTGCGCCACACCCGTGAGCGCACCCGCGTGAACGTGCGCGAACCCACGGGGGTGGAGTTCTCCAACCTGGCACGCGGCCACCAGCTGCGCAGCCCGTTCCAGGTGGACTTTGCCGTGCGTGGCATGGGTGTGGTGCCCGCCGGCAAGCCGCTGGACGGCGCGGGCCACCACCACATCCTGGTGAACACGCCGCTGCCGGTGAACATCCAGGCGCAGATCCCGTTCAGCGACACCCACAAACACTTCGGCAAGGGCCAGACCGGCACCGTGCTCGACCTGCCGCCCGGCCGCCACAAGCTGCGCCTGCTGTTTGCCGACCATGAACACCGGCCCTACTTCGTCTTCAGCCCCGAGCTGGAGGTCACGGTGACGGCGGCCCGCACTGCGCGGCCCCTGCCCATCGACCGCCGCAACTTCGAGAGCAGCTGCACCGCCTGGTACCAGGACGAGCTGGCCCGCCCGCGCCCGCCGGGGGAACTGGTGAGCCTGCTGAACCTGCGCGATGGCGAGGCCGTGACCAGCCCCTTCAACCTGCGTTTTGGCGTCGAAGGATTTGGCGTTTGCGCCGCCGGCCAGAGCGCCGAGCGCAGCGGGCATTTCATGCTCGAGGTCTACCAGGGCAACCGCCTGCAGCGCACGGTGGACCTGTCCAACGGCGCCACGCAGACCAACCTGGCCCTGGCCAACGGCAGCTACGGTCTGGTGCTGCGTTTTGTGGACGGCAAGACCCGGCGTGACCTGCTGCCGCCGTCGGAGACGGCCGTGCAGGTCACGGGGCAAGAGCGGGTCTGACGTGGTCGGCACCGTGCTGCTCACCGGCTTCGAGCCCTTTGGCGGCGATGCCCGCAACCCCTCGGGCGACGCTGCCTTGGCGCTGCAGGGTGAGCTGATCGCCGACCACCGCGTGCACGGCTTGGTGCTGCCCTGTGTATTTGCCACCGCGCCAGCGGCGCTGGCGGCGGCGGTGCAGGCCACCCAACCGGCGCTGGTGCTGTGCCTGGGCTTGGCAGCGTCGCGACGCGGCTTCCACCCGGAGCGCGTGGCCATCAACCTGATCGACGCCCGCATCCCCGACAACGCTGGCGCTCAGCCGGTGGATGTGCCGGTGCAGGCCGGCGCGGCACCGGCGGCTTTCACCACGCTGCCGGTCAAGGCCATGGCCGCGGCGCTGCAGGCGGCCGGGCATGGGGCCACGGTGTCCTACAGCGCCGGCAGCTACGTGTGCAACCAGGTCTTTTTTGCGCTGATGCAGCTGCCGGTGCCCCACGCGGGTTTTTTGCACCTGGGTGGCGATCTGGCGCTGGACGAGGTGATCGCCGGCACGCGTGTGGCGCTGGCGGCCGCGCTGGCGGTCGCACTGGTGCAGGGGCCGGATCTGATGGTGAGTGCCGGCGTCGTGGACTGATGTAAGGTCCGGCCGGTTGCCGCGACCCAGGGTGCATCTGTCGCCCTCCATGCAGCGGCAGCTATCCGCAACCCATCCTCAGGAGATCCTCCCATGAACCAGCGTCGCCTCGTCATCTCTTCCGCCCTGGCCTCCGCCTTGGCCATGGGCCTTGTCGCCCCGGCCGCTGCCCAGGCCAAGGACAAGTGTTACGGCATCGCCAAAGCCGGCCAGAACGACTGCGCCAACCTGGCGGGCACCCATTCCTGCGCCGGCCAGAGCAAGGTCGACAACGACGCGGGCGAGTGGAAGTACGTCGCCAAGGGTACCTGCAAGGACATGAAGGGCATGACGGCCGACGAAGCCAAGGCCAAGATGAAGAAGTAAGGCTGTAGCCTTCACGTTTGTCTCCCGCCATGGAGCCCGTCACCGGCATCGGCCTGCGCCAGCCGCACTACGAGGTCTTCATGGCGCAGCGGCCCGCGCTGCCCTTCGTCGAAGTGCATTCCGAGAACTTCTTCGGCGACGGCGGCGCGGCGCTGCAGCTGCTGCACCAGGTGCGGCAATCCTGGCCCGTCAGCCTGCACGGTGTGGGCCTGTCGCTCGGTGCGGCGGCGGGCCTGGACCCCTGGCACCTGGACCGACTGGCCTGCCTGGTGGATCGCATCGATCCGCTGCGCGTCAGCGACCACGCCTGTTTTGGCCGTGGCCCCGACCGCCACGCCAACGACCTGCTGCCCATCGCCTTCACACCTGCATCGCTGGACATCCTGGTGGCCCAGGTGCAGCAGGTGCAGGAGCGCCTGCGCCGCCCCATCGGCGTGGAAAACATTTCCGCCTACCTGGGCTGGCCCGACGTGGCCCAGATGCCCGAGCCCGAGTTTTTCCGGGAACTGCAGCGCCGCAGCGGTTGCTGGCTGCTGCTGGACGTGAACAACCTCGTCGTCAACGCGCTCAACGCGGGCGATGACCCGGTGGCCGCGCCCTGTGCCTGGATCGACGCGCTGGGCCCGCAGGCCGAGGTCGGCGAGATCCACCTCGCCGGTTATTGCGACGCCCGCGCGGGCACCGGCCTGGTCATCGACGACCATGGCAGCCGGGTGCACCCGCCGGTGTGGCAGGTCTACGCGCACGCCGTTCGGCGCTTAGGCCGGGTGCCGACGTTGGTGGAGTGGGACACCGACCTGCCCGCGCTGGACGTGCTGCTGCAGGAAGCCGCCAGCGCCGACCAGTGGGCTGCGGCGCGATGACCGCCGAAGCCGAACGGCAGCAGCAGTTGCTGCAGGCGCTGTGGCGCGGTGACGCGGGCCGGCTGCCGGCCACCGGCCTGCAGGCCTACCGCGCGAATGCCGGCGCGGCCGCCGAGCGCGCCCTGGCCGCTGCCTGCCCCACGGTGCAGCAGCTGGTGGGCGAAGCCTCTTTCGCCGCCATCGCCCGCGCGCTGTGGCAACGCCACCCGCCGCAGCGGGGCGATCTGGCGCAGTGGGGTGCTGCCTTGCCGGCGTTCCTGGCCGCCGACCCGGCGCTGCAGGACGAGCCCTGCCTGGCCGACGTGGCCCGTGTCGACCTGGCCGTGCACCAGGCCGAGATGGCCGCCGATGCCACGCTGGACCCGGCCACGCTGAACCGCCTGGCAGAACATGAACCCGAAGCGCTGTGGCCGCGGCTGGCCCCCGGCGCGGCCATCGTCTTGTCGGCCTACCCCGTGGCGCACATCTGGCACGCCCACCGCCACGACGGCGCCGACCGTTTTGTGGCCGTGCGTGCCGCTTTTGAAGCCGGGTTGGGCGACAACGCCTTCGTCTGGCGCACCGGCTGGCGTGCTGATGTCGCGCTGCTGGACGCTGCCGAAACCCCCTTCATGCAGGCGCTGCTTCAGGGCCTGTCGCTGGGTGCGGCGCTGGACGCCGCACCCGACCTGGACTTCAACACCTGGCTGCAGCGCGCGCTGCAGCTGCAATGGCTGGCCGATGTGGCCGTGTCACCCCCTTCCACGGAGACCCCATGAACACCACCCTCACACTGGCCCGCCGCGGCATCGGCATGCTGGAGCTGCTGCAGCCGCTGGCCCAACTGGCCGCGCGCCTGTACCTGGCCCAGGTCTTTTTCCTGGCCGGGCTGACCAAGCTGCGCGACTGGGAGACCACGTTGCTGCTGTTCGAAAACGAGTACGCCGTGCCGCTGCTGTCGCCCGCGTTCGCCGCAGCAGCGGGCACGGCCGGTGAGCTGGTGCTGCCGGTGCTGCTGGTGCTGGGCCTGGGTGGGCGCATCGCGGCGCTGGGCCTGTTCGTCGTCAACGTGGTGGCCGTGGTGGCGCTGCCCGAGATCTCTGAAGCCGCGCTGCAACTGCACCAGTTCTGGGGCAGCCTGCTGCTGGGCCTGCTGCTCTGGGGGCCGGGCCGCTGGTCGGTGGATGCGGTGCTGGCCCGTCGGCTATCGTTCCATCACCCCCGCTGAGCCGCCCCATGCAAAGACGCCCCTTCCTGTTGAGCACCGCCGCGTTGCTGGCGGCACCCAGCCTTCAAGCCCAGACTGCCTGGGCCACCACCGAACAGGCCGCCCGCGGCCAGACCGTGGTCTTCAACGCCTGGGGCGGCAGCGAACGCATCAACGCCTACCTGCAGTGGGCCGCGGCCGAACTGAAGGCGGCGCACGGCATCGCGCTCACGCACGTGAAGCTGGCCGACACGGCGGAGTTCGTGCGCCGGGTGCGCGCCGAGAAGGCCGCGGGCCGCCAGCAGGGCTCGGCCGACCTGGTGTGGATCAACGGCGAGAACTTCCTGGCCATGAAACGCGAGGGCCTGCTGTTCGGCCCCTGGGCCGAGGCGCTGCCGAACTTCGCGCTCGTGGACGTGGTGGGCAAACCCACCACCCGCATCGACTTTGCCGAGCCGGTGGAGGGCCTGGAAGCGCCCTGGGGCATGGCGCAGCTCACGTTCTACGTCGACACCGCCCGTGCGCCACGCCCGGCTCCGGCCAGCCTGGCCGGCCTGCTGGGCTGGGCCACGCGCCACCCGGGCCGCTTCAGCTACCCGCGTCCGCCACAGTTCATCGGCAGCACCTTCCTGAAACAGGCGCTGACCGAGCTGAGCAGCGACCGCGGCGCACTGAGCCGCCCGTTCACGCCCGAGGCCTTTGCCCGCCTGGCCCCACCGCTGTGGGCTTACCTGGACCAGTTGCACCCGCAGCTGTGGCGCGGTGGCAAGCAGTTCCCGGCCAGCCCGGCGGCCATCCTGCAGATGGTGGCCGACGGCGAGCTGGCGATGGGCCTGACCTTCAACCCCAACGAACCCGCGAACCAGATCGCCGCCAAAGCGCTGCCGGCCACGGTGCAGGCCTTCCAGTTCACGGCCGGCACGCTGGGCAACACACACTTCGTCGCGATCCCGTTCAACGCCCGCGCGGCGGCGGGTGCGCAGGTGGTGGCCAACTTCCTGCTGTCGCCGCGGGCACAGGCGCGTAAGGCCGATCTGCAGCAGTGGGGCGACCCCACGGTGCTGGCAGTGGACCGCCTGCCGCCCGCCGAGCGCGCGCTGTTCAGCAGTGCTGCGGTGCCGGGCCTGGTGGAGGCACCGGCGCCCGTGTGGCCGGAGCCACACGCCAGCTGGGTGGCGCCGCTGGAAGCCGAATGGCTGCGGCGTTACGGCGTTTGAGCGCAGGCGCCACGGCGGCCCGCGCGGCCGCCACGCTGGGATTTGCGCTGCCGCTGGCCTTCGCGCTGCCGCTGGCCCTGGGTGAAGCGGCCGACGCGGCGGCCTGGCAAGACTTGTGGGCCGACCCGCAGCTGGCCCCTGCACTCGGCCTGTCGCTCTTCAGCGCCGCCGCCAGCACGCTGCTCGCACTCGCCGCCGCGCTGGTGCTCACGACCGCCCTGCACGGCTCGGCGCTGTGGCCGCGCCTGGCTGCGGCACTGGGCCCCATGCTGGCCGTGCCGCACGCGGCTTTTGCCATCGGACTGGCCTGGCTGCTGGCACCGACCGGGCTGTTCGCGCGGGCGCTGGCCCCGCTGTTCGGCTGGGATCAGCCGCCGGCCTGGGCCACGGTGAACGACCCCGCCGCGCTGGGGCTGACGCTGACCCTGGCACTGAAGGAGCTGCCCTTCTTGCTGTGGAGCACCGTGGCGCTGCTGGCCCGGCCCGAGCTGGCGGCGCGGCTGGCGGCCGAGCGCCGCGTGGCGGCGTCGCTGGGGTACGGCGCCAGCGCCTGGTGGTGGCGCGCCGGCTGGCCGCAGCTGCTGCCATTGCTGGCCTGGCCGCTGCTGGCGGTGTTTGCCTACGGGCTGACGGTGGTGGACCTGGCGCTGATCATCGGCCCCGGCCAGCCGCCCACCGCCGCGGCGCTGGCCTATGCCGATCTGCAAAGTGCCGACCCGGCGCGCAGCGCGCGTGGCACGGCCTTGGCGGCGCTGCTGGCCGCTCTGCTGGCGCTGAGCGTGGCGGGGGCGTGGGGCGTGGCCCGGGGGCTGCGCCGCGTGCACGCGGCCTGGGCGCTGCGGGGCCAGCGGCCGAGCGGGCATGTGGCGCGCGGCGGTGCTGTCGCGCTGGCTTCGCTGGCTCTGGTGTACGCCGCCGTGCTGCTGGTGCTGGCCCTGCTCAGCGTCGCCGGGCCCTGGCCCTTTCCGCGGGCGCTGCCGCAGGGCTTCAGCGGCGTCGGCTGGCAGCAGGTGGTGACCAGCCTCGGCACGCTGGGTTTCACGGCGGCGCTGGCGACAGGCGCCACCGCCGTGGCGCTGGGTCTGACGATGGCCTGGCTGGACACCACGCCGGCGCATTGGGACCGCCGTGCCGCCGTGTTCGTGCTGGCGCCGCTGGTGCTGCCGCCGCTGCTGCTGATGGCCGGCCTCTACCGCGGCGCGCTGCACCTGAGGCTGGACGGGCAGGTGGCCGGCCTGCTGTGGGGCCACATGCTCGTCGTGCTGCCTTATGTCTTCATCGTGCTGCAGCCGGCCTGGCGCGACCTGGACCCGCGCTGGCGCCAGACCGCGCTGGCGCTGGGCCGCAGCCGCTGGGCCTTCCGTTGGCAGGTGCAGCGCCCGCTGCTGGCGGCACCGCTGGCGGCCGCCGCGGCGGTGGGTTTTGCCGTCAGCGTCGGCCAGTTCCTGGCCACGCAGATGCTGGGCGCGGGCCGCCACCCGACGGTGGCCACCGAAGCCGTCACGCTGGCCAGCGGTGGCGACCGCCGCACGGCAGCCGCCTACGCGCTGCTGCAGGCACTGCTGCCGATGTTGGCCTTTGCCGCGGCGCGGAGATGGCGGTGAACACGTTGACACTCGACGCGGTGCAGATCCGCCTGTCTGGTCACCCGCACGGCCGGGTGCTGCTGGGCCCGCTGAGCGCCAGCGTCGCCCCGGGCCAGGTGCTGGCCGTGATGGGGCCCAGCGGCAGCGGCAAGAGCTCGTTGCTGGCCTGGTGTGCGGGCCTGCTGGCACCACCGCTGCAGGCCGAAGGCCGGCTGCTGCTGGGTGATCACGACGTGACTGCGCTGCCCACCGAAGAACGCCACATCGGCCTGCTGTTCCAGGACGACCTGCTGTTCCCGCACTGGACGGTGCTGCAGAACCTGCTGTTTGCCTTGCCGCCCGGCCCGCGGGCGCAACGTGTGGCCGCCGCCGAGGCGGCGCTGGTGGAGGCTGAGCTGGCCGGCCTGGGCGCACGCCGGCCCGGTGAACTCTCGGGCGGCCAGCGCGCGCGCGTGTCGCTGCAGCGCGCCTTGTTGGCCCGGCCGCGTGCGCTGCTGCTGGACGAACCCTTCTCCAAGCTGGACATGGCCCTGCGCGAGCGCATGCGCGCCTTCACCTGGCAGGCGCTGGCGCAGCGTGGGGTGCCGGCGCTGCTGGTCACACACGACGTGCAGGACGTGCCCCCCGGCGCGGCGTTGATTCATCTGGGCGCCCATGTTTGACCGTGCCGCGCTGCGCCTGCTGAACCCGCCGCTGGCCGCCGTGGCTCGCGGCCTGGTGCGGGCGGGCATCGGCGCCGATGCCATCACGTTGCTGGGCTTTGCACTCGGCGTGGTGGCGGCGGTGTTGATCGCGCTGCAGCAGCCGCTGGCCGGCCTGGCGCTGCTGCTGCTCAGCCGCCTGGCCGACGGGCTGGACGGCCATGTCGCGCGCCTGACGCGGCCCACGGACCGTGGCGCCTTCCTGGACATCACGCTGGACTTCTTGTTCTACGCCAGCATCCCGCTGGCGTTTGCGCTGGCCGACCCTGCGGCCAACGCACTGGCCGCGGCCGTGCTGTTGGCGGCCTTTGTCGGCACCGGGGCCAGTTTCCTGGCGTTTGCGGTGCTGGCCGAGCGGCGTGGGCTGAAGAGTGCAGACTACCCGTCCAAGGGCCTGTACTACCTGGGCGGCCTGACCGAGGCCACCGAGACTCTGGTGTGTTTTGCGCTGATGTGCCTGTTCCCCGCGCAGTTTGCGCTGTGGGCCCTCGTGTTTGCCGGCATGTGTGTGTTGACCATCGTCACGCGCCTGGTCGCCGGCTGGAAGGTCTTGTCATGAACCGAAGCCGAGTGCTCGTGTTGCTGCTGCTGGTGGCCGGCATCGCCGCGTTTTTTGCGCTGGGCCTGCAGCGTTATCTCACGCTGGATTACCTGAAGACCGCGCAGGGTGAGTTCAGCGCGCTGTACGCCGAGAGCCCCGGCAGGGTGATCGCGGCGTATTTCGGCATCTACGTTGCCGTCACCGCCTTGTCGCTGCCGGGCGCGGCCATCATGACGCTGGCTGGCGGCGCCATCTTCGGCCTGGGGGTGGGCACGCTGGTGGTGTCGTTTGCGTCGTCGCTGGGCGCCACGCTGGCGATGCTGGCGGCACGTTACCTGCTGCGCGGCCCGGTGCAGGCACGCTTCGGTGCGCGCCTGGCGGAGATCGACCGCGGCGTGCAGCGCGACGGCGCGTTCTACCTGTTCACGCTGCGCCTGGTGCCGGCACTGCCGTTTTTTGCGATCAACCTGCTGATGGGGCTCACAGCCATGAAGGCCGGCACCTTCTACGTGGTCAGCCAGCTCGGCATGCTGGCCGGCACGCTGGTGTATGTGAACGCGGGCACGCAATTGGCGCAGATCACGTCGCTGCAGGGCATCCTGTCGCCGGGTTTGCTGGGCAGCTTTGTGCTGCTGGGCCTGTTCCCGCTCGTGGCCAAGAAGATCGTCGATGCGGTGCGTGCGCGCAAGGTCTACGCGAAGTGGGCGCACAAAAAACCCGCCAGCTACGACCGCAACCTCGTCGTCATCGGCGCCGGGGCCGCGGGCCTGGTGACGAGTTACATCGCCGCCGTGGTCAAGGCCAAGGTGACGCTGGTCGAAGCGCACAAGATGGGCGGTGACTGCCTGAACTACGGCTGCGTGCCCAGCAAGGCGCTGATCAAGACCGCCAGCCTGGTGCAGCAGATGCGCCACAGCGCGCGCTACGGCGTGGCGCAGGCCGAATGGCGGCTGGACTTTGCGCAGGTGATGCAGCGCATCGAGCACGTGGTGGCCGAGATCGCGCCGCACGACTCGGTCGAGCGTTACACCGGCCTGGGCGTGGACGTGGTCGAAGGCCGCGCGACCATCGTCGACCCCTGGCACGTGAAGATCGTGCGCAGTGACGGCAGTGAGCAGCTGCTGAGCACACGCGCCATCGTGATCGCCACCGGCGCCGAGCCCTTTGTGCCGCCGCTGCCCGGCCTGGCCGACGTGGGTTACCTCACCAGCGACACGCTGTGGAACCTGCGCGAGCTGCCGGCCCGGCTGGTGGTGCTGGGCGGCGGGCCCATCGGCTGCGAGCTGGCCCAGGCCTTTGCGCGCCTGGGCTCCCAGGTGACGCAGATCGAGATGGCGCCGCGCCTGATGGGGCGCGAAGACGAGGACGTCTCCGCCTGCGCGCAGAAGGCGCTGGAGGCCGATGGTGTGTTGGTGCGCACCGGCCACAAGGCGCTGCGCTGCGAGCTTGAGGGCGACCAGAAGTTCATCGTCGTCGAAGCCGATGGCCGCGAGCAGCGGCTGCCCTTCGACCAGCTGCTCTGCGCCGTCGGCCGCGTGGCGCGGCTCAAGGGCTTCGGGCTCGAAGAGCTGGGCATCCCGACGCAGCGCACCGTGGTGGTCAACGAGTACCTGGAGACCGTCTACCCCAACATCCTGGCCGCGGGCGATGTGGCCGGGCCCTTCCAGTTCACGCACACCGCAGCGCACCAGGCCTGGTACGCGGCGGTGAACGCACTGTTCAGCCCGTTCAAGAAGTTCAAGGCCGATTACTCGGTGATCCCCTGGGCCACCTTCACCGACCCCGAGGTGGCGCGTGTGGGCCTGAACGAACAGGAGGCCAAGGAGAAAGGCATCGCGTTCGAAGTCACGCGCTACGGCATCGACGACCTGGACCGCGCGATTGCCGACAGCGCCGCGCACGGCTGGGTGAAGGTGCTGACGGTGCCGGGCAAGGACAAGATCCTGGGTGTGACCATCGTTGGCGCGCATGCGGGCGACCTGCTGGCCGAGTACGTGCTGGCGATGAAACATGGCCTGGGTCTGAACAAGATCCTCGGCACCATCCACACCTACCCGACCATGGCCGAGGCCAACAAATACGC
>JADMJD010000142.1 GCA_018780805.1 Rubrivivax sp. | reverse complement strand
GTCGGGCAGGCGCAACGAGGCATCCAGCCGCAGTTCGCGGTTGGTGAACTCGCGGCGGCCCTGGCGCTGGCCGTCGCGCAGCAGCTTCCACAGAATGGCGCCCGCCACGCCCTTGATCAGGTAAGCGTTGTTGATGAAAACGCTGTCGTTGCTGCGGTAGTGGCGCACGTGCAGCGCTGGGCCCGACGCCACCGGTGGCGCTGCCGCCGTTGTGGCCTCAACCTCTTCTTCGGTGCAAGGTGCCTCGGCCTCGTGCATCAGATCGATGGCCGCACCCAGTTGGCCACCCAGGGCCACCAGCAGGTCTTCGTCCTCGAAGCTGAACTGCATGTCCAGCGGGCTTTCGACAAACAGAACACCGACCACCCGCCCGGCCGACTGCAGCGGCACCGCCATCTGGCTGTGCGGCTCCGGCAGGCCGGGGTAGGGGATGTCGGTGTTCTGCGGGTGCGCGTCGCCCAGGCTGTTGCGCATGGCGCGGCTGTACAGGTAGGCGCTGGTCATGTGCATGATGCGCACCGGTGTGCACTCCCGTGCGGCCACGCCGATCACACCATCGCCCAGCGCGATCTCGGAGCCCACGCCCGAGGTCTCGTAGCCGCGGCTGGCCACGGTGTACAGGCGCTGCGTGGTGGTGTCGAGAATCAGCACCATGGCATGGCGCACTGCGAGGTCCTGCGCCAGCGTGTCCAGCGTGGCGTCGAGCGCTGCGCCCAGACTGCGTGCGGCCGAGAGGCGCGCACTGCCGCGGCGCAACACGGCGAGAAAGTTGGGCTTGGGCGGCGGCGCCGGCAAGGCCTCAGGCAGCGGCTCCTGCGCCAGGCGCTCGACCTCGATCACCTCGTGGATGTCCGATCCCAGCAAGCGGAACACGTCGGCCATGCCGGTGTGCGAGGCAATGCCCGCCAGCTGCGCCTTCATGCTCTCGAACACCGGCCCCGAGTCTTCGGTGCGCAAGTAGCGCAGGTGCAGCCGGTAGAACACCGCGTTGAGCGGGTTGAGCACCAGCAGCGTGGGCGTTCCGTCAGCCGCGCAGGTGGCCATGATGGCGGGGATGGCGCCCTCCAGGCAGGGACGCACCTCGCCCAGGTCCACCGCGGGCACCGGGAGCGCGGCCGTCATGAAGCCCCCCTGATCGGCTGGCCCGCCTTGGGGCCGGGGGTCTGGTCAAAGGCCAGCTCGGGCTCAAACTCGATCGCCACCACGTCGTCCAGCCGGTGCGCCAGCATGGCGCGGGCGTAGACCGCACCGAAACCGATGCGGGTGAGCTCGTTCTCCATGCCGCGCAGGTAGCGCTGCAGCGCGGGCACGTCGGCATCGGTGGCTTCGCGCAGGCGGGCCGCACGGGTCTTGAGCTGCACGGTGCGGTGCGTGCTGGGCTGGCTGAACACGGCGGCCAGCCGGGCGCTGCGCGCCACATCCCTGAGCAGTTGGGTCGACTGGCTGCGGCACACGAAGACGGTGATGTGTCGCCCCTCATCGCCGATCTGGCTGCCCACCGCGCGCATCACGCTGGGCGTGAGGTCGGCGTCACAGCTGCTGACGATCACGGACACCCCCCCGTCCATCATGGCCAAGTGGTCGGGTGAAAGCAGGGTCTGCGCAGAGGCGGAATGCATGGTGGGGCGGCTGGCGTGGATCGCCCTGAATCATAGCCACGACCCCGCTCGCGGCCAAGGGGAATGCCGCTACTTCATGGCTTCGCTGGGTGCGCGGCTGTGTTCGTTGTTGGTGTCCACCAGCAGGCGCAGCAGC
>JADMJD010000105.1 GCA_018780805.1 Rubrivivax sp. | reverse complement strand
CGCGCATCTCCAGCTCGGGCGGCTCGATGGCCACCGTCAGGCCGGCGTCGAAGCGGCTGGTCAGCCGCTCGTCGATGTCCACCAGCCCCTTGGGGTAGGTGTCGCTGGTCATGATGATGTGGGCGCGTTTGGCCAGCAGGGCTTCGAAGGCGTTGAAGAACTCCTCCTGCGTGCGTTCCTTGCCGGCGAAGAACTGCACATCGTCGATCAGCAGCAGGTCCAGCTGGTGGTACTTGGCCTTCAGCTCGTCGAAGGTCTTGCGCTGGTAGTTCTTGACCACGTCGCTGATGAACTGCTCGGCGTGCAGGTAAAGCACCCGGGCGTCGGGTTTGTCCTTCAGCAGCGCGTTGCCCACGGCGTGCACCAGGTGTGTCTTGCCCAGGCCCACGCCGCCGTAGATGAACAGCGGGTTGTACATGACCCCCGGCGCGCCGGCCACGTGCAGCGCGGCGGTGCGGGCCATCTGGTTGGCCCGGCCTGCCACCAGGGTGTCGAAGGTCAGTGCGCTGTTGAGCTTGTGGCGGGTGGAGGCGGGCGCGGGCGAGGCCGCCGCGGTGGCCGTGGCGGTCAGGGGCGGGCCGGCTTCCACCGGTGTTTCGTCGTTGGCCGGAGCCAGCACCGTGGCCAGTGGGCGCACGGCGGCCAGCTCGCGTGGGGCCAGCTGCAGGTCCAGGCGCACGGTGTGGCCGGCCAGGTCGCTGAGCACGGCTTCGATGCGGCCGGCGTACTGCGTGCGGATCCAGTCCAGCTTGAAGCGGTTGGACACGCGCACCGACACCCGGGTGGTCGCGTCGTCCTGCGCTTGCACCTCGGCCGGCGGCAAAGGCCGGATCCAGGTGTTGAACTGCTGCTCGGGCAATTCGATTGCAAGGCGCTCGCAGCCGCGCTGCCAGAGGTCGGGCGTCATCAGGGTGAGGGGTGTGGACAATGTTCTTGGTCTGGGCGCTGCGGCCGGGTGGCCGAGCGCAGGGGGAGCGCAGTTATCCACAGTTTCCGGCGCGGGGTCAAGCCCCGCGCAAAGCCGCATGCTGTGGTGCAAGTCTTTGACCGGTAACGCGTTTTCTGCTGTAATCGTGGGTTTCCCGGATTCGGAAAAGACTGCACCGTGGCGGCTGGATGAAACACCAGCGCGCGGGCGGGCCGATGCCTGTGCCCCTCAGCGGGGCACCTGCAGGCCCCAGATGCGGTGCAGACGAGCCGGTGCAGACGAGCCCCCATCCCGTTGACCCCAACCCGGACGCTTGCGTCCGTTTGCCCCCGCAGGACACGCCATGAAGCGCACCTACCAACCCTCCAAGATCCGCCGTGCCCGCACCCATGGCTTCCTCGTGCGCATGAAGACACGCGGCGGCCGCGCCGTGATCGCCGCACGCCGCGCCAAGGGCCGCAAGCGCCTCGGCCTGGTCTGATCCCGCGCCTTTCCCGCCGGCCATGATCGGCCGTCTTGTGCACAGCGCCGACTTCCAACGCCTGCTCGCGACCCCCGCCTGGTCGCGGAGTGCACACTTCGCCGTTCACCACCTGCCGGTGCGCCCCAGCGCGCCATCGCGGCCCTCAAAAGCCGCCGCCGCGCCGGAGTTATCCACAGCCCCCGTGGACAACCTCCCCCAGCCTGTGGATGACTTGCCGTCGGACCACTGGTTGGGCGCGGTGCTGCCCAAGCGGCTGGCCAAGCGTGCCGTGACCCGTAACCTGCTGCGCCGGCAGATTCGCGCCGCGCTGGACCGCCACGCCACCCTGCTGCCACCCGGCCTGTGGGTGGTACGGCTGCGCAGTGGGTTTGCGCGCACCGAGTTCCTGTCGGCGGCGTCGGATGCGCTGCGCCAGGCGGCGCGTGCCGAGCTGGACCGCGCGCTGCAGTCCCCCTCGCGGCAACCCCTGCCGCGGCGCTGAGCAGCGCCATGGCACCCACTCACTGGCCGCGCCAGGCGCTGATCGCGCTCGTGCAGGGCTACCGCTACCTGCTCAAGCCCTGGCTGGGCAACGCCTGCCGCTTCGAGCCCAGCTGCTCGCAGTACGCACTCGACGCCTTGCGCCGCCATGGGGCCGCTGCCGGTGCCACGCTGGCGGCCGGCCGTTTGCTGCGCTGCCACCCCTGGTGCAATGGCGGCCTGGACCCGGTGCCCACCCGCGCCCCCGGCCTGTTCACCCGCCTGGGCCTGGGCGCTGACGACGACACTCTTTCGAATCGGAACCCTTCATGACCGACATGCGCCGCACCCTGCTCTGGGTGGTCTTCACGATGTCGCTCGTCCTGCTCTGGGACGCGTGGAACAAACACACGGGGCAACCGTCGATCTTCGGCGGCTCGCCCAAGCCTGCCGCCACGGTGCCTGTCTCCGGGCCGGCGCCGGGCGCGGTGCCCGCCTCCGGTGTGCCGGCGGCCATTGCAGGCGTGCCGGCTGCTGCCGCGTCGGGTGCTGCTGCTGTCGTGCCCGCCACGGCCCCGGCCGCGCCGCAGGCCGAGCTGGTGACCGTGACCACCGACGTGATGCGTGTGACGCTGGACAGCCGCGGCGGCACCATCGTCGGGCTGGAATTGCTGAACTACGCCGACCAGGCGGACAAGACCCGGCCCACCAAGTTGCTGGACCAGAGCGCCGCCCGGGTCTACCTGGCGCAGACCGGCCTGATCAGCACCCAGGCCGGCCCGGCCCTGCCCAACCACCTGACACCGATGACCGTGCTGCCGGGCGAGCGCCAGCTGGCCGCCGGCGCCGACGCCGTGAAAGTGCAATTCGAGGCCGCCGGTGCCGATGGCGTGAAGCTGGTCAAGACGCTGAGCTTCCCGAAGGGCGGCTACACCATCGGCGTGCAGCACGAGGTGGTCAACGGTGGTGCCGCCCCGGTGGCGCCGCAGCTGTACCTGCAGCTGGCGCGCGACGGCAACCCGCCGGCCGGTGAGTCGTCGTTCTACTTCACCTTCACCGGCCCGGCGGTCTACACCGAGGCCAAGAAGTTCGAGAAGATCGACTTCAAGGACATCGAAAAGGGCAAGGCCACGCACGAAAAAACCGCCGACAGCGGCTGGGTGGCGATGGTGCAGCACTACTTCACCAGCGCCTGGCTGCTGCCGGCCGGCACCACGCGCGAGTTCCGCACCGCCAAGGTGGCCAACAACCTGTACGCGGTGGCCATGGTCACGCCGCTGGGTGAGGTGGCGCCGGGCGCCAGCAAGGCCCTGGCCGCCACGCTCTACGTGGGCCCGCAGGAAGAGTACAAGCTCGCCGCGCTGGCCCCGGGGCTGGAGCTGGTGAAGGACTACGGCTGGCTGACCATCCTCTCCAAGCCGCTGTTCTGGCTGCTGACGCAGCTGCACCACCTGATCGGCAACTGGGGCTGGGCCATCGTGGCGCTGGTCTTCCTGCTGAAGGCCGCGTTCTACTGGCTCAACGCCAGCGCCTACAAGTCCATGGCCAAGATGAAGGCCGTGAACCCCAAGGTGATGGAGATGCGCGAGCGGCTGAAGGACAAGCCGCAGCAGATGCAGCAGGAGATGATGCGCATCTACCGCGAAGAAAAGGTCAACCCGCTGGGCGGCTGCCTGCCCATCGTCGTGCAGATGCCGTTTTTCATCGCGCTGTACTGGGTGCTGCTCTCCAGCGTCGAGATGCGCAACGCACCCTGGATCGGCTGGATCAGTGACCTGTCGGCCATCGACCCCTGGTTCATCCTGCCGGTCCTGATGACACTCTCGTCGCTGTTCCAGGTCTGGCTGAACCCGACGCCGCCCGATCCCATGCAGGCCAAGCTGATGTGGTTCATGCCGCTGGCCTTCAGCTTCATGTTCTTCTTCTTCCCGGCCGGCCTGGTGCTGTACTGGTTGACGAACAACATCCTGTCGATCGCGCAGCAGTGGTTCATCAACAAGCGCCTGGGTGTTCTGGGCAAGTAGTTCACACCTGGGGGGTGATCACCCCCCGGGCGAGGGTTGAGGCCGCGCCTGCAAGTGCCGAGGATGCAGACATGCGGGTCGACCCGGTCTAACCACCGGCTCTGGAGACCGGCGCTGCCAGCCGCGAGGCCCGACACGCCCCTCCACCCGCGCCATCCTCCCCTGCGGCGCGCGCCACAATGAAAACCCCATGCGCGCCCTGTCCCACCCCACCGACCCCATCGTCGCCATCGCCACCGCGCCCGGCCGCGGGGCGGTGGGCATCGTGCGTGCATCGGGGCGGGACCTGTCTGCGCTGATCACGGCCGTCTGCGGCCGAACGTTGCAGCCCCGCCACGCGCACTACGGCCCCTTCCTCGGTGCTGATGGCCAGGCCATCGACCAGGGTCTGGCGCTGCACTTCCCGTCCCCCCATTCCTACACCGGCGAAGACGTGCTGGAGCTGCAGGCCCACGGCGGGCCTGTCGTGCTGCAGCTGCTGCTGGCACGCTGCCTTCAGGCCCTGCCGGGTGCCAGGCTGGCCCAGCCCGGTGAGTTCACCGAACGTGCTTTCCTGAACGACAAGCTGGACCTGGCCCAGGCCGAGGCCGTGGCCGACCTCATCGACGCCAGCACCGAAGCCGCTGCACGGTCGGCGGCGCGCGCGGTGGCTGGCGCCTTCAGCGCGCGCATCGGCGAGCTGGCCGAACGCACGGTGCAGCTGCGCATGCTGGTGGAAGCGACGCTCGATTTCCCCGAAGAAGAGATCGACTTCCTGGAAAAGGCCGGCGCCCGCGCCCGGCTGGACGCGCTGCTGCCGGCGTTGGATGCCGTGACCGCCGGCGCGCGCCAGGGCGCGCTGCTGCGCGACGGCCTGCGCGTGGTGCTGGCCGGCCAGCCCAATGTGGGCAAGAGCAGCCTGCTGAACGCGCTGGCCGGCGCCGAGCTGGCCATCGTGACCCCCATCCCCGGCACCACGCGCGACCGCGTGGCCGAGACGCTGCACATCGATGGTGTGCCGCTGCACATCACCGACACCGCCGGCCTGCGGGCCACAGGCGAGGCCACGGACGAGGTGGAGCGCATCGGCATCGCGCGCAGCTGGGAATCGATCCACGACGCCGACGCCGTGGTCTTCCTGCACGACCTCACGCGCCGCGGCGAACCGGCCTACGAAGCCGCCGATGACGCCATCGCCGCGCAGCTGCCCCCGGATGCCGTGCTGCACGTCTTCAACAAGGCCGATGCGGCCGACCCCGCGGGCCTGCCTGCCGGTGCCTTGACCCTCTCGGCCCGCACCGGCGCCGGCCTGGATGCGCTGCGCGCCGAGCTGCTGCGGCGTGCCGGCTGGCAGGCGGCGCAGGAAGGCGTGGTGATCGCGCGTGCCCGCCACCTGCAGGCCCTGGCGTTGGCGCGCACCCACATCGAAGCCGCGGTCGTGCATGCCGCACAGCGCGACGCCGTGCTGGACCTGCTGGCCGAAGAGCTGCGCCTGGCGCACCGCGCGCTGCAGGCCATCACCGGCGAGTTCACGGCGGACGATCTGCTGGGCGAGATCTTCAGCCGGTTCTGCATCGGCAAGTGACCCGGCTCAGGGGCCAGGTCCCTGCGCTCAGCCGGGGGCCGTCTCGCGCCGGGGCAGCTTCCACCCGGGCCGTGCGTAGTGGCAGGTGTAGCCGTTCGGGTGCCGCTGCAGGTAGTCCTGGTGTTCCGGCTCCGCCTCCCAGAACGGGCCGGCGGGCACCACCTCGGTGACCACCTTGCCGGGCCACAAACCCGAGGCGTTCACGTCGGCGATGGTGTCCAGGGCCACGCGGTGCTGCTCGCTGCTGGTGAAATAGATGCCCGAGCGGTAGGACGTTCCGCGGTCGTTGCCCTGCCGGTTCGGCGTAGACGGGTCGTGGATCTGGAAGAAAAACGCCAGCAGGTCGCGGAAACTGAGTTGCGCGGGGTCGAACACCACCTCCAGCGCTTCGGCATGGGTGCCGTGGTGGCGGTAGGTGGCGTTCGGAACGTCGCCGCCGGTGTAGCCCACCCGGGTGCGGATGACGCCGGGCATCTGGCGCACCAGGTCCTGCATGCCCCAGAAGCAGCCACCGGCCAGGATCGCGGTTTCTGTCGTGCTCATCGTCGTGTCCTCTCGGTGATCGCGGTCTGCTACCTTAGCCCACCTGCCAAAGCAGCACAGGCCAGCGGGGAACGCCGGCCTGTGCGGGTGTGTCGCCGGCGGCCTTCTTGTTCTGACACCACTTCATGACCCGACAGCGATACGACCGCCAGCGCTTGAACCCTGTGCAGCCCGACGAAGTGGCGGCGCGCCGCTGCCCGGCCACCGATGCCCTGGTGGCCGCCTGCCGCGCCGACCTCAGCACCCGCCCGCTGGTGGTGCTGGGCGCGCCCGATGCCGAGGTCGCGCGACGCGCCTGCCTGTGGCTGGACGGCAGCTGGTGGCTGCAGGATGCCTCGGGCCCCGGCCGCCTGGCCATCCGGCTGAAGGCCCTGTGGCGCGACCGGGTGCCGACGGCCGCGCTGCGCGACGACGACGCCTGGGACACCGGCTGGGCGCGCGACCCGGCGGCGCTGCCGGGCCTGGTGCCACGCCGGGCAACGCTGGTGGTGCTCGCCAGTCCGCTGGACCCGGCGCTGCTGCGGCCTTTGACCCATGCGTCGGCGGGGTGGCGAAGGCCGGTGCGTTTGTTGCTGCTGCCGTAGACTGATCCGATCCGGGAGCCCAGCCGAGGTGTCATGCAGCCCGCGCCGATTC
Organism: Rubrivivax sp.; assembly: GCA_018780805.1. GTDB lineage: Bacteria > Pseudomonadota > Gammaproteobacteria > Burkholderiales > Burkholderiaceae_C > Rubrivivax. The sequence goes on along the minus strand of JADMJD010000105.1, from coordinate 7,394 downwards.
CCCCTGACGAACACAGCCGGCTCGCACACCTGAGGGCCTTGCTGGTGCTGGACACACCGCCTGAGCCGGTGTTCGACAGCATCGCGCGCCTGGCGTCCGAGCTGTGTGGTGTGCCGGTCGCACTGCTGAGCCTGGTCGACGCCGAGCGGCAGTGGTTCAAGGCCCATGTGGGCCTGCCGGGTGTCAATGAAACACCCCGCGACGTGGCCTTCTGCGCCCACGCCATCGGCCAGGACCAGGTCTTCGAGGTGCCTGACGCTCTGCAAGACCCGCGGTTTGCGGACAACCCGTTTGTCAGCGGCGCGCCCGACATCCGCTTCTACGCCGGTGCGCCACTGGTGCTGTCAAGTGGCAGCCGCATCGGCACCTTGTGTGTGATTGACCGCCAGAGCCGCCAACTCCGGCCCGACCAGCGCTTGCAGCTGCAGGCGCTGGCCCAGGTGGCGGTGCAGGCGCTGGAAATGCGGCGCAGCCTGATCGACCGCGCGTTGTCGGTGCGCAGCGCCCATGAACAGAGGCTGGCCGAAAGCGAAACGCGCCACCGCGCCATGCTCGACACCCAGAGTGAGCTGGTGTCGCAGTCGCGTGCCGACGGCACCCTGGTCTACGTGAACCCGGCCTATGCCCGCCACTTCGGCCTCACCGTGGCGGCCATCCTGGGCACCAGCCTGTACGACTACGTGGACCCGGCGGACCGGGCCGTGGTGCGTGAGCGTGTGGACTGGGTGCTGACGGCGGGCGAAACCCTGCGTGGCGAAAATCGCATGCACGGCGCGGCGGGCGACGACCGCTGGGTGGCCTGGACCAACAGCCGCCAGACCGACGCCGACGGCCAGCCGCTGCTGCACTCGGTGGGGCGCGACATCAGTGCGCGCAAGCGGGCCGAGCAGGCCTTGCGGTCCAGCCAGGCCTTTCTGGCCCGCACCGGGCGGGTGGCCGGTGTCGGTGGCTGGGAGCTGGACCTGGCCAGTGGCCGCGTCACCTGGTCGGACGAGACACGCCGCATCCACGAGGTTGACCCCGCCTTCCAGCCGACGCTGGACAACGCCATCGCGTTTTATGCCGACGCGGCGCGGGCACAGATCACCACGGCGGTGCAGTTGGCCGTGTCGGACGGAACAGCCTGGGACCTGGAGCTGCCGTTTGTCACCGCTCGTGGCCGCCACATCTGGGTGCGCGCCGTGGGCGAGGCCGAGTTCGAAGCCGGCCGCGCCGTGCGGCTGGTGGGGGCGTTCCAGGACATCAGCGAACGCCGGCAGCTGCAGCAGCGCCTGGCCGACAACGAAGCCTTTCTGCGCGACCTGGCCGACAGCCTGCCGGTGCGCATCGCCCACCTGGACACCGAGCGCCGCTACCGGTTTGTGAACCGCTTGCACTGCGAGCGTTTCCAGCGTCCGCGCGAACAGATCATCGGTCGCACCCGCAGCGAGCTGCTGGGTGCCGCCAGCGAGGCCATGGTCGAGTCCCACATCGACCAGGTGCTGGCGGGCCGGCCGCAGGCCTTCGAGTTCAGCGAGCGGGTCGACGGCCGGCTGCGTTGGCTGGAAAGCCGCCTGGTGCCCGACCTCGACGCCGAGGGCCGGGTGCGCGGCTTTTTTTCGACCAGCTTCGACATCACCGACCGCGCCGAGGCGGCGCGCGAGTCGCTGCGCCAGCAGGCCATCCTGAACACCGTCACCGAGGCCATCCCGGCGGTGGTGTCGGTGGTCGACCGTGCGCTGCGCTACCAGTTCGTCAACGCGGCATTTGAGCGCTGGAACGGCCTGACCCGGGCCCAGGTGCTGGGGCGTGTGGCCGCGGACGTGATGCCCGCGCACGACGTGGCACGCAGCCAGGGCTGGGCCGAGCGTGCGCTGGCGGGCGAAACCGTGCACTTCGAACGTGCCTACCCCGACCGGGACGGTGCGCCGCACCTGGCCGTGACCTATGTGCCGGTGCGGCTGGCGGACGGCACGGTCGAGGGTTTTGTCGGCATCGCACAAGACATCACCCGCCAGCACCAGGAGCAGCGCCGGCTGCGCGACCTGGCGCAACGCGATCCCTTGACCGGCCTGCTCAACCGGGCCGGTTTCGAAGCCGAGCTGGCGGCCCGCATCGAAGCCGGCGAAGGGCCGTCGCTGGCCTTGTTGTACTTGGACCTGGACCACTTCAAGCCGGTCAACGACCAGCACGGGCACCCGGTGGGCGACCGTGTGCTGCAGGTGGTGGCGCAACGGCTGCAGGCGGCGGTGCGGCCGACCGATGCCGTGGCGCGCCTGGGGGGCGACGAGTTTGCGCTGCTGCTGGTCGGCGTGCGCGCCGCGGCCAACGCCGATGCGGTGGCGCAGAAGATCGTTGACGCCGTCGGGAAGCCCATTCTGGTGGCGGCGCTGGCGCTGCACGTCAGCGCCAGCGTGGGCGTGGCTGTGGGCATCAATCCGGTCGGTGGGGCGGCCGACCTGGTGGCCCGGGCCGACACGATGTTGTACCGCGCCAAACAGGCGGGCCGGGGGCGCAGCGCCAGCGCTGCGGCGCGCTGACCGGTTGTCAGGCCGGCACCAGCCCCAGCATCTGTGTGGCCACCGCTTCGGCGGCCTCGATGCCATCCACGCCGGCCGACATGATGCCGCCGGCATAACCCGCGCCTTCACCCGCCGGGTACAGGCCGCGCACGTTCAGGCTCTGGTAGTCCCGGCCGCGCGTGATGCGCAGCGGTGACGAGGTGCGGGTCTCGACGCCGGTCAGTACCGCATCGGGCATCGCAAAGCCCGGGATCTGGCGCTCGAAGGCGGGCAAAGCCTCACGCATCGCGGCGGTCACGTAGGCGGGCAGGGCCGGGGGGCCAGCGCGGCCGGTCAGATCGGTCAGCGTGACGCCGGGTTTGTAGGAGGGCTCGACGTTGCCCAGCGCCACCGACGGCTGGCGCTTGACGAAGTCCGCCAGCAGCTGCCCCGGCGCGCGGTAACCGCCGCCACCCAGCTCAAAGGCACGGCTTTCCCAGAACCGCTGGAAGGCCATGCCGTCCAGCGGGCTCACCGGCCCTTCGCTGAGGCCGTCCTGCCGGTAATCCTGCGGGTTGATGCCCACCACGATGCCGGCGTTGGCGTTGCGTTCGTTGCGCGAGTACTGGCTCATGCCGTTGGTCACCACACGCTCCGCCTCGGACGTGGCGGCCACCACGGTGCCACCCGGGCACATGCAGAAGCTGTAGACCGAACGGCCGTTCTTCGCGTGGTGCACCAGCTTGTAGTCGGCCGCGCCCAGCAGCGGGTGGCCGGCACTCGGGCCGAAGCGCGCGCGGTCGATCAGGCCCTGCGGGTGTTCGATGCGCACGCCGATGGAAAAGGGCTTGGCCTCCATGTAGACGCCGCGGCCGTGCAACATCGTGAAGGTGTCGCGTGCGCTGTGGCCCAGGGCCAGCACCACGTGCTGTGCGTCGATCAGCTCGCCGCTGGCGAGTGCCAGGCCGCGCACGGCGCCGTCTTCGATGTGCAGGTCGGTCACACGCGCCTCGAAGCGGATCTCGCCGCCCAGGCTTTCGATCTGCGCCCGCATCTTCTCGATCATGCTGACCAGGCGGAACGTACCGATGTGCGGCTTGCTGACGTAGAGGATCTCGTCGGGCGCGCCGGCCTGCACAAACTCCGTCAGCACCTTGCGCGTCAGGTGGCGCGGGTCGCTGATCTGGCTCCAGAGCTTGCCGTCGCTGAAGGTGCCGGCACCGCCCTCGCCAAACTGCACATTGGACTCGGCGTCCAGCACCCCCTGGCGCCACAGGCCCCAGGTGTCCTTGGTCCGTTGGCGCACGGCGCGGCCACGCTCCAGCACCAGCGGGTGCAGGCCCATCTGGGCCAGGACCAGTGCCGCAAACAACCCGCAGGGGCCGAAGCCCACCACCACCGGGCGGGGGCGGCCGGCGGCAAAAAAGTCCGCGGGTGCGTGGGCCAGGTGCCTGTAACGTGTGTCGGGGCTGGGGCGGACGTGGCTGTCCGCGGCCAGGCGCGCGCGCACGGGCGCTTCGTCGACCAGTTCGCAGTCGACGGTGTAGCTCAGCACGATGGCCGTCTTCTTGCGCGCGTCGTAACCGCGCTTGAAGACGGTGAAACCGGTCAGCTGGTCATCGGGGATGCCCAGGCGCGCAACGATGGCTGCGCGCAGCGCCGGCTCGGGGTGGTCCAGCGGCAGCCGCAGTTCGGTGATCCGGAGCATGGCCGGAACCGCGCGGCGGCAGCCGATCAGCCGCCTTTGCTGGGGCGCTTGCCGGGGTTCTTCTTGCTGCGGGTGTGCGAGCCACGTTCCAGGCTCACCTTCTGGCCGGCACCCATGCTGGTGCGCGAACCCGGCAGCGGCGGCGTGGCCTTGCGGTCGGCTTCGGTCTTGATCTTGTTGCCCATGGCGAATCCTTACTGAGAATCTTGCAGAGAAAATTTTGGCAGACGCGGATTAGGCCACAGCTCGGGCGCTGTTCCGTCGGTGGGTGGTCAGTGCCCGTCAAAGCTGACGAGAGAAAACACCGGCACGCCGGCGTCTTTCAGACGCGCCGAGCCGCCCAGCTCCGGCAGGTCGACGATGGCGGCCACCTCCAGCACCTCGGCGCCCAGGCGCTGCAGCAGCTTGTGGCCGGCCAGCATGGTGCCGCCGGTGGCGATGAGGTCATCGATCAGCACCACCCGGGTGCCGGGGCTCACCGCGTCGGTGTGCACCTGCACGGTGGCGCTGCCGTACTCCAGCTCGTAGGTCTCTTCCAGCGTGCTGAAGGGCAGCTTGCCTTTCTTGCGGATGGGCACGAAGCCGATGCCCAGCTCGTACGCCACCACCGAGCCGATGATGAAACCACGCGCGTCCAGCCCGGCGATCGCCGCCGGCCGGGCGTCGAAGTAGCGGTGCACAAACTGGTCGATCAGCACGCGGAACACCCGCGGGTTGGCCAGCAGCGTCGTGATGTCGCGGAACATCACCCCGGGCGCCGGCCAGTCGGGCACGGTGCGGATGTGGGCGCGGATGTAGTCCGACGGGGCGATCTGGTGTTCGTCAGGCATGGGTGTTGGGCTCAGGTGATGGCCAGGCGCGCGAGCACCGTGGGCGGGCCGCCGGCCGTGGCACGCAGCACCAGGCCTTCGCCCGAGGCGCTGCCGGTGCTGGCGAGGTCGGACAACACGAACATGTGCGTGACCCAGACCTCGAAGCGCCCCGCCGGCACGGCCTGCAGCGCCGCACGCAGCTGGGTGATCTGGTCGGCGTAGGTGCGCTCCTCGGTGCCGCGTGGCGAGCCCAGCGCGGCCCAGGCCTCGCCGCGGCCAAAGGCCAGCTGCGCGGTGTCGATGCAGCGGCACCAAGGGCTGCTCTTCACCGCTGCCGGTTTCAGCCCGCGCTGTGTGAACCAGGCGCCGATGCGGCGCGCCTGGGCCCGGCCTTCGTCGCTGAGGTTGCGCTGCGTGCTGCACACACCAGGCTGGAAGCCGGGTGGGTCGAAGGTGCCGGGTGCCAGCGCGTGGCGGAAGGCGATCACGACACCGCCGGTTTTCAGCGCGGCGGCGACGTTGTCGGCGTGCGCGAGCAGTGGCGCCGCTGCGGCGGCGATCAACAGGGTTCGGCGGTCCATCTCAGCCCCTCAACAACTTGGCTTCGGCCAGCGCCAGCGGTTCCGGCAGGCCCGAGATCACAAGCGTATCGCCAGCGGCCAAGACCATGGTGTCGTCAGGTGCGACCACCTCACCCGAGCTGCGCCGCACCTTGGCCACGTCGATGCCGATGGCGTGCAGCGCCAGGTCGCCCAGGGTCTGGCCCAGGCAGGCGGCGGCGGGCGGCAGCGTGATGCTGGCCAGGCGTTCCTGCTCACGTTCGTCGGCGCCGTCGTCGTCGCGGCCGTGGAAGTAACCCCGCAGCAGCGCGTAGCGTGCGTCGCGTGCTTCCTGCACCACACGCAGCACCCGCCGCGTGGGCACACCCACCAGGGCCAGCGCCTGGCTGGCCAGCATCAAGGAGCCTTCGATGGCCTCGGGCACCACCGCCATCGCGCCGGCGCTGCGCAGGCGCTCCAGGTCGCTGTCGTCGATGGTGCGCACCAGCACCGGCACGCTGGGCGCGTGTTCACGGGCCAGGCGCAGGATCTTCAGTGCCGAGGGGGTGTCGGGGTAGCTCACCACCACCGCGTTGGCGCGGGCCAGGCCGGCGGCCATCAGGCTTTGCAGGCGTGCGGCGTCGCCATACACCACGCTCTGGCCGGCGGCGGCGGCCTGACGCACGCGGTCGGGGTCCAGGTCCAGCGCCATGTAGGGGATGCCTTCACGCTCCAGCAGCCGGGCCAGGTTCTGCCCGCTGCGGCCGAAGCCGCAGATGATCACGTGTTTTTCGGTGCGGATCGCCTTCTTGGCGATCGTGGTCAGCGCCACCGACTGCAGCAACCAGTCGCTGGCCGACAGTTTGTTGACGATGTGGTTGCTGTACTGGATCAGGAAGGGCGTGGCCAGCATCGACAGCACCATGCTGGCCAGCACCGGGCTCATCCAGGTCGGCGCCACCAGGCCGCCGTCGGCACCCAGCGTCAGCAATACGAAGCCGAACTCACCCGCCTGCGCCAGGTACAGGCCGGTGCGCAGCGCCACCCCCGGCGGTGCGCGGAAGGCCCGCGCCAGCGCCGCCACCAGCACAAACTTGGCCAGCACCGGGCCGAGTGTGAGCAGCAGCACCAGCGGCCACTGGTCGAGCACCGGCCGCCAATCGAGCTTCATGCCGATGGTGATGAAAAACAGGCCCAGCAGCACGTCGTGGAAGGGCCGGATGTCGGTTTCGACCTGGTGTTTGTATTCCGTCTCGGCCACCAGCATGCCGGCGACAAACGCGCCCAGCGCCAGGCTCAGGCCGGCGTGTTCCGTCAGCCAGGCCAGGCCCAGCGTGATCAGCAACAGGTTCAGGATGAACAGCTCTTCGCTCTTGCGCCGCGCCACCAGCGTGAGCCACCAGCGCATCACCTTCTGGCCGCCCACCAGCAGCAGCGTCAGCAGCACGGCGGCCTTCAGCGCGGCCCAGCCCATGGCCTGCAGCATGTCCTCGCCGCTGCTGCCCAGCGCCGGGATCAACACCAGCAGCGGCACCACGGCCAGGTCCTGGAACAGCAGCACGCCCATCACACGTTTGCCGTGTTCGCTGTCCAGTTCCAGCCGCTCGGCCATCAGCTTGACGACGATGGCGGTGGACGACATCGCGATCGCGCCGCCCAGCACCACCGCGCCCTGCCACGACATCTGCCAGGCGCTGCCCGTGAGCCAGCCGTAACCCGCCACCAGCAGCGCGTGGCCGGCCAGCGTGCCCAGCATCGTCAGGCTCACCTGCGACAGGCCCAGGCCGAACACCAGCGTGCGCATGCTGCGCAGCTTGGGCAGGTTGAACTCCAGCCCGATCACGAACATCAGGAA
>JADMJD010000164.1 GCA_018780805.1 Rubrivivax sp. | reverse complement strand
GCAGCAGCTTGGGGTCCTGCATCAGCAGCATGCCGATCTCCAGCCACTGCTTCTGGCCGTGGCTGAGCAGGCCGGCGGTGCGGCTGCCTTCGTCCTTCAGGTGGATCAGGGTCAGGATCTCATTCAGCCGGTCGTGTTGTTCACCGCTGAGCTTGGCAAACAGCGCGGCGCGCACACGGCGGTCGGCCTTCAGCGCGAGTTCGAGGTTTTCGACCACGCTGAGCTGCTCGTAGACCGTGGGTTTCTGGAACTTGCGGCCAACGCCGATCTGCGCGATCTGCGGCTCCTTCAACATCAGCAGGTCGATGGTGGAGCCGAAAAAAACCTTGCCCACATCGGGCCGGGTCTTGCCGGTGATGACGTCCATCATCGTCGTCTTGCCGGCGCCGTTGGGGCCGATGATGCAGCGCAGCTCGCCGACGTTGATGGTGAGGTTGAGCTTGTTCAGCGCCTTGAAACCGTCGAAGCTGACGCTGATGTCTTCGACGTAGAGCGCCACGCCGTTGCGGAAGTCGGGCCCGGCCTGCAGCAGCGCGCCGCGGGTGCTGGCGGTCGGTTTCGCGGCCTGCTGCGCCAGCCGCGCGGCACCCTGGGCCATCAGGTCAGGCGTCATGCACGTTCTCCCTTCTTGCGGAAGAGGCCGACGATGCCGTTCGGCAAGAACAGCGTGACGGCGATGAACAGCGCGCCCAGGAAGTACAGCCAGTACTCCGGGAAGGCCTGCGTGAACCAGCTCTTGGCGCCGTTGACGAAGAAGGCGCCAACGATGGGCCCGATGAGCGTGGCGCGCCCGCCCACCGCGGCCCAGATCGCGATCTCGATGCTGGCCGCCGGGGTCATCTCGCTGGGGTTGATGATGCCCACCTGCGGCACGTACAGGGCCCCGGCGATGGCGCACATCACGGCGCTCAGCGTCCAGATGCTGAGCTTGTAGGCGACGGGGTCGTAGCCGGTGAACATCACCCGCGTTTCCGCGTCGCGGATGGCCTGCAGCACGCGGCCGTAGCGGCTGGTGACGATGGCACGCGCCATGATGAAGAAGCCGATCAGCACCAGCGCCGTCAACACCGCCAGGAACACGCGCATCTGGGGTGTGGCGATGGGAATGTCCGCGATGCGCTTGAAATCGGTGAAGCCGTTGTTGCCGCCGAAGCCGGTTTCGTTGCGGAAGAACAGCAGCATCGCGGCAAAGGTGAGCGCCTGCGTGATGATGGAGAAGTACACGCCCTTGATGCGCGAGCGGAAGGCGAACCAGCCGAACACAAAGGCCAGCAGGCCGGGCACCGCGATCACCAGGATCAGCTGCGCCACCAGGCTGTCGGACAGGCCCCAGTGCCAGGGCAGTTCCTTCCAGTTCAGGAAGACCATGAAGTCCGGCAACGCGCTCTTGTACTGGCCGTCGGTGCCGATCTGGCGCATCAGGTACATGCCCATGCCGTACCCACCGAGCGCAAAGAACAGGCCGTGGCCCAGGCTGAGGATGCCGGTGTAACCCCAGATCAGGTCCATCGCCAGCGCGCAGATGGCGTAGCAAAGAATCTTGCCGATCAGACTGACCATGGTGTCCGACAGGTGCAGCACACTGTCGGCCGGCACCACCAGGTTCAGCAGCGGGATGCCGACGACAAAGGCCAGCAGAGCGGCCAGCACGGCGGTCCAACCCTGGGGTGAGAGGAGGCGCGTGTTCATGGCTGAGCGGTCTGTTGGCAGCAAGGCGCGAGAAGGGTGGACGTTCGTACGCAGAATCCGCGCGCCCGGCCGGTGGCGGGGCCGGTGGGCCGGGCTGAACCCGCGGTCCGGCCTGCG
>JADMJD010000149.1 GCA_018780805.1 Rubrivivax sp. | reverse complement strand
TGGGGTAGCCGATGCGCTCGGTCTGCTGGCGCAGGCGGGCCATGTCGATCTGCTCGAGTTCGCAGTGGCTGACGATCTCGTCGGCCGCCTCCTGCGGGATCAGGCCCAGGCGGCCCTGCACGATCGCCAGCGCCCGTTCGACGTCGATGTACTTGCGGGTGCGGTTTTCATCCGACCAGACGGCACGCATCGCGTCGCTGCTGAAGATGCCCTGGAAGATGCTGGAGTCAACGATGGAAGCGGCCATGGGGCCTCCTTGTGGTGAGGGTTTTCAGCGTGCCCGTGCGATCAGCCGCCGGGCCCGTTCGATGACCGGCCGGTCCACCATGCGGCCATCGATCTGCAACGCGCCGGGGCCGGCCTCGGCCGCCTGCAGCACCTGCCGGGCCCAGGCGAGCGCGGTGTCGGTCGGCTGCAGCGCGGCGTGCACCGCCGCCACCTGGCGCGGGTGGATGCAGAGCTTGGCGTCGAAACCCAGCGCGCGGGCCCGGGCCAGATCGGCCACCAGGCGGTCGGGGTCGTCCAGCGCAGGCGTGACACCGGCGACCGGCGGCGCGATGCCGGCCGCGCGCGAGGCCAGCGCCAGCAGCGTGGCCGCGGTGTCCAGGCCCACGGTGTCGGCCAGTTCGCCATCCAGGCCCAGGTCGAGCGCGTAATCCAGTGTGCCGAAGACCAGGCGCTGCACGCCGGGTGCCGAGGCCAGCGCACCGGCCGCCAGCACGCCGCGGGCCGACTCCACCAGCGGCAGCAGCACCGCCTGCGGGCAGGCGCTGTGCAGCAGGGCCAGGTCGCCTGCCGCCTCGGCCTTGGGCAGCATCAGGGCGGCCACCGGCTGCGCGGCCAGCATCGCCAGATCGGCCGCGAACGCGGGCGAGGCCACATCGTTCAGGCGCACGACGAAGCGGCCATGGTCTGCGCCAGCCAGGGCCTGCGCCACGGCCGCCCGGGCGGTGGCCTTGGCCGCGGGCGCCACGGCGTCCTCCAGGTCCAGCACCACCGCATCGGCGCCGCTGGCCAGGGCCTTGGCAAAACGCTCCGGCCGGTCGCCGGGCACGAAGAGGTAGCTGCGCGGCAGCATGCTCACACCGCGCCGTCGGCACGCAGCGCCGCGATGCCGGCCGCGTCCAGGCCCAGCTCGGCCAGGATGGCGTCGGTGTGCTGGCCCAGCGCGGGCACGGCGTCCAGCCGCGTGTTTTCATCGGCGCCGATGCCGGGCGGCAGCAGCGCGGGCACCGGGCCGGCCGGTGTGTCCACCGCGCGCCAGCGGGCGCGGGCAGCCAGCTGTTCGTGCTGCCAGAGGCCGGCCATGTCACGCAGCTCGGCATTGGCAATCTGCGCGTCCTCCAGGCGTTGCACCACCTGGGCGTAGCTCAGGCCGGCGAAGGCGTCGACGATGATCTGCCGCAGCGCGTCGCGCTCGGCCACGCGGCGGGCGTTGCCGGTGAATCGCGGCTCGGTGGCCAGCGCCGGCTGTTGCAGCACGGTGGTGCAGAACTGCGCCCATTCCCGTTCGTTCTGCAGGCCCAGCATCACGGTCTTGCCGTCGCCGGTGGGGAACGGGCCGTAGGGGTAGATGGTGGCGTGCGCCGCACCGGCACGCGGCGGCGGCGCGGCGCCTTCAAAGGCGTAGTACAGCGGGTAGCCCATCCACTCGCCCATGGCCTCCAGCATGCTGAGGTCGATGCGGCGGCCCTGGCCGTCGATGCGCCGCTGCAGCAGCGCCGCGAGGATGTTGCTGTAGGCGTACATGCCGGCGGCGATGTCGGCAATGGACAGGCCGGCCTTGCTGGGTGTCTCGGGCGTGCCGGTGGTGCTGACAAAACCCGACTCGCTCTGGATCAGCAGGTCGTAGGCCTTTTTGTCGCGGTAAGGACCTGGGCGCTGCAGGTCGTCGCCATAACCGGAGATGTCGCAGACGATCAGGTCCGGCCGGCGGGCCTGCAGGGCCGCGTGCGACACCCCCAGCCGTGCCGCAGCACCGGGGGCGAGGTTCTGCACCACCACATCGGCCTTGTCGACGATGAGCTGCAGCAGCAGCGCGGCCGCCTGCGGGTGCTTGACGTCCAGCGTCAGGCTCTCCTTGCTGCGGTTGGTCCAGACGAAGTGCGAGGCCAGGCCGCGCACGCGCTGGTCGTAGGCGCGCGCGAAGTCGCCCACGCCCGGGCGCTCGACCTTGATGACCCGCGCGCCCAGGTCGGCCAGCTGCCGGGTGGCAAAGGGGGCGGCGATTGCGTGTTCCAGCGTGACGACGGTGATGCCTTGCAGGGGTTGCATGGTCAGCCTTTCAGCGTGGCGACGGCGTCCATCGTCAGCCAGCCTTCGTGGTCCTGCGCCCAAAGGCGGACGGACGTCCCGTCACGCCGGCCGTTCACGCGCAGCGGCCGGCCGTCGAAGGTGGGCCGCAGCGCCTTGAAACGGAAGTCCGCGAGTTCGGCACCGGGCAGCTCGTGGCGCAGCAGGTCCAGCAGCAGCGTGGCGATCAGCGGGCCGTGCACGATGAGGCCGGGGTAGCCCTCGACCTCGGTGACGTAGCGCCGGTCGTAGTGGATGCGGTGGCCGTTGAAGGTGAGCGCGCTGTAGCGGAACAGCAGCACGTCGTCGGGCAGCCAGTCGCGAAACCAGTCGGCGTCGGTGGGCGCGGGCACCGGCGGGGGCGGCACGTCGCCGGGCTGCGGTTCGGCCCGGTAGACGATGTCGTGGAACTCGACCAGCGCCGGCGCGGCCGCCCCGTGGGACACCAGCTCGTGCCGCACCTTGACGAAGACCAGCGTGCCGCTGCGCCCGCTCTTCACGGTCACGTCGGCGATGGTGGAGCGCCGGGTGACCGCCTCCCCCACCCGCAGCGGCGCCAGGAACTGGAACTGGCTGCCAGCCCACATGCGCCGCGGCAGCGGCACCGGCGGCAGGAAGCCACCCCGCCGGGCGTGGCCGTCGGCACCGATGTCGCTGGCCCGGTGCAGCGGCAGGAAGTACAGCCAGTGCCACAGGGGCGGCAGCGGCGTGCCGGCGGGCACGGGCGCGGCCGGGTGGTCCAGCGTGGCGGCCAGCGCGGCCACCGGCGTCGGGCCGATCTGGTCGTGCAGGGTCTCGCTGCGGCCGACCCAGTCGGCCAGTCGGGACAGTTCGTCGTTCATCTCGGGCTCCTGGCGCAGCACGCCGCACCTTTGAATCGTCGCGGCGGGGTCCTCAAGGCTCAGTCGGCCGTGAGCTTCGCACGTTGCACCACCGCCTTCCACCGCACCAGCTCGCTCTTGACCAGGGCGCCGAACTGTTCTGGCGTGCTGGCCTCGACATCGGCCCCGTGGTCTTCGATGCGCTTGATGATCTCCTTGTCGTTCAGCACCTGGTTGAGCGCCTTGTTCAGCTGCTCGACGATGGCCTTGGGCGTCTTGGCCGGTGCAAAGAAGCCGTACCACTGCTGGACCTCCACCCCCTCGACGCCCACTTCCTTCAGCGTGGGCACATCGGGCAGCAGCGGCGAACGCTTGGGCCCGGCGATGGCCAGGGCCTTCAGCTTGCCGGCCTTCACGTGCGGCACGGCCGTGAACAGGCTGGGGAACATCACCTGCGTCTGGCCGCCGATGGTGTCGCTGACGGCGGGCGCGGCGCCCTTGTAGGGCACGCCCAGCATCTCCACACCGGCGCTGAGCTTGAACAGCTCGGCCGCGTAGTGCGGCGCCGTGCCGTTGCCGGCCGATGCGTAGGCGTACAGGTCGGGCTTGGCCTTGAGCTGGGCGACCAGGTCCTTCACGTCCTTGATCGGCGCCTTGCCGCTGGCCACCATCAGCGTGGGCGAATAGCCGACCAGGCCGATGGGCTCGAAGTCGGCCACCGGGTCGTAGCGCAGCTTCTGCAGCGCGGGGTTCATCGCATGCGTGGCGATGTAGCCCAGCATCAGCGTGTGGCCGTCGGGCGTGGCGCGGGCGACGAACTCGCTGGCGATCGAGCCGTTGGCGCCGGCCCGGTTGTCCACGATGATGGTCTGCCCCAGCAGTGGGCCGAGCTTTTGCGCGATGGTGCGTGCCATCGCATCGTTGCCGCCGCCGGCCGCGGTGGGCACGACGATGGTGATGGTCTTGGTCGGGAAAGCCAGGGCCGCCGGGGCGGCCACCGCCAGCGAGGCCGCGGCCAGTGCGGGTGCGATCAGGTGTTTCATGGGTTTGTCTCCATCGGTCGGGGTCGAGAACACGTAGGCGGGGATGTGCAACTCCCCTTGCAGGATCTTTCGGGCGGTGCGCACCAGGGCGGCGCGTTCGATGCGGGTGTCGCCGGCCGGTCCGGCGAGCACCACCTCCACGTCGATGCGGCCCTGTGGGTGCAACACCGCCACCGGGCGGGTGCCGGTGCGGCAGGCCGCACTGCTGGCCACGGTGCCCGGCAGGGCAAACGCCGCGGCGACGCCGATGGCGCCGGTGACGGCGTGCGAGGCGTGGCAACGCCGGGGCGTGAAGTAACGCGAGGTGATGCTGTCGCCGTCGTCGCCCGCGCTGGCGATCACAGGCTTGGGCACCACGCTGTGGCGCACGTCACCCAGCCCCATGCGCTCACCGGCGATGCAGCGCACGGCCTCGATGCGGGCCAGCAGTGCGCGGTCGGCGTCCAGGTCGGCCGGGCTCTCGCGGCCGCTCAAGCCCAGGTCGGCGGCGCGCAGGATGACCAGCGGCATGGCTGCGTCGATGCAGGTGACCTGCAGGCCGTCGATCACATCGATGCGCTGGCCCGTCGGGAACACCGAGCCGGTGACTGCGCCCCAGGCGTCCAGGAAGTTCAGCCGGATGGGGGCCGCGGTACCCGCCACGCCGTCGATGCCGGTGCTGCCTTCGTAGACCACGCGGCCACCGGGTGTCAGCACCGTGACGTCGATGCGCGACTTCGTGTTCACGTTGAACACACGCACCGTGGTTTCGCCCGCCTGCGCCGCGACCAGGCCCTGCTCGATGGCAAACGGCGCCACGCCCGAGAGCATGTTGCCGCAGTTCGGCCGCGTGTCCACCGAGTTGGTGCCCACGCCCACCTGCGCAAACAGGTAGTCCACGTCGCAGCCGGGCTCGTTGGAGCGGGACACGATGGCGACCTTGCTGGTCAGCGTGCTGCCGCCGCCGACACCGTCCACCTGCAGCAGATCGGAGGCCCCGATCGCGCCGATCAGCACCTCGTCGCGCCGCGCTTCATCGGCCGGCAGCCAGTCGCGCAGGAAGAAGGGGCCCCGGGAAGTCCCGGCCCGCATCAGCACGCAAGGCAGTGTCATCGAGTTCATGGCAGCGATGATGGCCAGGCACTTGATGCGTGAGAATTGTTGAATCATGATCGATTGATGCCTCAGTGGCATCAGTCAACGGGAGCGCTCCATGGCCATCAACTTCGACCTCAACGACCTGCTCGCCTTCCGCGCGGTGGCCGAGCTGAACAACTTCCGGCGCGCGGCCGAATCGGTGCACCTGTCGCAACCGGCCTTCAGCCGCCGCATCCACAAGCTGGAGCAGGCGCTGGACGTGCAGCTGCTGGAGCGCACCACCCGCCGCGTGACGCTCACGGCCGTGGGGCGCGAGTTCGAGCGCAAGGTGCGCGAGCTGCTGGACGAGCTGGACACCACGCTGTTGGGCATCCGCGGCGTGGCCGCCACGCGCATGGGCGAGGTCACCGTGGCCTGCGTGCCCTCGGCCGCGTACTACTACCTGCCGCGGGTCATCCTGCGCTACCGCGAGACCTGCCCCCGCGTGCGTGTGAAGCTGCACGACGCCAGCGCCAACGACGTGCTGAGCACCGTGGCGCGCGGCGAGGCCGACTTCGGCATCAACTTCATCGGTGCGCAAGAAGGCGATCTGACGTTCGAGCCGCTGGTCGAAGAGCGGTTTGTCGCCGCCTGCCGGCGCGACCACCCGCTGGCCCGGCTGAAGAAGGTCAGCTGGGCGCAGCTGGCCGAGCACGACTTCATCTCCGTCAACCGCGCATCGGGCAACCGGCTGCTGCTGGACCAGGCCCTGGCCGGCGTGCCGGGGCGGCCGCAGAGCGTGTACGAAACCCTGCACGTCACCACGATGCTGGGCCTGGTGGAAGCCGGCCTGGGCGTGGCCGCCGTGCCCGCGATGGCCATGCCCGGTGCAGAACACGCGCTGCTGGTCAGCGTGCCGCTGGTCGACCCCGTGGTCACGCGCAAGCTCGGGCTGCTGCGGCGGCGGGGGCGATCTTTGTCGCCGGCGGCACAGCAGTTGTACGACCTGATCCTGTCCACCCGGCAGCGGCGGCGCCGCCGCATTGATGCCGTGGACTGATCAATCCATCAGCATTGCGCAATTCCCTGGTGGGATTGGCCGCCGCATCATGCGACGCATTCCAACACCCAGGAGACAAGGCCATGCGTCGTTTTTCTTTGATCGTCCTGGCGGCCGCAGCCGCTTGCGTCCAGCCCCCAGCCCAGGCCCAGGTCACGCTGTCGGGCACACTCGACCTCGGCGTCAAGAGCGTCAGCAACACCGGTGTGGGCTCGCAGAAGTCAATGAGCAGCGGTGCCAACAGCACCAGCCGCATCATCGTCAACGGGCGCGAAGACCTGGGCGACGGCCTGTGGGCCGGCTTCCACCTGGAACATGGGCTGTTGGGTGACACCGGCGCCGCCGCGTCGGCCAGCAAGTTCTGGGACCGGCGCAGCACCGTCAGCCTGGGCCACAGCCGCTGGGGCGAGCTGCGCCTGGGACGGGACTTCGTGCCCTCCTACAACAACTGGTCGCGCTACGACCCGTTTGCCTACGTCGGCGTGGCCCGCTCTGCCAACGTCGTATCCGCATCGCCCACCGGCCCCATCCGCTCGGCCTTCGGCAGCAATGCCAACACCACCGTGCGCAGCGACAACGCGGTGCAGTTATTGCTGCCGGGCGGTCTGGGCGGCGTGGAGGGCAGCGCGATGGTCGCCGCCGGTGAAGGTGGTGCAGTGGCCAGTGGTCTGGCCAAGGTGATCGGCCTGCGGCTGGGCTATGCGACCAAGACCTGGGGCGTGTCGGCGGCGACGACGTCCTCGGAAAACAGCCTGACCACCGACGGCAAGTTCAAGGACACGGCCATTGGCGGCCATGCCCAACTGGCGGGCGTGCGCCTGACGGCGGCCTGGCGGCAATTCGATGTCGGCCAGGCCGAACAGGTGTTGTGGCTGGTGGGCGCGGTCTACACCCAAGGCGTGCACGAGTTCAAGGCCTCGTGGACCCGCAGCGACATGAGCGGCAGCGTCGGCACCACCGTGCTGGGCGCCAACGACGCGAGCCAATGGGGGTTGGGCTATGTCTACAACCTCTCCAAGCGCAGCGTGGTGTACGCCAGCGTGGCGCGCATCAGCAACGACGGTGCCTCGCGCTACACGATCACCGATGGCCCCGCGGGCATGGCCGCCGGCGGCAGCTCCAGCGGCTACGAAGTCGGCATGCGGCACCGGTTCTGAGTCAAATCCAGCCCAGCGCCCCTGCCACCGCCCCTGCACCCAGCATCCACAGCAGGTGCAGCCGGGTGCGCCAGACCAGCACCATCACGACGACCGCTACCGCGGCCAGCGGCGCCAGGCCATGCGGCCCCGGCTGCGCCGACACCAGGATCCAGGCCGTGGCCAGCAGCAGGCCGATGACCACCGGCGCCATGCCTTGTTTGAAGGCCCGCACGGCCCGGTCTTCGCGGTGGCGGTGGGCCCAGCGCGTGATGGCCAGCGTGAGCAGCGAGCTGGGCAGCAGCATGCCCACCAGTGCCAGGCCCAGGCCCAGCACGGCCAGCGCATGGCCGCCGGCGTTCAGGCCCACGTTCCAGCCCAGCAGCGCGATGAAGAGCACGTTGGGCCCGGGCGCGGCCTGGGCCAGCGCGATGGACGCGGCAAACTGCGGGTCGGCCAGCCAGCCCTGCTGCACCACCAGGTAGCGGTGCAGATCGGGCGCCACCGCGATGGCGCCGCCCACCGCCAGCAGCGACAGGCCCAGCAGGTGCAGCGTGAAACCGGCCCAGTCAGCAGCGCTCATGGGGCCTTTCCCAACCGCCACCACGCGAACAGCGTCGCCGGCCCGCCGATCAGCAACAAGGCCGTCGCCAGCGGCAGCCGCCACAGTGCCACCGCGGCAAAGATGCCCCCCACCGCGAGCGCACAGCCCACGCGGCCCAGCACGTTGCTGCCCAGCGCCGCGGCCAGCTTCAGCGCCGTGCCGGCCACCAGGCCGGCGGCCACGGCACCCATGCCACGCAGCGCGCCCTGGGCCATGGGCTGGTCCGCCACAGTGGCGAACCCCAGCACCAGCACGATCAGCACACACAGCGGCAGCAGCAGCATGCCGGCCATGGCCGCCAGCGCGCCGCGCAGGCCGAAGTAGCGGTCGCCCAGCATCAGCGACAGGTTCACCACGTTGGGGCCGGGCAGCACCTGGGCCACGGCCCAGTCTTCGACAAACTGCTCGCGTGTGAGCCAGCCACGTTTGTCCACCAGCTCCCGCTGCACCACGGCCAGCACCCCGCCAAAGCCCTGCAGCGCGATCCAGCTGCAGGACCAGAACAGGTCGGCCGGCGACCGGGGTGCGGCGTGGGGGTTCAATTGGCGGTGATCTTGCGGTCGACGATGACCTGGCCCCAGGTGCGCGACTCGCTGTCGATGTACTTCGCCAGCTCGTCACGCGTGCCGGGCGCCGGCAGCAGGCCGCTGCGTGTCAGCTCCTCGACCACCTCGGGCGATTTGAGGGCCTTCACCAGCTCGGCGTTCAACCGGTCCAGCAGCGGCGTGGGGGTCTTGGCGGATGCAATGAAGGCATACCAGTTGGTGGCGGTGAAGCCGGGCAGCAGCTCGGCCACCGTGGGCAGTTCAGGGGCAAACGGTGCCCGCACCAGGCCGGTGGTGGCCAGCGGCACCAGCTTGCCGGCGGTGATGTGCGGGCCGGCGGTGGACATGGTGGCGAAGTACATCGACAGCCGCCCGGCCAGCAACTCGTTCACCGCCGGGGCGCCGCCCTTGTACGGGATGTGCACCACGTCGATGCCGGCGCGGTCGTTGAAGAGTTCGCCCGCCAGGTGCGAGGCCGAGCCGGCGCCGGTGGAGCCGTAGTTCAACGCACCGGGTTGTTTCTTGGCCAGCGCGATCAGCTCGGCCAGCGTCTTCACGCCCAGGTTGGGCGGCACCACCAGCACACTCGGGAAGTTCATGCCCATGGTCAGCGGCGCCAGGTCCTTCTTGACGTCGTACCCCAGCTTCATCATGTGCGGCGCGATGGCCAGCGGGCCCACCGAACCCAGCAGGATCATCGAACCATCGGTCGGGCCCTGGGCCACGGCCAGGTGCGCGATGTTGCCGCCGGCGCCGGCCTTGTTGTCGATGACGACGGTGGCGCCCAGGTTTTCGCCCAGACGCTTGGCCACCACCCGCGCCGCGTGGTCGGCCGCGCCGCCGGCGGCGAAGCCGACGACGATGGTGATCTTCTTGGGCAGCTCTTGCGCGGCAGCCCCCAGTGGCAGCAGCAGGGCGGTGGCCGCGGCGATGAAGGAACGTCTGAACATGGGGTGTCTCCGTTGGGGATGGGGTCGGTCAGGTGACGGCATTCTGCAGCGGCAGGCCTTGTTGCCAGCGGTGCAGGTTGGCCAGGAAGATGTGGGCCACACGGGCCTCGTTGCCGTCGGAGTGGCCGGCGGCATGCGGTGTGAGCATCACGCCCGGCAAGGCCCACAGCGGTGATGCCGGCGGCAGCGGCTCCTGTGCAAACACGTCGAGGAAGGCGCCCGCCAGCATGCCGGCCTGCAGCGCCGCAATGAGGTCGGCTTCGACCACCACCTCCCCGCGTGCGACGTTGATCAGCTGCGCGCCCGGCGGCAGCAGGCGCAAGGCGGCGGCGTCGATCAGGCCCTGCGTCTGGGGTGTCAACGGGCAGGCCAGAACCAGCCAGTCGGCCCGCGGCAGCACGCTGTGCAGCCGTTCAAAACCAACCGTCTCCAGCCCCGCCGCCGCCGGGCTGCCACTGCGCCGCACCACCACCGTGTGCAGGCCCAGCGCGGCCAGCAGCGGCTGCAGTGTTTGGGCAATCGGGCCCCAGCCCAGCAGCACCACGGTCTGTCCGGCCAGATCGCGCGGCAGTGGCCCGTCCACCAGCGGCGCCCAGCGGCGCTGTGCCTGTGCCGCCATCAGTGCCGGAAAACGCCGCGACAAGGCCAGCAGCGCAGCCAATGCGGTCTGTGCCACCACCTTGGCATTGGCGCCGGACGAAGTGCTGACCAGCACACCGCGGGCCCGCAGCTCGGGGTAGATGGGCCGGTCGGCGCCGGCGGAGTGTGTGTGCACCCAGGCGAGCTGCGGTGAACGCCGGATCACGCCCAGACAGGCCTCGAGCATGGGCGTGTGCACGGTTTTGCTGGAGCGGCCGGTGATGTCGCGCGAGATGAACACCACGTCCACGGTCGCTGCGGGGTCGGGCGCGACGTCTTCCAGCGCCAGCAGATCGAAGTGGTCGGCAGCGATGCGCTCGCCCAGCAGCGCCCGGGTGTGTGCCGACAGCAGCACCCGGGGCCGGCCCGGCCGGACCGCCCGTGAGGCAGGCTCGGTCATTCGACCGTGGCGCCCGATTCGCGCACGATGACGCGCCACTTCTCGAACTCGCTCTGCACGAACTTGCCGAACTGCTCGGGCGAGCCACCCACGGGGTCGGCCCCTTCCTTGATCAGCTGCGCTTCCATCGCCGGCACGGCGACGATCTCGTTGACGGCCTTGTTCAGCGTCGAGACGACCTCTGGCGGCGTGCCCTTGGGGGCAAAAAAGCCGAACCACGAACCGGCTTCGAAACCAGGGAAACCACGCTCCGCCACCGTGGGCACCTCGGGCATCGAGCGCGAACGTTTGAGGCTGGTGACGGCCAGCGCACGCAGGCCACCGCTGGTGATGTGCTGCTTGACCGAGGGGATGGTGGCGAACATGAACTGCACCCGCCCGGCCAGCAGATCGCGCAGGCCGTCGGCGCCCTTGTAGGGCACATGCGTGGCCTCCACACCCGCCCGTTTGCCGAGGATGAAACCCGACAGGTGCGACGAGGTGCCGATGCCGGTGGACGCATAGTTCAGCTTGCCCGGGTGGGCCTTGGCGTAGGCCACGAACTCGTCGAAGCTCTTGACCGGCACCGAGGGGTGCACCACCAACACGTTGGGCACGTCGGCGATCTGCACGATGGGCACCAGGTCGGTCTGCGGGTTGTAGGCCAGCTTGGGATAGAGCGTGGGGTTGACCGCGATGGGGCCGACCGAGTTGACGATCAGCGTGTAGCCGTCGGCCGGTGCACGCACCACCATCTCGGTGCCGGTGTTGCCACCCGCGCCAGGCTTGTTTTCGACCACAAAGGCCTGCTTGAGCTTGTCGCTCAGCTGCTGGCCGATACCGCGCGCCAGGATGTCGGTGGTGCCGCCGGCCGTGAAGGCCACGACCACCTTCACCGGCTTGGCAGGCCAGGTCTGCGCCTGGGCGGCGGTCAGGCACAGGGTGCTGGCCAGCATGGCCAGGTGTTTCAGAAGCGTCATGGCGTTGTCTCCGGTGTTGTCTCTGACGGACATGAAGACTCAGTCGCGGTAGCCCGGGTCCAGGCGGTCCAGCTTGCGCAGCAACGCCGGCCATTCCATCAGCCCATAAGGCCGGCGCGTGCCACGCTGGTAATTGCTCCAGGTGGCCTCCAGCACCGCAGGGGGCACGGCATGGAAGGCCGCGCCGGTGGCCATGGCCACCAGCTGCGTGTGGCAGGCCAGCTCCAGCCGGTGCATCCAGTTGAAGGCCTCGCCAATGGTGCGGCCCACGGTCAAGGCACCGTGGTTGCGCAGGATCAGCGCCTCGGCCTGGCCCAGGTCCGCGATCAACGACGCCTTCTCGGTTTCATCCAGCACCACACCCTGGTACTCGTGGTACGCCACCTTCAGGAAGCGCATGGCCGTCTGCGTCAGCGGCAGCAGGCCACAGTCGAGCGAACTCACCGCCATCGAGGCCCAGGCGTGGGTGTGGATCACACAGGCCACCTCGGGCCGCGCGGCGTGGATGGCGCTGTGGATCACGTAACCGGCGCGGTTGATGCCGTAGTCCAGTGCGCCGAAGTCGGGCTTGGCGAGGATGTTGCCGTCCAGGTCCACCTTGATCAGGCTCGACGCGGTGATCTCCTCGTACATCATCCCGTAGGGGTTGATCAGGAAGGCGCCGTGTTCACCGGGCACATGCGACGAGATGTGGTTGGCCATCATGTCGCTCATGCCGTAGAGATCGACCAGGCGGTAGCAGGCCGCCAGGTCCACACGTGCCGTCCACTCTTCAGGGCTGCAGCGGTCACGCATCGATGCGATGGCCAGGCGACCGGTGGGGGTGTCGGTGGTGGACATGGTGTTCTCCTCTTCAGTCCGAACCGAGGTTCAGCGTCAACGGCCGGCGTTTTTCAACCGCCCACTTCAGCAGCGCCGCGCCGCGGTACACCCCGTGCGCAAACTTGCCGTAGGGCAGCGTGGCAAACAGGGCCAGCACCACACCCAGGTGCACGGCCAGCAGCAGCGGCAGCGCGGGTGAGGCCCGCAGCACCGTGAGCACCAGGCCGGTGACGGCGGTGCCGAACAGCAGCGCGATGAAGCCCAGGTCCATGGGCTTCTGTGCCGCATCACCCTGCAGCGGGTGGCGGCGCCGATTCAAGCGCCACAGGCTCACGGTGCCCACCGCCATCAACACACCGCCCACGGTGCCCAGCAGCTTGGGCAGGCTGAGGTAGGCATAAGGTGCGACCCAGCCGAAGGCGTAGTGGTACAGCGTGCCCACCGAGGTGGCGGCAAAACACAGCATGAAACCGTAGAACGTGGCGTGGTGCGCGTGGCGGCGGCGGTGCGTGAAGGCGTCGTCTTCGTTGTTGCAGCCATCGCCATGGCCACCGTCCAGGAACTTCAAGGTCAACACGTTGCGCGTGGCCTCGGCCACGGCCGCGCCGCTGGCGGCGCCGGGCGGTGCCAGGCGCCAGAAGCGCGTGACGCCAATGCCCAGCGCCAGCACCGCAAAAGCGAACACCGGCAGGAACAGCGCCACCATCAGGTTGTGCGGGAAGATGGCATAGAAGTCGGCGCCCGGCACGGCGCGCCACAGACCGCTGATTCCGCTGCCGTTCAAGACAACCGCCAGCACCAGGAACAGCGCCAGCCCGGCCGCCAGCGCCACACTCAGCGTCAGGCCGTTGCGTTGGTACAGCCGGCCGAACGCGGGCGGCCAGGCGTAGTCGGCATAGGTCGTCGCCCGCACCCGCGCCATGGCCTGCGGCACGTTGAGCTGGAAATCGTGCGGCGGCGCGTACTGGCAGGCGTGCAGGCAGGCGCCGCAGTTGTGGCACAGGTTGGCCAGGAAGTGCACGTCGGCGGCCGGGAATTCGATGCGCCGCGTCATCGCGGGGAACACCGCGCAAAAACCTTCGCAGTAGCGGCAGGCGTTGCAGATGGTCATCACGCGCGCGACCTCGGCTGTGGGGTCGGCCAGGGCCTGCGCTTCGCGCACCAGTGCTTCAAGCGGCTGCATGCGCGGCCTCCTTCATCACGGCCTGCGCAGCCGAGCTGCCGGCGATGCGGCCAAAGGCCGTGCCGATGCTCATGCCCACACCGGCGGTGTAACCCTGGCCCAACACGTTGCCGGCCATCATCTCGCCGGCCACGAAGAGGTTGGCGCTCGGCCGGCCGCCGAAGCGCACGGCGGCGCTGGCATCGGTTTTCAAGCCCAGGTAGGTGAAGGTGACCCCCGGTCGCACGGCGTAGGCGGTGAACGGCGCCTGGTCCAGCGGCAGCGCCCAGTGGGTCTTGGCAGGGGCCAGGCCTTCGGTGCGGCAGTTGTCCAGCCGCGTGTGGTCGAACTGGCCCGGCCGGCAGGCCGCGTTGTAGGCGGCCAGCGTCTGCATGAAGGTGGCCACGTCCAGCCCCAGCGCCGCGGCCAGTGCCGGCAGCGTGGGGGCGCTGACACCCGGGAACACCGGTGGCATGAAACGCCCCTGGGCCTTGGCGTCGATGATCGAATACGCAATCTGCCCCGGCTGCTGCGCCACCAGGCGGCCCCAGATCGCGTAGCGCTTGGGC
>JADMJD010000241.1 GCA_018780805.1 Rubrivivax sp. | reverse complement strand
ACCAGGACCGCACCGCCGCACTGGCCTTGACATCGCTCGTGATCGGCATCGCGGGTCTGCTGATGCTGTTGATGGAACTGGTTCTCCAAGCTCCGGGCAAGCACGAGACCTGGGTCGCGGCTGGGCTGACGGTCGTGGCCTGGTTCTGCTACGGCCTCGCTCGCACCGGTCGCACGCGCTATGTGGCGCATGTCATCGTGGCGGCGGTGCTGGCCGCCGCCATCTTCTCGGCCCTTGCCTACGGTTCGGTGCGCACCGCCGTCGGCTTCCTGTTCATGGGTTCGGTGGTGGGCGCCGGCATCTTCCTGGGGCGCACGGCGCTCATTGTCACCACGGTCGCCAGCATCGGATCGCTGGGTGTGCTGACCTGGGCGGGAGCCACCGGCCTGCTCACAGCCCAGCCGGATTTCAATGTCAGCCTGCGCGTGTGGATCACGCACTCGGCCACGGTCCTGGGAGTCGCACTGATGGTGCACCACAGCCGGCTGAGGACCAACCGGGCGCTGCAACTGCAGGCCCAGGAATTCGAACGCCGCAAGGCCACCGAGCAGGAGCGCGACCGCAGCCTGGAGCGGTTTGCCCGAATTTTTCGCACCAGCCCCAGCCCCATGGTGGCCCAGTCAGCACGCACTGGCTCCATCCTCGATGTGAACCCGGCGTTCGAGCGCGCCTACGGCTACGCCCGTGACCAGGTGCTCGGTCGCCAGGAAGGCTTCCTGTGGGCAGACGCGGCCCAGCGCGACACCTACCTGCAGCAGCTCTATGCACAGCGCCACATGGATCAGTTTGCCTGCCAGGGCCGACGCGCCGACGGCAGCGTGTTCCAGGCGCTCATTTCCAGCGAAATGGGCACCGACCGCGAAGACAAGCTCATCATCACCAGCATCACCGACGTGAGTGCACAAGCCCAGGCCATGGAGCGGCTGCGGCGCTCCGAAGAGCGGTTTGCCAAGGCTTTCAACTTCAGTCCGCTGAACCTCACCATCACCCGCCTGGCAGACGGCAGCCTGGTGGAGATCAACCAGGCACAGAGCTTTCGACTCGAAGATCAGCTGGGCAAAACATCCATCGACACCGGTGTCTGGCTCACGCCCGCCGACCGCGAACAGTTTGTGGCGCAGCTGCTGCGCGACGGCCGGATCGACCACTACGACACCCGCCTGCGCCACAAAGATGGTGGCGTGGTTGATGCCCGGCTGTGGGCCGAACTCATCGAAATCGACGCAGAGGCCTGCATCCTGTCCTGCACGGTGAACATCACGGCCGAGAAAAGACGCGAGGCCCTGCTGCTCCAGGTGGCCAAAGGCGTGGCGGCGGAAACCGGGGAAGCCTTCTTCAGCGCGCTCACCCGCCACCTCAGTGACACCATTGGCTGCGACATGGTGATGATCGGGGAGTGCAGCACGCCAGAGCGCGTGCGTGCACTCTCCATCTGGAGAGACTCGCAAGAGACTCCCACGTTCAGTTTCGACACGGTGGGCACACCCTGCGCCGAAACCCTGAAGCAGAAAGACGTGTTCCTGTGTCCGCAAGGCTTGCCCCTTGAGTTTCCGCAAGCCAGGGGCATCAACCGGGAAGGCTTCCAGGCCTACCTCGGACAGGCCTTGCGCGATGCCGATGGCACACCCATCGGCATCCTGTATGCCATGTGGCGCAAGCCCCTGACACCGCGCGACGACATGCTCGCGCTCGTCTCCATCTTAGCCAGCCGCGCCACCGCCGAGCTTGTGCGCCTGCGACGCGATCGCGAGATCCAGCGCTTGAACGAAACGCTGGAGCAACGGGTGCGCGAACGCACGGCTGATCTGCAAAAACTCAACGCCGAGCTCGACTCCTTTGCCTACACCGTGTCGCAC
>JADMJD010000005.1 GCA_018780805.1 Rubrivivax sp. | reverse complement strand
CCGACCCTCTGGTCCCAAACCAGATGCGCTACCAGACTGCGCTACACCCCGAAGCTGTCTATTCTACAGCTTGTGTACCGGCTCTCCCGGTGCCGGCAGCGCCAGCTGCCGCGCGACCTCGGCGCATTGCCGAATGTGCTGGTCGCAGACGTAGCGCAGCGCCGAATACGTCAGTGCCGCCGACACCGCCTGCCCCGCCAGCGGCACGTACTTCGCGGCCTGTTGCGTGGTCAGGCGCACGCCGACGATCTGGAGCAGGCGCAGCACCAGATCACGTGTGATCAGCTTGCCCACCAACAGGCCGCCGCTGGCGCTGAGCACCTTGTAGACCACCAGCCGGCGTTCCGGCGCCAGGCGGTCGATCTGCGCGGGGCTCAGGCCGAAGGCCTCGTTGATCTGCGGCAGCAGCCGCATCAGGATGCCAATGTCGGTGAGCCAGTCGAGCCCGGGCACCGGCACCACGGCCACGCCGGCGGCCATCAGCGCGCGGCGGGACACCAGCCGGCGGCAGCGCTGTGCCGTGGCGGCCAGCTCAGGTGGGAGCGGCGGTGACGACGATGCCATCGGCGTCGGCATACAACCAGTCGCCCGGGCGCACCCAGGTGCCGGCGATCTGCAGCGGCACATCGACCTCGCCCGGGGTCTTGCGGTCGGTGGGCATGGGCACCAGGCCCAGCGCCAGCAAGCCGACATCGCAGGCGTTCAGCGCGGCCACGTCACGCACGGCGCCATGCACCAGCACACCGGCCCAGCCGTTGCGCGCCGCCGACGCGGCGATGTTGCCGCCCACCAGCGCACGGCGCAGCGAGCCGCCCCCGTCCACCACCAGCACGGCGCCGTGGCCGGGCTGCTCCAGCAGCAACTTCACGGGGCTGTTGTCCTCGAAGCAGCGCGCAGTGCGCACCGGCCCGGCGAACTTCTCACGCCCGCCAAAGCTTCTGTACAGCGGCGGCAGCACGCGGAAGCTGTCGCCGGTGTCGGCCTTGTGCGGGTCGCACAGATCGCAGGTGGAAAAGTCCATCAGGCTGTTCCTTGGCGTTGTCGGGCCTGGGCGCGGATGGCGCCCAGCGTCGTTCTGGAAGTGATGACGTCCGGGTCGAGTTTCAAGTGCAGCAGCGTGGGCTGGCCACTGGCCAGGGCTTCGGCGAAGGCCGGCTCGAAGGCCGCGGTGTCATTCACCCGCGCCGCGCGCCAGCCATAGGCCTGGGCCAGCGCCACGAAGTCGGGGTTGAACAGATCGCTGCCACTCACGCGGCCCGGGTACTCGCGCTCCTGGTGCATGCGGATGGTGCCGTAGGTGCCGTTGTCCACCACGATGCTGATCAGCCGGCCGGCGCCATAGCCGGTGGCCGTGGCCAGTTCCTGGCCCGTCATCAGGAAGTCGCCGTCACCGGCGATGTTGACCACGGTGCGCTCGGGGTACAGCAGCGACGCGGCGACGGCCGCGGGCACGCCGTAGCCCATTGCGCCCGAGGTCGGCGCCAGCTGCGTGCGGCCATGGTGCTGCAGACCGTGGTAACGCACGTAGCGGTGCAGCCAGCCGCTGTAGTTGCCGGCACCATTGGTGTAGACGGTGTCGGCCGGCGCCAGGCGCTGCACGGTTTTCATCACCACCGCCAGGTCCATCGGCGCCACGGCGGGGGCGTCGTGGTTGGCCTGGTAGTCGGCCTGCGCAGCGTCGGCCCAGGCGCGCCAGGGCAGCTCGGGCGGCGCGGTGAGGGACTCCAGCGCGCGCGCCGCATTGCCCACCGAGGCCTGCAGCAGCAGGTCGGCGGCGTAGACGCGGCCCAGCTCTTCCGGACCGGCATGCACGTGGATCAGCTTCTGGCGTGGCCGTGGCGGCTGGATCAGCGTGTAGCCGCCGGTCGTCATCTCGCCCAGGCGGATGCCCAGCGCGAGGATCAGGTCAGCGTCGCGCACCCGCGCCGCCAGTTTCGGGTTGATGCCGATGCCGACATCACCGGCATACAGCGGGTGGCGGTTGTCGAAGGTGTCCTGGAAGCGGAAGGCGCAGCCCACCGGCAGCGCCCAGTTCTCGGCAAACCGCTGCAGCGCCATGGCGCCCTCGGCGTCCCAGCCACTGCCGCCGGCGATGACCAGCGGCTGTTTGGCTTCCAGCAACAGGCGGCGCACATCACGCAGCGCACCCGGTGCCGGCCAGGCGGTGGCGGGTTTGACCAGCGGCAGCACCGGCGCGGCCGTCAGCTGCGTCAGCATGTCTTCCGGCAACACCAGCACCACCGGGCCGGGCCGGCCCTGCAGCGCGGTGTGGAAGGCTCGGGCCACGTACTCTGGCAAGCGATCAGCGTCCTGCACCTCGCCCACCCACTTGGCCAGGCCCAGCGTGCCGGGGCCGAACATCTGGCGGTAGTCCAGCTCCTGGAAGGCTTCGCGGTCGCGCTGGTCGCTGGCCACCTGGCCAACAAACAGGATCATCGGCGTCGAATCCTGAAAGGCCGTGTGCACACCGATGCTGGCGTTGGTGGCGCCCGGACCACGGGTGACAAAACAGATGCCGGGCCGGCCCGTGAGCTTGCCCTGCGCCTCGGCCATGAAGGCGGCGCCGCCCTCCTGCCGGCACGCGATGAAGCGGATGCGCTCACGGTGTTCGTGGAAGCCGTCGAGCACGGCGAGGTAACTTTCGCCCGGCACACCAAACGCAGTGTGCACACCTTGGGCGATCAGGGCTTCGACCAGGGCATGGCCGGCGGGGCGTGGAGTCATGGGCAACAGGCGTAGCGGGTGAAGCGACATTATGGGATTGGCCCGGGAAAGCACCGTGGCCGTTAATTCGTCAACTGGTTAACTATTCGCCATGCCTGATATTCCCGCGGAACCCGCGCCGCCGTTGCGGCAACGTGATGCCGACCGCTCGCGTGAGGCCATCATGGCCGCTGCGCGCGCCGAGTTCGCGGCCCTGGGCCTGGGCGGAGCGCGGGTGGACCGCATCGCCGAACGGGCCGGCCTGAACAAACGCCTGATCTACTACTACTTCGAAAACAAGGACGCGCTGTTCCTGGCGGTGCTGGAAGACACCTACCTCGACATCCGCGAGGCGGAAAAACAGCTGCACCTGACCGACCTGCCACCGGCCGACGCCATCCGCCGCCTGACCGAGTTCACCTGGAACTACTACCTGGCGCACCCGGAGTTCCTGTCGCTGCTGAACAGCGAAAACCTGCATGGTGCGCGCCATCTCGTGGATTCGCAGCGTGTGCGTGAGCTCAACTCGCCGCTGATCCGCACGCTGGGCGACATCCTGGAGCGCGGCCGGGCCGACGGCAGCTTCCGCGGCGGCATCGACCCGATGCAGCTCTACATCTCGATCGCCGGGCTGGCGTACTTCTACCTGTCCAACCGGCACACCCTGTCGGCGATCTTCGGGCGCAACCTGATGGCCGCCAAGGCCCGCAGCGAACGGCTCTCGCACATCTGCGACGTGATCCTCGGGTATGTCCTGAGGGACTGAACCGCCCGCTCGATTGACACCCCCCGGGGCGCTCTCCAGAATTCAACACGTGGTGAATTAAAAACTGGAGACAGACATGAAGACCTCGTCCGCCCTGCCCCGCCTGGGCGCCATCGGCCTGCTGCTGGCCGCTGCCGCGGCACAAGCGCAGTGGCAACCCAACAAACCCATCACCATCATCGTGCCCTGGGCCGCGGGCGGCAGCACCGACCAGGTCACCCGCGTGGCCGCGGCGGAGCTGGAAAAGGCGCTGGGTCAGAAGGTCATCATCCTCAACCAGCCCGGGGCCTCGGGTTCGGTGGGCTCCAAAAACGCGATGGAAGCGCCCAAGGACGGCTACACCTGGGCAGCCGGTGCCGCCAAGGACCTGGGCACCTACAAGGTGCTGGGCATGGTGGACACCAGCATCCAGGACTGGCACCTCTACATGACGGTGGCGCACATCGCCGTGGTGGGTGTCAACGCCGACACGCCCTTCAAGTCCATGCCCGACCTGCTGGCCGAGATGAAGGCCAAACCGGGCGCCGTCTCGGTGGCCACGGCGGGTGTCAACAGCAGCGGGCATGCGGCCATCGAAGCCATCGCACGCGCCACGGGCACGAGCTACAAACACGTCACCTACGACGGTGGCAACCCGGCGGTGGTGGCCACGGTGTCGGGCGAAACCCAGCTCACCACGCAGCTGGCCGCCGAGCAGACCGACATGATCCGCGCCAAGCGCATCCGCCCGCTGGCCGTGGTGGGCGACAAGCCGCTGGAGATCGAAGGTTTTGGCAGCGTGCCGCCGCTGTCCAACTTCATCCCGGGCTTCAAGGACCCGATCAACTACTTCGGCATCTTTGTGCCCAAGGGCGTGCCGCCGGAGGTGAAGGCCACGCTCGACAAGGTCTGGTCCACCACCATGGCCAACAACGAGGCGCTGAAAAAGTACGCCCAGGGCCGCGGCGCGCTGTTTGCGCCGATGCACGGCGATGCGGCGCTGGCAGCCGTCTTCCCGGCGATCCAGGCTTATGCCTGGACGCAGCAGGCCGCCGGCAAGGCCAAGGTGTCGCCCGACACCGTCGGCATCCCCAAGCCCTGACGCGGCGAGCAGCACATGGCACAGGGCGGTGACGCAGCCCGCGCCGACCTGCGGGGCGGTGTGGGCTGGATGGTGCTGGGCGGTCTGATCGCGGCCGCGGCCTGGCGCATGGACCGCTTCGAGCAGATGGGCGGCACGGTCTACACGGCACCGGGCCTCGTGCCGGGTCTGTTCGGCCTGCTGCTGCTGGTGATGGGCGCGGCCCTGGCGTTGCGCGGCTGGCGCGGCCAGGCCGTCGGCCCAGCCCCAGAGCCGCTGCTGAATGCCCGCGTGGCCGGCATGTTGGCGCTGACGCTGGTGTACGCCGGGGCGCTGGTGGGCCGGCTGCCGTTTGCCGCCATCACCGCGCTGTTCATCACCTTGTTCTGTGCGCTGTTTGCGCCAGATGGCACTTCAACGATGCGCCGCTGGCGGGTCTCGCTGCTGTGCGGGGTGCTGGGCACGGCGGCCATCGTCGTGGTGTTCGAGCGGGTCTTCCTGGTCCGCCTGCCGTGATGTCCAGGTTCCGCCCACGCCATGTTTGACGGTGTCATCGCCTTCGGGCATTCCATTGCCCATTTCAGCGCGCCGGCGACGATCTTCTACGCGCTGCTCGCCTCGCTGGTGGGCGTGATCATCGGCGCCCTGCCCGGCCTGACGGCCACGATGGGCCTGGCGCTGATGACCACGCTGACGATCAAGCTGCCACCCGACCAGGCGCTGCTGATCCTGATCTGCACCTACGTGGGCGCCATCTACGGCGGTTCGCGTTCGGCCATCCTGCTCAACATCCCGGGCACACCCGCTTCAGCCGCGTCCTGCCTGGACGGATATGCGCTGGCCCAGCAAGGCCTGGCCGGCCGCGCGATGGGCATTGCCACCACGGGCTCTGTGCTGGGCACCTTGATCGGCATGCTCTGCCTGGCGTTTTTCACGCCGGTGCTGGGCACGCTGGCGCTGCGCTTTGGCGCCTACGAGTTTTTCTGGCTGGCCGTGTTCGGCGTGATGATCGCCGGCACGTTGACCGGCGACGACCCGCTCAAGGGCTGGATCGCCGGCCTCGTGGGCCTGTTCATCGCCACCATCGGGCAGGAATCGCAGTACGCCTACGAACGTTTTGCCTTCGGCGTGCGCGACCTGGCCGGCGGCATCTCGCTGGTGCCGGCGCTGGTGGGGGCCTTCGGTTTTGCCGAGTTGCTGACAGCGATGAAAGAACGTCGCCTGCCGGTCAAGATCAACCCCTTCGACAGCGTGATCCCCAAGCTGCGCGATGTGACGCAGTACTGGCGCACCATCATCCGGTCGGGCCTGATCGGCACTGGCGTGGGCGTCGTGCCGGGTGTCGGCGAAGACGTGGCGGCCTGGTCGTCCTACGCCGCCGCCAAACGCGCGAGCAAGGAAAAGGAGAAGTTCGGCAAGGGTTCGGTCGAGGGCCTGATGGCGGCTGAGACCGGCGACAACGCCTGTGTGCCCGGCGCCGTGATCCCGGTGCTGACACTGGCCGTGCCCGGCTCGGCACCGGCCGCGGTGCTGTTGGCCGCGATGATCATTCACGGCATCCGGCCCGGGCCCATGATCATGGTCGAGAACCCGCAGTTTGTGTACGACGTGGTGGCCATGATGCTGTTTGCCACCCTCGGCATCCTGGTCTACGGCCTCACGCTGACACGGTTGCTGGTGCAGGTGCTGCGGGTGCCGCAGCACCTGATCGTGCCCATCATCTTCGTGTTGTGCGTGGTCGGCAGTTTTGCGCTGGCGGGCCGGCTGTTCGATGTCTACGTGATGCTGGTCTTTGGCTTGGTGGGATTCTTTCTGCGCCAGCAGGGTTACCCGATGGCGCCGTTGGTGCTGGGCATCGTGCTGGGCGATCTGCTGGAAAAAAACCTGCGCCGCGCCTTGGTCTTGTCCGACGGCAGCCTGGTGCCGTTTTTCGCACGCCCCATCGCCGGCACGCTGGCCGCGCTGGTGATCGGCATCGTGGTGTGGAAACTCTGGTCGCTGCGCCGCCGCGTGCCTGCACAGCAGGTGCCGGCATGAAACTGGCGCTGTGCAACGAGGTGCTGCGGCACCTGCCCTTCGAGGTGCAATGTGCACGGGCCGCCGCGCTGGGCTGCGACGGGCTGGAGATCGCGCCGTTCACGCTGCCGGCCGACTTCAGCGAAGCCGCCGGCGAGGCATTGCGCGCCACCGCCGCGACGCATGGGCTGCAGATCGCCAGCCTGCACTGGCTGATGGTGGCGCCGCCGGGGCTGTCCATCGCCACGGCCGATGCGGGCTTGCACCGCCGCAGCGTCGATCACCTGGCGCAGCTGGTGCGTTTTGCCGCGGCCTGCGGCGCGCAGGTGCTGGTGCACGGCTCGCCGCACCAGCGTTCGCCCGGACCCGGCCAAAGCCCTGCCGATGCGCTGGCCCGCTGCACCGCGGCCTGGGCCGAGCTGGCCGTGCACGCGCAAGCCGCGGGTGTGGTCTATTGCATCGAACCGCTGGCCCCTTTCGAGACCCCACTGATCAACACCGTGGCACAGGCTGCAGCGGTGGTGGACGCCATAGCCTCCCCGGCGCTGAAGACCATGCTCGACCTCAGCGCCGCCAGCCATTCGGAGACCGACGACGCGGCCACGCTGCTGCAGCGCTGGCTGCCCAGCGGGCACATCGCCCATGTGCAGCTGAACGACCACAACCGGCGCGGGCCGGGCCAGGGCGACACGCCGGTGCGGCCCGCGCTGCAGACGCTGCAACGGCTCGCCTACACCGGCTGGCTGGCCATCGAACCTTTTGACTACGTGCCCGATGCCGACAGCTGTGCGGCCTTCAGTGTCGGCCATGTGCGCGGACTGATGGCGGGGCTGGCATGAACGCGGCCGTGTTGCACATCCGCGAGATCCAGCTCTTCGAGCGCCCTGTCACGCTGCGCTTGCCGTTCCGCTTCGGCGCGGCCACCGTCACGCAGTGCCCGCAGGCCTTTGTGCGCGTGCGGGCCGAAGTCAACGGCCGCAGCGTCTGGGGCGCCAGTGCCGAGCTGATGGTGCCCAAGTGGTTCGACAAATCACCGGCGCTGACCCACGAACAGAACTTCGAACAGCTGCGCCAGGCGCTGCGCTGCGCCCGCAACAGCCTCAGCGGCGCCGAAGGCACGGCCTGGCAGTTGTCGCTGCACGAAGGCCGGGCCGCGCTGCAGCACGCGGTGTCGCTGGGCCTGCCGCGGCTGGCGGCACAGTTCGGGCCGGCGCTGCTGGACAAGGCCATCGCCGATGCGGCCTTGCGCGCCGCTGGCATGGGCTGGTGTGATGGCGTGGCGGCCGGTGTGCTGGGCGATCCGTATGCCGCCCGACTGACGCTGCAGCAACCGATGCAGGTCTGGCTGCGCCACACCGTGGGCCTGGCCGACCGGCTGACGTCGGCCGACCCTGGCGCCGACCCGCAGGACGGCCTGCCGGCCACGCTGGCCGACGCCATCGGCACCTACGGGCTGCAGCGTTTCAAGCTCAAGCTCTGCGGCCGCATCGACGACGACCTGGCCCGGCTGCAGGCCATCGCCGCGCTGCTGCCCGCCGGCAGCGCCGTCACATTGGATGGCAATGAAACCTTTGCCGACCCCGCCGTGCTGGCCGCGTTCTGGCGGCGTTTTGAACAGACGACGACGCTGCAGGCGATGCGCCAGGCCACGCTGCTGCTGGAACAACCGCTGCCACGCCACCTGGCGCTGCAGACCGACATCTCGCGCCTGGGCATCGGCGTGCCGGTGATCCTGGACGAATCCGACGACCACGACACGGCCTTGCAGCAAGGCCTGGCGCTGGGTTACCGCGGCATTTCCAGCAAAGCCTGCAAAGGCATTTACCGCTCGCTGCACAACGCCGTGGCCATGGCCGCGCGACCGGGGCTGATCCTGTCGGGCGAAGACCTCACCTGCCAGGCCGGCCTGGCGGTGCAGCAGGACACATTGCTCGCTGCGAGCCTGGGCGTGACCCACGTCGAACGCAACGGCCACCACTACGTCGACGGCTTCGGCATCGCACCCGCGGCCGAGGCCGAGGCCTTTGCCGAGGCCCACCCCGGCCTGTACCACCCAAGCGACCGCCACAGCGAAGGGCACAAGGACGGCCGCGTGCGGCTGCGTGTGGTGGGCGGCCAACTCGACCTGCACAGCCTGCACGGCCCCGGCTTCGCACACGCGGCCGAGCCGCTGTGGCACACCCTGACCCCTCTTGCCTGAAGGACACACCATGGCCACCGTCAAACTCGGCCTCATCATGCACGGCGTGACCGGGCGCATGGGCATGAACCAGCACCTGATCCGCTCCATCGTCGCCATCCGCCGCCAGGGCGGGGTGCTGCTGGCCAACGGCGACCGCGTGATGCCCGACCCCATCCTGATCGGCCGCAATGCGGAGAAGATCGCGGCGCTGGCGCAACAACACGGCATCGAACGCTGGGGCACGGATCTGACGGCTGCGCTGGCCAACCCGGCCGACACCGTGTTCTTCGACGCCGGCACCACGCAGATGCGGCCCACGCTGCTGGCCCAGGCCATCCGCGCCGGCAAACACGTGTACTGCGAAAAACCCATCGCCACCAACCTGAACGAAGCGGTGGAGATCGCGCGCCTGGCCCAGGCCTCGGGCCTGAAACATGGCGCGGTGCAGGACAAACTTTTCCTGCCCGGCCTGCGCAAGCTGGACATGCTGCGCAAATCAGGCTTCTTCGGCCGCATGCTGAACGTGCGCATCGACTTCGGCTACTGGGTCTTCGAAGGTGATCTGCAGCCCATCCAGCGCCCGAGCTGGAACTACCGCGCCGAGGACGGCGGCGGCATGATCCTGGACATGATGTGCCACTGGCGCTACGTGCTGGACAACCTGTTCGGCGAGGTGCAGTCCATCACCTGCCTGGGCGCCACACACATCGACCGCCGCTGGGACGAAGCCGGCCAGCCCTATGCCTGCACCGCCGACGACGCCGCTTACGCCACCGCGCAGCTGAAGGGCCACAACGGCGAGCCGGTGGTGGCGCAGATGACGATGAGCTGGGCCACGCGCGTGCGGCGCGACGACCTGGTGACCTTCCACGTGGACGGCACACATGGCTCGGCCGTGGCCGGGCTGCAGGAATGCCGCGCACAGGCGCGCGTGACCACGCCGCGCCCGGTGTGGAACCCTGACGTGAAACAGAGCATGGACTTCCACGACCAATGGCAGGACGTGCCCGACACCGAGGTCTACGACAACGGCTTCAAGATCCAGTGGGAGGCCTTCATCCGCCACATCGCCGAAGACGCGCCCTACCGCTGGACGCTGCCCGAAGGTGCGAAGGGTGTGCAACTGGTCGAAGCCGCGCTGCAGAGCTGGAAAGAGCGGCGCTGGGTGGACGTGGCGCCGCTGGCGGTCTGAGGGGCACAGCATGCAAATCATCCTGCCCACGGCCGACGGCCGCCTGTCGCCGTACACGTTGCACGGCCCGGGTGCCTTCACGCCCGCTGCACCCGGCACGCCGCTGAGCCGCATCGCGTTTTCGGCCGCACATGTGGTGGCCGATGCCCGTGCGGCCATCGACCCCTGGCTGCAGTGCGCCGTAGATTGGGACGCCACCATCGGCTACCGCCGCCGCCTCTGGTCCCTGGGCCTGGGCGTGGC
Source organism: Rubrivivax sp. (assembly GCA_018780805.1). GTDB lineage: Bacteria > Pseudomonadota > Gammaproteobacteria > Burkholderiales > Burkholderiaceae_C > Rubrivivax. Next base: position 4,388 of record JADMJD010000005.1, on the reverse strand, counting down.
CGAAGCGATGGACACGGCGCAGCGCGGCATGGGGCTGGACTGGCCCACCTCGCTGGAGCTGATCCGCCGCTCCATCGACGCCGCGAAGGACATGCCTGGCGCCTTCCTGGCCAGCGGCTGCGGCACCGACCACCTGGCGGTGGACGACGTGCGCAGCGTGGACGACGTGATCCGCGCCTACGACGAGCAGATGTCCGCCATCGAAAAACTGGGCGGCAAGCTGATCGTGATGGCCAGCCGCGCACTGGCGCGGGTGGCACGCAGCCCGGCCGACTACGAACGGGTCTACGACCATGTGCTGCGCCAGGCGCGTGAGCCGGTGATCCTGCACTGGCTGGGCGACATGTTCGACCCGGCGCTCAGCGGTTATTGGGGCAGCGCCGACACGGCCCGCGCCATGGACACGGCACTCGGCGTGATTGCCGCCAACGCGCACAAGGTGGACGGCATCAAGATCTCGCTGCTCGACAAGGACAAGGAAATCGAGATGCGACAGCGCCTGCCGGCAGGCGTGCGCATGTACACCGGCGACGACTTCAACTACGCAGAGCTGATCGCCGGCAACGGCGAACACCACAGCGACGCGCTGCTGGGCATCTTCGACGCCATCGCGCCGGCCGCGAGTGCGGCATTGGCGGCACTGAGTGCCGGCGACACAGCCCGTTTCCACGCCATCCTGGCGCCGACCGTGCCGTTGTCGCGCCACATCTTCCAGGCCCCGACCCGTTTCTACAAAACCGGCGTGGTCTTCATGGCCTGGTTGAACGGCCACCAGGACCACTTCGTGATGGTGGGCGGGCAGCAGAGCACCCGGTCCTTGCTGCACTTGGCGGAACTGTTCCGGCTCGCCGATGCGGCAGGTTTGATTGCCGACCCCGATCTGTCGGTCGGCCGCATGAAACACCTGCTGGCACTGCACGGGGTGGCCGGATGAGGGACTTCACCGCCGACCACCGCTGGCTGTCGGTCAACACCGCCACGGTACGCCAACAACATGGGCAGGACTGGCCGCTGTTGCAGATCCTGGACGCCTGCGCGGCGCGTGGCATCCGCGCCGTCTCGCCCTGGCGCGACCAGGTGCAGGCCGCGGGGCTGGCAGAAACCGCGCGCACGCTGAGGGCCCACGGCATGGCGCTATCAGGTTATTGCCGGGGAGGTTTGTTCACCAGCGAAGGTGCACAAGACGACAACCTGCGGGCGCTGGACGAAGCCTGCACGCTGGGTGCCCCCTGCCTGGTGCTGGTGGTCGGCGGCCTGCCGGGCGCACTGGCGGGCCAACCGCAGCACAAGAACATCGGTGCCGCGCGCCGGCAGGTCACGGACGGCATCCACCGCCTGCTGGAAGCCGCGCGTGAACGTGGGTTGCCGCTGGCCATCGAACCGCTGCACCCGATGTACGCCGCCGACCGGGCCTGCATCAACACGCTGTCTCAAGCCCTCGATGTCTGTGACGCGCTGGACCCGGGCCGCAGCGGCGCGCTGGGTGTGGCGGTGGACCTGTACCACGTCTGGTGGGATCCCCTGCTGCAGGTGCAGATAACGCGTGCTGGCAAAGATCGCCTGCTGGCCTTCCACGTCTGCGACTGGCTGGTGCCCACCACCGACCTGCTGAACGACCGCGGCATGATGGGCGACGGTGTCATCGACATCCAACAGGCCCGGGGCTGGGTCGAAGCCCAGGGTTTTGCGGGCTACAGCGAGGTCGAGATCTTCTCGAAGGCGAACTGGTGGCAGCGCGACGGTGGCGAGGTGCTGGACACCTGCATCCAGCGCCACCGGGCCTGCGTCTGAGGTCTCGTCTGAATCAGGCCAACACGGGCGCCACTGTGCGCCGCGCCCGTCCCACACTCAGCGCGCTGCCGATCAACACCGCCTGCAGCAGCGCCAGCGCCAGCCAGACGGTGGAGAACTGCCCCAGGTCCATCAGCCGGCCGATCACCAGCGGCACCACGGCCTGGCCGATGTCCAGCCCGGCGTAGACCACGCCGTAGACCCGGCCGGTGGCGTTGTCGGGTGCAGCACGTTTGACGATCAGGTCGCGCGACGGGCCGGCGGTGCCGGAGACAAAACCCATCACACCGAACAACACCGGCACCGCCAGCGCCGGCACGGCGCCGTAGGCGACGATCAGCGCCAAACCTGCGGCGACTCCAAAGGCGATGCCAACGATGCGCTCGCAGCGCTCCGGGTCGCGCGCCAGGAAACCACCCACCAACATGCCGCTGGCGCTGCAGACCATGTAGATGGTCAGGCAGATGGCCGCCAGGTGCGTGGGCACGCCGTGCAGCTGGCGTGCGGCTTCGGGTGCGAAGGTCTGCACCACCGACAAGGCGCCGGCGTAGAAGAAGAAAAACCCGAAGCACATCCAGACCGCGGGAATGCGCAGGAAGTCGAACGCACCTTCGGCGGGTGTCGCATCGTGCGCCGCCTTGGCCGGCGCCGCGGCCAGTTCGATGCTGAGCTGGTCGCGTTTGAACACCAGCAGCGCCAGCACCGCAAAGGCCAGCACCGCCGCGCAGACCAGGGCCACGCGCCACGAATAGGCCATCGTCAGCGGCACCAGCATCGCCGGCGCCAGCGCCCAGCCCAGGCTGCCGGAAATGCCGTGCACGCTGTAGGCATGGCCCAGCCGCGCCTTGGCTATCTTCTTGTTCAGCAGCGTGTAGTCCACCGGGTGGAACACACCGTTGCCGATGCCGGCCAGCACGCTGAAGGCCGCCAGCATCGCGTAGCTGGTGCTGGCCGCAAAACCCAATGCCGCCGTGCCGATCAGGGCCAGCCCGATGAACAGCACCGGCCGCGGCCCGAACTTGTCGACCCAGAAACCGGCCGCCGCCTGCACGATGCAGGAGACGACAAAAAACACCGTGAGCAAAAAACCCAGCTCGGCGTAGCTGACGCCGAACACGTCCTTGAGCCAGGGGAACAGTGGCGCCAGCAAGAGCTGGCTGAAGTGGCTGATGCTGTGCGCAACGCCGACGAGGCCGATCACGGTGGCGTCCCGGCGCCAGGGCACGGCGGGCAAGGTGGCTGAATTCATGGTGCCACTGTAGGCCGGAGGCCGTCGGCAGGGTTACGATAGCCGGACAAGTTCTGTCGAGATCGCGCCATGGCCCTGCCAACCCGGAAATTGCTCGCACCGCTGGAGCCCGGGCGTTACGCGCCGACCGCACAACGCCCGGTGCGCGCCAAGCGGCGTGTGATGGCTCCCGACAGCACCATCCAGCCGCACCAGCACGCCTGGGCGCAGGTGGCCATCGCGGTGTCGGGCGTGGCCCACATCACGGCCGAGCAGGCCACCTACCTGGTGCCGGCCTGGCGCGCGATCTGGATCCCGCCCGGCGTCGAACACGTGGTCACCGTGGTCGAAGCGGCCGAGCTGCGCACGCTGTATGTGCACCAGGCGTCGGGCGACACCGGGCCCGGCGTGCCGGCAGCCGAACAGGCGGCGTGGCTGCACTGCCGGGTGCTGGAGGTCTCGCCTCTGCTGCGCGAACTGGTGCTGCAGATGGGCCTCCACGCCGACGACGGGCCGCGCCCGCCCTCAAGCCTGAGCGCTGACGCGCTGGCCCGCGAGCGGCGGCTCGGCGAGCTGGCGTTGGACGAGTTGCGCCGGGCCGCGCCGGTGCGCCTGGGCATCCCGCTGCCGCAGGACAAACGCCTGCGCAGCCTGTGCGAAGCCGTGATCGCCGACCCCACGCGCCACGGCACGCTGGCCGACTGGGCCGCCGAAGCCGGCGCCAGCGCCCGCACCGTGGCGCGGCTGTTCCAGGATGAACTCGGCACCAGCTTCGGCCCCTGGCGCCAGCAGGTGTTGTTGGGCCGTGCGCTGACCTTGGCGGCGCAGGGCCGGCCGATGGGCGTGATTGCCAGCGAGCTGGGTTATGCCAGCGCGAGTGCCTTCACGGCGATGGTGCGGCGCTCGGTGGGCCTGCCACCGGGCCGCTTCTTCGGTCAACCTTGACGAAACACGCCGCGGACTAACATTCAGCCCATGACGACGCAGCAGCTTTATGACTTCACACGCCAGGACGCCGCCGGGGCCTCCTGCACTGCCCATGCCTGGGCCAAGGTGCCGGCCGCCTTGCCCCCGGCACAACACGCCATTGCGCGTGAGCGTGCCAAAGCGCTGCTGCAACAGCACAACGCGGTGCTGGTGGCGCACTACTACGTCGACGGCGACCTGCAGGACCTGGCGCTGGAGAGCGGCGGCATCGTTGCCGATTCGCTGGAGATGGCACGTTTCGGGCGCGACCACGCGGCGCAGACGCTGGTGGTGGCCGGGGTGCGTTTCATGGGTGAATCGGCCAAGATCCTGTCGCCGCACAAACGCGTGCTGATGCCCGACCTGGACGCCACCTGCTCGCTGGACCTGGGCTGCCCGCCGG
>JADMJD010000113.1 GCA_018780805.1 Rubrivivax sp. | reverse complement strand
GTAATCCCTGAAATCGGCTTCGTTGTTGGTGATGAGCGTGAGACCGAGGCTCGTGGCGTGCGCGGCGATCAGCCGATCCAGCGCGTCGCGGCGGCGGTCGCGGACGGCGGCGCGTTGCACGCCGTAGCGTTCGGCGGCTGTCTCGTCGAAGGGCAAGACAGGGATGTCGCGGGTGAGCAGGTGCAGCGCGCGTTCGTTCTGTCCGCGCGTAGGCCCCAGCCCTTCGAGCCCGACGCGCAGTTCAGCGTAGCTGATGATCGACATGACGGCGTCGCCGTGATCGAGTTGTTGCAAGCGTGCCAGGACTTCGGGCGGATGCGCCTTCATCAGGTAGACGCAGATGTTGGTGTCCAGCATGTAGCGCATGATGGCTACTTGTTGCTGGATTTGTAGTCAGCGGATTTCTGGTGAAGCTGCGCTGCTTCGCCAAAGCCGCTCCAGTCGCGTTCCTTCTGCTCGTGGAATTCGCGGCCCTCGGCCATGAAGTCGGGCGTGAACATGGCGAACGCCTCGGCCAGCCCGGTCAGCTTGCGCTTGACGACGGGACGCAGGACGAGGGTGTCGCCGACTTTTTCGATTTCGACATCCTGGCTGGCTTCGACGATGGCCAATTCTTTTGGAATTCGTACGGCAAGCGAGTTGCCGCTTTTGAAGACGCGTGTGAGCATGGTGAACCTCCTGTGTATATACAGGATATACATCGGCCCGGGGTGACGCAAGCCAGCCCTGCGCGCTTACAACACGCCTTCCTGTTCGCCCTTGATGTTGTGCTGTTGCATGTAATCCAGCAGCGCCGCAAACGGCATAGGTAGTTTGGGCGTTTGTCTCAGTTGCGCGATGCGTGCGCTGTCCCATGCGTTGAGGACGCCGCGACTGGGCAGGGCTTGCAGGGTGGCGATGTCCATGTGCCAGGGCTGCCAGTCGAGGCCGGCTGTTTGCCACAACGCACCGGCCTGCAGGGCGATGGCGATGCCAGCGGGGTCGGGATCGCAGGCGATGGCGGCGGGAGCGGGTGCCAGCGCGAGAACATGCGCCACGGATTCTCGCCACCAGCTTGGCGGAAAGCCGGGCAGCCAGATGACGCCGGTTCTGGCTTCGCGGGTGCGGGCGACGCGTTCGAAGCTGGTGCGGTTTTCCACCAGATGCCAGCGTTCTGGTGCGCCGCTTGCAGCCGTGGCGGCAGCCAGGGTGGCCGGGGTCAGGGCACAGAAATCGGCGCAGGCGGCGAGGTTCAGCACAGCGTGCGAGACATGAAGTTCGACCGGCGCGGCGATCAGCAGTAGCGGCGTGTGGCGTTCGATACCCCCTTCGCCAAGATCGACAACCTCGCCGAGCCAGGCCCATTCCGTCGTACTAATGGCCTTGGTGGCGCCTCGCGCGAACAGGGCGAAATCGCGCTGCGTGCCGCTGCGCTGTTCGAACTGCCAGCGCGCCAAGGCAGCGACGAGATCGGCGCGCGCGAGCGCGGTTTTAGGCGGCAAGGTGTCGAGCGCATCGAGCAGCGGCGCGTCGGGCGGCAGCGTCGCGCGCACGATTCGCCACTGTGCGGCGACAGCATCCGCATCGACGATACCGAGGGTGGCGCGCAGATGTGCTGGCTCGCGGAATTGCACCCGATACGGCCACCACGCGGCACGCTCGAATTTTTCGTCGAGCTGAATCCAGCCGTTGTCGAGCAGCCAGTCGAGCAGCGCCTGCGCCAGATTCTGGCCGCCTACGCCGGCGTCGTTCCGCAGCGTTTCCCAAAGGCTATTGCCGCCGCGTTTGACCCAGCGTTTCAGCAGTTGCCGCCGGTCGTCGGGCAGGCTGTCGAGACCGCGCGGAGGCTGGTCGGATACGCGCTGCCGCCGGGTTTTGCTCTGTGCGACGACGCGTAACA
>JADMJD010000162.1 GCA_018780805.1 Rubrivivax sp. | reverse complement strand
GTGCTGGTGGACGACCTGATCACCAAGGGTGTGACCGAGCCTTACCGCATGTTCACCAGCCGCGCGGAGTTCCGCCTGCAGCTGCGCGAAGACAACGCCGACCTGCGGCTGACGGAAGCCGGCCGCACGCTGGGCCTGGTGGACGACGCGCGCTGGGCCGCCTTCGAGCGCAAGCGCGAGGCCATCGAGCGCGAGCTGCAGCGCCTGCGGGCCACCTGGGTGCGCCCGGCCACCGTGCCCGACGCACTGGCCGAGTTGCACCTGGGCAAGGCGCTGGAGCACGAGTACCGCCTGGCAGACCTGCTGTGCCGGCCCGGGATCGCCTGGGACACCGTGGCGCTGCTGGACGCCACGGCGCACCCGGCCCAGGCTGTTTCACGTGAAACATTGCGGGCAGCGCTGGACGAGGCCACCGCCGATGCCGTGATCGAGCAGGCCGAAATCGCCCTGAAGTACGCCGGCTACATCAACCGCCAGAACGATGAGGTCGAACGCGCTGCGCACTTCGAGAACCTGAAGCTGCCCGAGGCCCTGGACTACAGCCAGGTGCAGGCGCTGTCCATCGAGGTGCGGCAAAAGCTCAGCACCCACAGGCCGGCCACGTTGGGCCAGGCGTCGCGCATCTCCGGCGTGACGCCGGCAGCCGTCTCGTTGCTGCTGGTCCACCTGAAGAAAAAGCGCTTCGCTGGTTTTGCGCCGGCTGCCGCCAACAACGCAGCGGTCAACACCACTGCCACCACCGACGATGCCGCCGCTTGACCGCGCCGCGCTGCAGGCGGCCGCCGCGCAGATGGGCGCCCCGCTGAACGACGCGGCCACCACCCAGCTGCTGGCCTACCTGGACCTGTTGGCGCGCTGGAACAAGGTCTACAACCTGACCGCCGTGCGCGATGCGGCGCAGATGGGCACGCACCACCTGCTGGACAGCCTCTCGGTGCTGGCGCCGCTGCAGCGCCATGCCGACGGACGCGCCCTGCGGTTGTTGGATGTCGGCAGCGGCGGCGGCCTGCCGGGCGTGGTGCTCGCCATCACGCAGCCGGGCTGGCAGGTCACCTGTGTCGACGCGGTCGCCAAAAAAACCGGCTTCATCCAGCAGGTGGCGCTGGAACTGGGCCTGAAGAACCTGCATGCCGCGCACGCCCGGGTCGAACAACTCTCACCCGCTGCGGCCGACGTCGTGGTGTCACGGGCGTTTGCCAGCCTGGTGGACTTCACCACCTGGACACGGCTGCACCTGGCAGGGCAGGGTGTGTGGCTGGCAATGAAAGGCAAAAATCCGGCCGACGAGATCGCGGCGCTGCCGGCCGACGTGCAGGTGTTTCACGTGGAACAACTGCAGGTGCCCGGCCTGGACGCTGAACGCTGCGCGATCTGGCTGCGGCCAGCCTGAAGCAGCACGCCGCGCGGCACAATCCACCCCAATCATTGGGGGAAATCCATGCTCGGCATCGCCGATTTCGGGGCCTTCTGCGCCGCCGTCCTGCTCTTCCTGGCCCTGCCCGGCCCAGGCACATTTGCCCTGCTCACCTCTACCGGCAAAGGCGGTTTCCGCGCCGGTGCAGCGGCCACCCTGGGCCTGATCGTTGGCGACCAGGTGCTGCTGTGGCTGGCCGTGGCCGGTGTGGCAGCGCTTCTGGCGGCGCATCCTTTGTTGTTCAAGGGCGTGCAATACGCGGGCGCCGCCTACCTCGCCTGGATCGGCCTGAAACTGCTGTTCGCCAAGGACGGTGACGCGTCGCCCATCCGCATCGAACCGCGCCACTACGCACGCCAGGCCTTCCTGATCACCCTGCTGAACCCCAAGGCCATCGTGTTCTACATGGCCTTCTTCCCGTTGTTCATCAACCCGACCACGCACCGCGGCGCCATCACCTTTGCGGGCATGGCCGTCACCATCGCGTTGATCACGGCAGCGTACTGCCTGCTGCTCTGTGTTTTCGCCAACGCCGTCAGCGCCCAGGTCAAGGCGCACCGCGGCATCGCGCGCGCCTTGCAGAAGTTGGCCGGCATCTTCCTGATCGGCTTTGGCATCCGCCTGGGCACACAGTCGTGAGTGGATTGCGCATCTTCTGCGTCGCCAACCAGAAGGGCGGCGTCGGCAAGACCACCACCACGGTGAACCTGGCCGCCGGCCTGGCCCTGATCGGCCAGCGGGTGCTGGTGGTCGATCTGGACCCGCAAGGCAATGCCACGATGGGCTCGGGCGTGGACAAACGGGCGTTGGAAAACACCGTCTACGACGTGCTGCTGGAATCGGCCACCATCGCCGAAGCCCGGCAGCGCAGCCCCAAGGGCGGTTACGACGTGCTGGGCGCCAACCGCGAACTGGCCGGCGCCGAGATCGAGCTCGTCAAGCTGGAGCGGCGCGAAAAACGCCTGCGCCAGGCCGTGTTGGCCGCCGGCGCCGACTACGACTTCGTGCTCATCGATTGCCCGCCGTCGCTGAGCCTGCTGACGCTGAACGGCCTGTGCGCGGCGCACGGCGTGATCGTGCCGATGCAGTGTGAGTACTTTGCGCTCGAAGGCCTGTCGGACCTGGTCAACACCATCAAGCAGGTGCACGCCAACCTGAACCAGGACCTGGCCATCATCGGCCTGCTGCGGGTGATGTTCGACCCGCGCATCACGCTGCAGCAGCAGGTGAGCGAACAGCTCAAGGCGCACTTCGGCGACAAGGTCTTCGAGACCGTGATCCCGCGCAACGTGCGCCTGGCCGAAGCGCCCAGCTATGGTCAGCCGGGTGTGGTGTTCGACCCGGCGTCCAAGGGTGCCGTGGCCTTCGTGGAGTTTGCACACGAGATGGTGAAACGCCTTGGCTGACCCTGCCGATACCTTGCTGAGCCGTGTCGAAGACGCCGGCCTGAACGCCAGCGCCCCGCCCGAACAACGTTGGCTGGACGGCTGGCTGCTGCGCTTCTCCCCCGGCAAGGCCAAGCGCGCCCGTTGCATCAACGCGGTGGCCGAGGGCCGGCTGCCGCTGGACGAGCGCCTGCATTGGGCCCAGGCCGCGTATGCCGAAGCCGGCCTGCCACTGATCCTGCGTGTCACACCGTTCACCCGGCCCGACGGCCTGGAGGACGCGGTGATCCAGCGCGGCTGGCGCCGTTTCGACGACACCCGCGTGATGCTGTGCCGAGGCTACGCAGCCACCCGGCCGGCGGACCTGCACCCGCAAGCCGTCACGGCGATCGAATACGCCGAGGTGGTCGGCACCCTGCGCGGCTCACCCATGGCCCAGCGCATGGCCCACACACGTCGGCTGCTGGCTTCGCCGGTGCCGTACCAGGGTTTTGTGCTGCGCGACGGCGCCACGGTGCTGGCCTGCGGCCAGTTTGCGCGCGAAGGGGAGCTGGTCGGCCTGTACGACGTGTTCACCGCACCGGCCGCACGCGGCCACGGTCTCGCGCGGCAGCTGTGCAGCTGGTTGTTGGCCCAGGCGGCCGAAGGTGGTGCACGCCACGCCTACCTGCAGGTGGAAGGCGACAACCACGCGGCCCGCGCCGTCTACCACCGGCTGGGCTTTTCAGACGCCTACGCGTATCACTACCGCACGCCGGAGCCCGGCGAGGTCTGAACCCGAACCGGGCTGCTCAGAGCCCCAGCCCTTCGTCCAGCCCCAGGTGCAGATTCATGCACTGCACCGCGGCACCGCTGGCGCCTTTGCCCAGGTTGTCCAGCCGGCAGACCAGCAGGGCCTGCGTGTCGCTGCCAAAGACAAACAGCTCGGCACGGTTGCTGTCGTTGCAGGCCGTGATGTCGAAGAACCCGGTCTCCATCGTGTCCGGGTCACCCAAGGGCATCACCTTCACAAAACGTTCGCCGGCGTAGTGCGCGGCCAGCGCCTGCTGCAGCTGCGCCGCCGTGGTGCCGGGCCGTAGCTGCGACAGCTGCAGCGGCACCGTGACCGCCAGGCCCTTGTAGAAGTCGGCCACCACCGGTGTGAACACTGGCTTCGCCGCCAGGCCTGTGTGCGCCAACATCTCCGGCAGGTGTTTGTGGGCCAGCGTCAGGCCATACGGGCGGGGTGCCTTCAGGCGCGGGTCGGCGCCGGCCTGGTACTGCGCGATCATCGATTTGCCGCCGCCGGAATAACCGGTGATCGACGTGGCGCTCAGCGGCGTCTCAGCGGGCACCAGACCGGCGTCGACCAACGGGCGCAGCAGCAGGATGAAGGCGGTGGCGTGGCAGCCCGGGTTGGCGATGCGTTTGGCCTGGCGCAGCGCCGCGCGCTGGCCGGCGGCCAGCTCGGGCAGGCCGTAAGCCCAGCCCGCCTGCGTGCGGTGCGCGGTGCTGGCGTCGATCAGACAGGTCTTGGTGCTGGTCACCATGAACGCGGCTTCGCGCGCCGCCACGTCGGGCAGGCACAAAAATGCCACGTCGGCAGCGTTCAGCAGACGTGCCCGCTCGGCCGGGTCCTTGCGGCGCTCGGGCTCGATCTGCAGCACTTCCACGTCGGCCCGGCCGGCCAGCACCTCGTGGATGCGCAGGCCTGTCGTGCCCTCGGAGCCGTCGACAAACACGCGGTGCGCCATGGTCCATCCTTGCAGTGAAAATCCGGATGCAAAGGATACGCGATGCACCCTGTCTACCTCCTGCCCGGCTGGCAGGATTCCGGCCCCGGCCATTGGCAAAGCCTGTGGGAGCAACAGCACGGCGACACCCGCGTTGTGCAGGACGACTGGCTGTGGCCGCGCCGCGGCGACTGGATGGCGCGTCTGGACGAGGTGCTGCTGGCCGATGCGCGCCTGCTGCAAAACCCCGCGCTGCTGGCCGCCCACAGCCTGGGCTGCCTGCTGGTGGCGGCCTGGGCGGCGCACAGCCGGCACACGGCGCGCGTGGCCGGTGCGCTGCTGGTGGCGCCGCCGGACACCGAACGAGAAGACTTCCCGCTGCAGCTGGCGGGCTGGCGGCCCATCCCGCGCGGGCCGCTGCCCTTCGCCAGCGTGGCCGTGCTCAGCAGCGACGACCCGTACGGCGAGGCAGGGCGCATGCGCGGCATCGCCGGCGGATGGGGCTCGCGGGTGATCGACACCGGGCCCAAAGGCCACCTGAACGCCGAGTCCGGCCTGGGAGACTGGCCGGCAGCCCGCACGTGGCTGAAGGCTTTGGCGTGAAGCTGGTGCTCACCTTCATCGTTCGTATCGGGCTCTGCCTGGGTTTTGCCGCGCTGGCCTGGTGGGGGCTGGGCCCGGCGGCGGGGGTTTTGTCGCTGGCGCTGCTGGGCCTGCTGCTGGCCCGGCCGCTGATCGACCTGGCCAGCGCCAGCGTGCGAGGTGTGCGCCGGGTGTCGCTGCAGCCACTGGAAGGCCGGCACTTCGCGCATGCCGGGGTGTCGCTGGAGGTGATCGAAACCCCCGATGCCCGCTGGCTGCGCGCCGCGCCGGTGCAGCGCCTGCTGGGCGACACGTCGCCGGAAGAGCGTTTTGCCCGCCGCCTGGGCCCGGCCGAGCACCTGGAGCCACGCCCCGGCCATTGGTACGTGCGCGACCAGGCGCTGGCCGACTACCTGGACCGATCACCCGCTGCGATGGACACGCGGCGCAACAGCTTCCGCCTCTTCATCCAGCGCGACATCATCGACCCGCACCGCCGCGCGCGCCGGCAGCAAGCTGGGCGCTGAACATTCCCCGCGACAATCCCCGCATGGCAAGCAAAAAACCCAAGGGCCTCGGCCTCGGCCTGGAGGCCCTGCTCGGGCCCAAGGTGAACGACAGCCCGGCGCCCGCCGGCCAACCCACGGTGTTGCCGCTGGACAGGCTGCAGGCCGGCAAGTACCAGCCACGCACGCGCATGGACGAAGGCTCGCTCTACGAGCTGGCCGAGAGCATCCGCAGCCAGGGCGTGATGCAGCCGGTGCTGGTGCGGCCGGTCGGGGCGGCGGGCGAGGGCCGCTACGAGATCATCGCCGGCGAACGCCGCTTCCGTGCCGCCAAACTGGCTGGCCTGGGTGAGCTGCCGGTGCTGGTGAAGGAAGTGCCCGACGAAGCCGCGGCCGTGATGGCGCTGATCGAGAACATCCAGCGCGAGGACCTGAACCCGCTGGAAGAGGCACAAGGCCTGAAGCGCCTGGTCGACGAGTTCGGCCTCACGCACGAGCAGGCGGCGCAATCGGTGGGCCGCTCGCGCAGCGCCGCCAGCAACCTGCTGCGCCTGCTGAACCTGGCCGAGCCGGTGCAGCAGATGCTGATGGCCGGCGACCTGGACATGGGCCACGCCCGCGCGCTGCTGGGCCTGAGCGGCGCCGCGCAGGTGACCAGCGCACACGAGATCAGCGCCAAGAAGCTCAGCGTGCGTGACGCCGAAAAGCTGGTGGCGCGCCAATCGGCCAGCGCCGGCCGGCAGGCCCCGCTGTTGCGCGTCAAAGGCGACAAACCGCGCGACATCGCCCGGCTGGAATCGCAGCTGGCCGACCACCTGACGGCCGGCGTGGAGATCCGCGTCAAGAAACGCACCTCGCGTGGTGAGCAGGGCGAGATCGCGATCCGCTTCGATTCGCTGGACGAGCTGAACGGCCTGCTGCAGAAACTGGGCTTGACCGACACCTGACGCCGGGCGACCAACGCGATGTCCTCGCACATCACGCTGCGCCAGTTCCGCTACTTCATCGCGGTGGCCGAAAGCGGCTCGGTGGCCGCGGCTTCGCGCATGCTGAACATCGCGCAGAGCGCCGTCACCAAGAGCCTGCTGGAGCTGGAGGACGAGCTCGGCCAGCCGTTGTTTGCCCGCAGCTCACGCGGCATGACGCTGACGCCGCAGGGCCACCGTTTCCTGGCCAGCGCACGCAAGGTGATCGGCGCGGTGGCCGAAGCCTCGCGCCTGCACCAGGCCGATGATTCCCCCGATCTGCGCGGCACGCTGAATGTCGGTGTCACCAGCCTGGTGGCCGGTTATTACCTCAGCGAGCTGCTGCAGCGCTACCGGCGCAACTGCCCCGCGGTGAGCGTGCAGGTGACGGAGGAGACCCCGCCCTTCCTGGAACACCTGCTGATCAACGGCGAGCTGGACGTGGCCATCATGGTCAGCAACGTGCTGGGCGAGCCGCAGGCCCTGGTGGCCGAGACGCTGACCCGCAGCCCCAACCGCGTCTGGCTGGCGTCGGACCACCCGCTGTCGCAGCAGCAGGAGGTGACGCTGGCCGATTGCGCCGGTTACGACCAGATCGTGCTGGAGGCCGACCGCATCGGCGAGCTGATGCGCGCCGCCTGGACGCGCCAGCAGCTGAAGGCACGCACGCTGCTGAAGACCTCGTCGCTGGAGGCCGTGCGCTCGCTGGTCGGTGCCGGCGCCGGCATCGCGGTGCTGCCGGACTTTTTGTACCGCCCGTGGACGCTGGACGCGGAACACGTGGACGTGCGCGCACTGCGTGACGAGCTGCCCACGGTGGACGTGGGCCTGGTCTGGCGCCGCGGCCTGGCGCTGAAGCCGGCGGCGCTGGAGTTCATCGAGGTCGCGCGTGAGCAGTCGCGTGCGCGGTCGCCGCGGGGGTCGCTCAGAGCTTGAGCATCACGTGCCGCGGCACGGTGTAGTCCTCCAGCGCGTAAAGGCTCAGGTCTTTGCCGTAGCCGCTGCTCTTCAGGCCGCCGTGCGGCATCTCGTTGACGAGCATGAAGTGCGTGTTGATCCAGGTGCAGCCGTATTGCAGCTTGCGCGCCACCTGCATCGCGCGGCCCACGTCCTGCGTCCAGACGGATGACGCCAGGCCGTAGTCGCTGTCGTTGGCCCAGGCCACGGCCTGCTCGGCGTCTGAAAAACGCGTGATGCTGACCACCGGGCCGAAGACCTCGCGGCGCACGATCTCGTCGTCCTGGCGCGCACCGGCGATCACCGTGGGTTCGTAGAAAAAACCGCTGCCCGCCGGTTGTTTGCCGCCGGCGGTGATCTCCATGTGGCCCGTCATCTGCGCCCGTTCGACGAAGCTGGCCACGCGGTTGCGCTGGCGGTCGCTGATCAGCGGGCCGATCTCGACATCGGGCTCGTCCTGCGTGCCGACCTTGATGCTCTTCACCGCGGCCGAGAGGTCGGCCACCAGCTTGTCGTGGATCTTGGCACCCGCGTAGATGCGGCAGGCGGCCGTGCAGTCCTGGCCGGCGTTGTAATAACCGAAGGTGCGCAGGCCTTCGACCACGGCCGCGAGGTCGGCGTCGTCGAACACGATCACCGGCGCCTTGCCGCCCAGCTCCAGGTGCGTGCGCTTGAGCGAGTTGCTCGCGGCCTGCAGGATCTTGCGGCCGGTGGAGACATCGCCCGTCAGGCTGACCATGGCCACCTTGGGGTGCTCCACCAGCGGCTGGCCCACGGTGGCGCCGCGGCCGGCGATGACGTTGAACACACCTTTGGGAAAGATCTCCGCCGCGACCTTGGCCAGCCACAGCGTCGACAGCGGCGTCTGCTCGCTGGGTTTGATGACCACGGTGTTGCCCGCGGCCAGCGCCGGGGCGGTTTTCCAGGCCGCCATCATCAGCGGATAGTTCCAGGGCGCGATGGAACCGACCACGCCCACCGGGTCGCGGCGGATGAAGCTGGTGTGGCCGGCCAGGTACTCACCCGCCAGCGGGCCGGTCAGCGTGCGGCAGGCGCCGGCAAAAAACCGGAAGCAGTCGGCCACGGCCGGGATCTCGTCGCCCAGCGCCCGCGCGTAGGGCTTGCCGCAGTTCAGGCTCTCCAGGCGGGCAAAGGTCTCGGCCTGGGCTTCGATGGCGTCGGCCAGTTTCAGCAGCAAACGCGAGCGGTCCGACGGCGTCGTGTCGCGCCAGGCGTCGAAGGCACGGTGCGCGGCCGAGACGGCCTTGTGCACCTGCTCGGTGGAGGCCTCGGGCACCTCCACCAGCAGCGCGCCGGTGGCGGGGTTCAGCACACGCTCGGGCTCGCCTTCGCCCGCGACAAAAGCGCCGTCGATGAACAGTTCGGTGGGCAGGGTCAAGTCCATGGAAAGCTCCTTCAGCGTTGCGTCGTTTCGTCGGCGCGGGTCAACAGGTAGGCCAGCAGGATGGGCACGAAGGTCAGGGCGATGATGAACACCGCCACCACGTTGGTGACCGGGCGCTGGCGCGGTCGGATCAGCTCTTGCAGCATCCAGATCGGCAGCGTGGTCTGCTGCCCGGCGGTGAAGGTGGTGACGATCACCTCGTCGAAACTCAGCGCAAAAGCCAGCAGCGCACCGGCCAGCAGCGCCGAGCCCAGCTGCGGCAGGACGATGTGGCGCAGCGTCTGGAAGCCGTCGGCGCCCAGGTCCATGCTGGCTTCGATCAGGTTGGGGTTCATGCGGCGCAGCCGCGCCACCGCGTTGTTGAAGACCACCACCACGCAGAAGGTGGCGTGCCCGATCACGATGGTCCAGAAACTGAACGGGATCTCCATCGTGTGGTACGCCGAACGCAGCGCGATGCCGGTGATGACACCGGGCAGCGCGATGGGCAGGATGAAGAGCAGCGACACGGCATCCCGGCCAAAGAACTTCGCGCGGGCCAAGGCCGCTGCGGCCAGCGTGCCCAGGATGAGTGCGGCCGCCGTGCTCCAGGCCGCGACCTGGAAGCTGAGTTTCATCGCGGCCCAGACGTCCTCACGCGCCCACGCCACTCCGAACCACTGCGTGGTGAGCGCGGGCGGCGGGAAGACGTAGCTCTTGTCCTCGGCGCTGAAGGCGTACAGGATGATCAGCGCCAGTGGCACGTGCAGGAACAGCACCACGGCCCAGGCACTCGCCTTCAACCAAGCGCTAGAGCGCATCGAACGCTCCTTGGCGCTTGGCGAACCACAGGTACAGCCCAATGGCCACGATGGGCACCAGCGAAAACGCCGCGGCAAACGGCAGGTTGCCGGCCACGCCCTGCTGGCGGAAGATGACCTGGCCGATGTACAGCGTGCTGTCGCCGATGACCTGCGGGATGATGTAGTCGCCCAGTGTCAGGCTGAAGGTGAAGATCGAACCGGCCGCCACGCCCGGCATCGCCAGCGGCAGCACCACACGCCGGAAGGTGGTGGCCGGGCCGGCGCCCAGGTCGGCCGAGGCCTCCAGCGTGCTCTGCGGAATGCGCTCGATCGCGGCCACCAGCGGCAGCACCATGAAGGGCAGCCACATGTAGACAAAAACCACGAAGGTGCCCAGCGTGGAAAAGCTCAAGCTCGGCCCGCCGATCAGCGGCGTGGCCAGCAGCGCATCGACCAGCCAGGTGGCGTGCAGGTGCTGCGCCAGCCAGTTGATGGCACCTTCCTTGGCCAGCAGCAGCTTCCAGGCGTACAAGCGCACCAGGTAGCTGCTCCACAGCGGCAGCATCACCGCGATGTAGAGCGCGGCCTTGGTGGCGCCGCGTGCATGGCGCGCCATCACCAGCGCCAGCGGAAAGGCCAGCACCGTGCAGGCCAGCGTCACCGCGATGGCCATGCCGATGGAGCGCCGCGCGGCATCGAGGTTGGCGATCTCGGTGAGTGCCACGAAGTTGGACAGGCCGACCTCGCGCACCACCTGGCCAGTGAAGTCGTCCAGCCGGAAAAACGCGTTCGCCAGCAGCGCAAACAGGCTGCCCAGGTAGATGACACCGAACCACAGCAGCGGCGGCCCCAGCAACACGCCCAGCAGCAGGCCGCGGCGGGTGTAGAGCAGGTCGGAGACACGGCGCTGCCAGCCGCCGTTCGCCGACACGGCCAGCGTGTTCATGACCCCAGCGCGTGCACCGCCCGCGCGTCCCAGTGCAGGAACACGGGCTGCCCGGTCTGGGGCAGCGTGCCACCGGCCTCCGACGGCAGGTCGGCCTGCAGCAGCGCGCCGCCCGTGTCCACCTTCAGGCGCGTGAAGGCGCCGAAGTACTGCACTTCGGCGACGGTGCCGCTGGCGCGGGCGTCGGCCGTGCCGCCCAGCGTGATGCGCTCCGGGCGCAGCATCGCGGCGGCGTGGCCGGTCAGGCGCTGTGAGGCTTCCCCGTCCAGCACGTTGGCCGCGCCGACGAACTGCGCCACGAAGCGTGTGGCCGGCGTGTCGTACACCGCCTGCGGCGTGCCCACCTGCTCCAGCCGGCCGGCGTTGAAGACGCCGATGCGGTCGCTCATCGACAGCGCTTCGTGCTGGTCGTGCGTGATGAACAAAAAGGTGATGCCCAGCCGCCGCTGCAGCGCCTTCAGCTCGGTCTGCATCTGCTCGCGCAGCTTCAGGTCCAGCGCGCCCAGCGGCTCGTCCAGCAGTAGCACCTGCGGCTGGCCGATCAGCGCACGCGCCAGCGCCACGCGCTGGCGCTGGCCGCCGGACAGTGCGGCCGGCTTGCGGTCGCCCACCCCCGGCAGCTGCACCAGGGCCAGCAGTTCGTCGGCCTTCTGCCAGCGCTGTGCCTTGGCCATGCCCCGCACCATCAGCGGGTAGGCCACGTTGTCGCGCAGGCTCATGTGCGGGAACAGCGCGTAGTCCTGGAACACCGTGTTCACCGGACGCGCGTAGGGCGGGGCCAGCGTCACGTCGGCCCCGCCGATGCGGATGCGCCCGGCCGTGGGCAGCGTGAAGCCGCCGATCATGCGCAGGCAAGTCGTCTTGCCCGAGCCCGAAGGCCCGAGCAAGGTGAAGAACTCGCCCGCGTCAATCGTCAGGTTCACGCGGTCCACGGCGCGCACGGCCGAGGCTCCGCTGCCGAAGACGCATTCAACGTCTTCGAGCTGGACAGCTGCAGTCATCGGATCAGCAGATGTTCAGCGGCCGCCCAGGACGGCGATGTAGTCCGACGCCCACTTGTGGTACGGCACGCAGGCGTTGTTCTGGCTCTTGCACTGGCTCACCGGGGTGCGCCAGAACGAGATCTTCTCGAAGTCGTTGTAGCCCTGGCGTGCGCAGCCGTCGTCACCCAGGAGCTTGTTGCCCTTGCAGGCCGCCGGCACCGCCGGCACCGAGCCGAACCAGGCCGACAGGTCGCCCTGCAGCTTCGGGTTCAGGCTGTGCTCCAGCCACATGTAGGCGCAGTTCGGGTTCTTGGCCTCGGCGTGCAGCATCGTGCTGTCGGCCCAGCCGGTGGCACCTTCCACCGGCACCACGGTGGCGATCGGCGCCTTCTTGCTCTTCAGGATGTTGGACTGGAACTGCCAGCTGCCGGAGGCAACCACCCCTTCGTTGGTGAAGTCGTCGATCTGCACAAAGGCGTCGTGCCAGTACTTGCCCACCAGCTTGCGCTGGCCACGCAGCAGCTCGAGCGCGGCCTTGTACTGGGCTTCGTTCAGTTCGTACGGGTCCTTGATGCCCAGGCCCGGATTTTTCTTCATCAGGTACAGCGCCGCATCGGCGATGTAGATCGGGCCATCGAAGGCCTGCACCCGGCCCTTGTTGCTCTTGCCGTCGGGCAGGGTGGTTTCTTCGAACACCACGCTCCAGCTGGTGGGCGCCTTGTCACCAAAGACCTTGGTGTTGTACATCAGCACGTTCCAGCCCCACTGGTACGGAACGCCGTAGTGAGTATTCGCTTCAAAGTGCCAGGGTGCCTTTTGCAGCCGCGGGTCGATGTTCTTGTAGCTGGGGATCAGGTTCACGTTGATCGGCTGCACCTTCTTGCCGCGGATCAAGCGCGTGCTGGCATCGCCCGACGCGGTGACGAGGTCAAAACCCCCTTCGTTCATCAGCGCCACCATCTCGTCGCTGGTGCCGGCGGTCTTGACGTTGACCTTGCAGCCGGTCTTCTTCTCGAAGTCGGTCACCCAGTCGAAGTTCTTGTCGGTCGCGCCGCGTTCGATGTAACCGGCCCAGGCCACGATGTCGACCTGGCCTTCGCCCTTGCCGATCTTCTGCAGCGGGCCTTTCTGGGCCGACGCCGCGGTGTGCGCGACCAGCGCCACGGCGGCCATGCCGGCCAGGATCAGGGGGTTCGTACGACGGCTCATGCAGCGCTCCTCAGTGCGTTCGATGGACGGACGGGGCGCACGATAGGCGGCCAGGGCGCGGCTGTGAAATGCAATGTCCCGTCGCCGTGCTATCTACAAAAGAGATAGATGGGGTTAACCATAGGCTTTGGGCGAAGGCTTCGCGGCTAGCCAGAACAGTGCCAGGCTGACCAGCACCAGCGGCAACAGCGAGCCCACGTTGAGCCAGAACCAGCCCTGGGTGGTGACCAGCGCACCGGAGGCGAAGGACGTGACGGCCATCGTCGAAAACACCCAGAAGTCCATCGTGCCCTGCACCCGGGTCTTTTCTTCCGGGCGGTAGGTGGTGGTCAGCAGCGTCGTGGCACCCGTGTAGAGAAAATTCCAGCCCACGCCCAGCAGCAGCAGCGCGCCCAGGAACTGGTGAAGCTCCACACCGCTGAGCGCGATGGCCACGCAGGCGAAGTTGAGCACCGCCCCCACGCCCATCACCGGCAGCGCGCCAAAGCGCTTGATGAGGTGGCCGGTGAAAAACGCCGGCACGAACATGCCCAGCACATGCCACTCCAGCACCAGGGCCGCACTCTCGAAGGGCAGGC
The DNA here is from genome assembly GCA_018780805.1 of Rubrivivax sp. Lineage (GTDB taxonomy): Bacteria > Pseudomonadota > Gammaproteobacteria > Burkholderiales > Burkholderiaceae_C > Rubrivivax. The sequence goes on along the minus strand of JADMJD010000162.1, from coordinate 1,235 downwards.
CACACTGCTGCATGGCCAGCGGCGTGGCGGCCATCAGCAGGTTCATCACACCGAAGCCCAGCGCCCCGGCCGCCACGGCCACCAGGAAGGCCGGCTGGCGCGCGATCTCCGCCATCGGCCGGCCCGTGCTGGCCCCCGGCACCGGCGGCACATGGGTCGGGAATCGGATGAGTGACATCACCAACAACCCCAGCAGCGCCACGCCCACCAGGGCCACGTAGGCGCCGGCAAAAGGCACGTCCAGCCAGGTGCGCGTGGCACTGGCCAGATTGGGGCCGATGAAGGCGCCGGCCACACCGCCGGCCATCACCAGCGAGATCGCCTTTTCCTTGAAGGCCGTGCCCACCAACTCGGGCCCGGCGAAGCGGTACAGCGCGGCATTCGCGTTGTAGAAGCCCGCCACCACGGTGGCCGCCACCAGCAGCCAGAAGCTGCCGATGCTGACGGCCCAGGCCCCCACCGCGGCCGAGAGTGCGGCCACCACCAGGCCGATCTGGAACGAGGTCTTGCGCCCCAGCCGCGCCTGCAGGCGCGCCACCGGCGTGGTGGACAAGGCACCGCCCACCACGTAGCCCATCACCGGCAACGTGGCCATCCAGCCCAGCGGCGCCAGCTGAAGCCCGACCAGGCCGTTGATGGCGATGAAGGTGACGTTGTTGGTCAGGAACAGGGCCTGGCAGATGGCCAGCAGCAGCAGGTGTCGGTTCATCGGTCACCGCCGGGCCGACCCAAGGTGGCCGATCGCCCCCTCGGGGGGCAGCGAAGCATGGGGGTTGTCATACCCGCATTGTGGTGCGGTGTGGTGCGGGTCAACGCGGTCATCGCGCTGCGCCGGTGCCGCGTTGACCCGGCATGGGGCGTGTGGCCGCGGGTGGCGCAGGGCACGCCTCTTGCGTGTGCAGGGTCAATGTCTCGAAACCACAAACGGGGTAAATTGACACGTGATCATGGGGTTCATCGGCGCACCCCCGCGCGCAGAATGAACCAAGCTGACGTCATGCCACCGGTGCACTGCACACCGCGGTGACAGGAAAGCTCTGATGGCGCCCGGGCCTGTTCAGCCGGGACTCCATCAGAACTTCCCGTGCAGACCGGGCCTCTCCGGTCTGCCGCTGTCAACGCAGGAGATCGCATGGACGTGATCAGCAGTTTCGCCGCGCGCTACGAGCGCACACGCGAAGAAGAGCTCTCGCTCGAGGACTACCTCGCCGAGTGCAAACGCAGCCCACTGGCCT